>CAMMLJ010000004.1 GCA_946497695.1 uncultured Clostridium sp. | reverse complement strand
ATATACCGCAGATTATTATACTCAAGATGAATTATTAAATTTAATGGAAATAATAGAAACTACATCTATTGAACTACCAGTAATTATTGCCGGAGTATATGGACTAAGGCGTGAAGAAGTTATCGGTATAAAATGGAATGCTATTGACTTTAAAGATAAGACTTTAACAATTAGACATACTGTCGGCAGAGGAAAAATTGATGGTATTACACAATTTATATTCAAGGATAGAGCAAAAAGTGATTCTGGTTATAGAACTTTACCTTTATTTGATTTTATTGCCGATTTATTAAGAAAATATAAAAATAAATATGAAGAAAATAAAAAGTTTTATGGAAATACTTATTGCCATGATTATAAGGATTATATTTGTTTAATGGAAAATGGAGAGTTAATGAAACCTGGATATGTAACTCAAACTTTTAGTAAAATATTAGATAATAATAATTTACGACATATTAGATTACACGATTTAAGACATAGTTGTGGCACTTTGCTTGTAAGAAATGGTGTGCCATTAAAAGATATACAAATATGGCTAGGTCATTCTAATTTTCAAACTACATTAAGATATGCTCATGCAGATGTAGAAAATAAAAGGATTTCTGCAAATGTGATTGAAAACAAATTAGCATTAGATACAAAAAAAGAACAAATTACCAAACTCGCACTTTAGGTAACTTGTTTTAAAAAAATACATTTCTAACTTAATAAAAATTCTAATTTTGGAAAAGTGTTAGAACTTTTGTTAGAACTTTGACTATTTTTAAAATTAAAACACCAAGTTTGAATCTTCCGAAACACTTGGTGTTCTAATGGTGCAGATGGCCGGAATCGAACCGGCACGGTTTATTCAACCGCAGGATTTTAAGTCCTGTGCGTCTGCCAGTTCCGCCACATCTGCATGAATGTCTTGCAACTGACAATGCTTATTATAATACCTTTATATATAATTTGTCAATACAATTTTTCATTTTTTTTAATTTTTTATTTTGTATCTGTAACTTCCTCTTTTACATTACTCTTGTCATTTTCTATCCATCTCATAACTTTTATATCTTTATAAGCCTCTAAAACATTTTGATATTTATTTGTTTCCTCTTCCCAAATAGAAGCAGGAACTTTATCAAATGCAGTGAATATTTTTTCTGCCTCTTTTAAGAACATTATTTGTTGAGGAGTACTCATTTTCTCATACTTTTTAGCAATCTTATCTAATTTATCTAATTCTTGGTTTGCCTCTATAAATGACCAAAAGTCTCTTACTGTTAACCCAAGCATCTTTATTTGCATAACAGCAAATACGACTAAACCAAATATTATCAGCACTAGCATATATATTATAAATAATAATACTGCCATAAACACACCTTCTTAAATTTTAAGTCCATATAATTATAACATAAGTATTTTTTATTTGTAAATAAGAAAAGTAGCTTCGCTATATGTGCAGATTGCTTTGCAATCGCACGAATATAGGTAACTTAACCTTGTTATATACGCGAAAATCTTCGATTTTTCCTATATAATAAAAAGCGAATATAAGATAAATTATTAAATTTATATCGAATTTTATATTCTTATCATTAATATTTATCCTATATTCGTTTAAGTATAATTTAAATTATTTAGAAAAATATCTTTTTAATAATCCGTCAAATCCTCTTCCATGACGAGCTTCATCTTTAGCCATTTCATGAACTGTATCATGTATAGCATCATATCCTAATTCTTTAGCTCTTGTAGCTAATTCTTTTTTACCCATGCAAGCTCCTTGTTCTGCAGCTGCTCTTAATTCTAAGTTTTTCTTAGTATCTGCATAAACAACTTCTCCTAATAATTCTGCAAATTTAGCAGCATGTTCAGCTTCTTCTAAAGCATATCTTTTAAAAGCTTCTGCTATTTCTGGGTATCCATCTCTATCAGCTTGACGACTCATAGCTATGTACATACCAACTTCTGTACATTCTCCCATAAAGTTATCTTTTAATCCTTTAACAACTTCTTCATCTAAACCTTGAGCTACACCGATTTTGTGTTCATCTGCATAGTCTTTATCTCCACTCATATCTTTTAATTCAAATTTGTCTTTACTAGCTCCACATTGTGGGCATTTTTCTGGAGCTTCATCTCCAATGTGTACATATCCACATACTTTACATACATAAGCTTTCATTTTTATTCCTCCTATAATATAAAATTTTATTTTGTAAGAAAAATCGTTAGATTTTTCTGAAACAACAAAGTTAGGTTACCTAAACTTGTGAGATTTGCATATATGGATTTTATCTTTCCTTATTTTTACATTTTTCACATTTTCCATTTAAAATAATTTTGGAACTTGTTACTTCTGCATTTATAATATTAGCAAATTCTTTTAGTTTATCATTAAGTTTATTATTATCATCATTATTTAAAAAGATATCTTGTATTTCGTTACACTCTAAACATTGGAAATGAATATGAGGCATAATATTTCCGTCAAATCTATCAGACTCTCCCTGTTTAGTTTCTATTTTTAATATTTGACCACTTTCATATAATGCTGCTAAATTTCTATATACTGTTGCAATTCCTATAGTTGGCATAATTTTTATTATATCATTATATAGCATTTCTGCAGTTGGATGGTCATTTCTCTCTTTTAATACATTTAATATTAACTCTCTTTGCTTACTATATCTTTCCATAACTTCTCCTTAAATGATAACCATTATCATTATGGCATAATAAAAAATAATTGTCAACATATTTTTTAATAAATTTATATATGTTTTTTGGTAAGATTTAGTTTTTTTTTGTAGTTTTTTATGATAAAATACAGCTAGAAAATTTATTTAATTTATAATCAAAACTAGAAAGGAATGAACTTAATTATGAATTTTAAGAAATGTTTACGTTGTGGATGCTTTTTTTCATCAGTAGATGATATTTGCCCAAATTGTGCACCAAAAGATAATTTTGAAATGTCAAAATTAAAAACTTTTTTAACTAATCAAGTGGAAGATGCTTCTGTTTCAGATATAAGTAAAGGTACTGGAATTGATGAAGCAAATATAAATAGATTTATGAATAATAAAGAATTTATTAAGGCTGTAAAAAAAGAAAAAAATAATATAGATATCAATTTATAAGGAGGACGTTTTATGTCTAATATTTTTGAGGAATTAACCCAAAGAGGTTATACAGAACAATTAACACATCCAGAAGAAATTAAAAATTTATTAGATAATGAATCAATATCATTTTACATAGGTTTTGATCCAACTGCAGATAGTTTACATGTAGGGCATTTTATTTCTTTGATGGTTGCGTCACATATGCAAAAAGCAGGACATAGACCAATTATTTTAATTGGTGGTGGTACAGCTACAATAGGTGACCCTTCTGGTAAAACAGATATGAGAAGAATGATGTCTAGAGAAGAAATAGATCATAATGTTGAATGTTTTAAAAAGCAAATTGCTAAATTTCTATCTTTCGAAGGTGAAAATGCTGCAATAATAGTTAACAATGCAGATTGGCTACTAGATTTAAAATTTATTAACTTTGCAAGAGAAATCGGTTCACTATTTTCTGTTAATAAAATGCTTGCAGCAGAATGTTATAAACAAAGAATGGAAAGAGGTTTAACATTTTTCGAGCTTAGCTATATGTTAATGCAATCATATGACTTCTTATATTTACATGATAAATATGGTTGTAAATTACAAATGGGTGGAAACGACCAATGGTCAAACATTCTAGGTGGTGTTGACTTAATAAGAAGAATTGGTCATTCTGATTCATATGGTCTTACATTTAAACTTCTTACAACAAAAGAAGGTAAAAAAATGGGTAAAACAGAAAAAGGTGCTCTTTGGTTAGATGCTACAAAAACATCACCTTATGATTTTTATCAATATTGGAGAAATATCGATGATGCTGACGTAAAAACTGTTTTAAGTTTACTTACTTTCTTACCTATGGAAAAGGTCGAAGAATTTTCTAATTTAAAAGATGAAAAAATAAATGAAGCTAAAAAAGTTGCTGCATATGAAATAACAAAATTAATTCATGGTGAAGAAGAAGCAAAAAAAGCAGAAGAAGCTTCTAATGCTTTATTCGGTGGTCAAGGTAGTCTAGACAATATGCCAACAGCTACTGTTACAGCTAATATTTCTATATTAGATGCAATAATTCAAGTTGGATTTGCACCATCAAAAGGTCAAGCACGTCAATTAATTACACAAGGTGGTATATCTTTAAATGATACAAAAATATCTGATACAAACTACATACTTTCAGATAAAGATTTTAAAGATGGATTTGCAATTCTAAAAAAAGGAAAGAAATCTTATTACAAATTACAAAAATAGTAAAAAAATACAGGATAAAATATTTTATCCTGTATTTTTTTAGGCTTATATCTAAGTAAAAACGGGATTTAAGGAACGTCCCCAAATCCCGTTCATAATATTTTAATCTTTTTCTTCTTCACTACCCTTATTTTTCTTTCTATTGTATTCCACTAATTTCTTTTCGTTTTTGTATGTAATAACTGTTAATGTTAATACTGCTAATATAATTCCTAATGGTAATGTGTAATAACTAATAGGTATTCTTGCTATTGCTAAAACACTTAAATATAATGCTTCTATTACTATTGGCCAAATTATTAATTTAGCAGCAATTTTTAATACTCCTATTTTTCTAAATCTTATTAGTTCATATAAAATAATTAGTATTGCTGAAATTACTATAGGCCAAACATAATTTGCCATTAAATCTCTTCCTCTATAATGAGGTGTTTCTACTATTGTTAGATCATCTTTTGTTAAAGATGTTTCATATTTTTCATTGATTTTTGTTACTAAATTATTTAATTGTTCATCATTACTTTCTCTTACAGTAATAGCTACTGAATCATTAAAGAACTCTATTTTTTGTATTAAAACATCATTTGTTCCAAATACTTCTTTAGCAATAGATTCTACATCAGATTTTGTATAATCTTTACCAATATATACTTCTATTCTATTAGAGTCATCATATGCTAAACTAAATTTAAACTTTGCTGTACATCCAACAACTATACCTGCAATTATTATAATTGCTATTAAAATATATAGTATCTTAATTTTCATACTAATTTTTTTGCGTTCCATCTTTTCACCCTCTCATATTATTTTTCTTCTGCTTTTATAATTAAATTTTTAGTTACAAGTAAATTATATATAACTGATGATGTAATTCCCCAGAAAACAACCATTCCAAAGCTATATATTGGAATAAATGAATTAAATGCAAATACAATAGCAATTATATATGCTGGCACAGACATCATACAGAATTTTACTATTACATTTTTCATAGCTTTATCATTTTCTTTTTTGCCTTTTACAGCCTTTAATAACATATAAAGTAATATATAATTTAATAATTGTATTAATGCTAATCCTATAATTCCGCCAATTCCTACTTCTACATTTGTTAATCTTAAAATTAATAATATAACTGCAATAAATCCAACATTAGAAATTGTTGCAAGTATTCCATTTACTCTAAATTTAATTATTAAGAAGATAAATAATACTACTGCTATGGCGCCTAATACTATAATTACATTTTTTAATAACTCAATTGTTATTGGAGATTCTATATATTTATTGCTTTCTAATGAATATGTAATTGGCATAACACCGTTTTTAATTAATGAAGCCATTGATTGAGCTTGTATTATATATGTATCTAAGTTGTTATTTTCATCATCTGTAGATAATGCGCTTCCACTTCCTATTAATAAATCTAATGTTCCTGTAGCATTTTCCTCTGAAAATTGTTGTTCTTGTGCTATTGTAGTTCCATCGATTACCATATCTATTTTCTTTGATGATGCTTCTTCTGTATCTGTTGTTTCTTCAGTTGTTGTATTTGTAGTTTCATCTGTAGCTTCATTTGTTGTTTCTGCAGCATTTAAATCTGCTTCTGTTATTTCATTAGTAACTGTATTGTTAGCTACTGTATTTGTTGTATCTTCTGTTTCTGCATTGCTATTATATGTTTTTGATATTTCTTGTAATTTTTCTTTTCCTTGTTTATTAAATTCTATTTCTAAATATACATTAACACCTGATTGTGTATTATTGTATAAAACTTTAGCATCTTTTACGTCATCATTATTTAATAAAATTTCTTCTGTTTCTGAATCTTTCAATTCAAATTTTCCAACTTCTGATAATGTTGATATTATATCATCTGTTGAATCATTTTCTTTTAATTCTACAACTATATTCCCATTGTCTTTATCTTGTCTTACTTTATAATCTGTAACTCCAGATGTTTTTAATCTATTTATTAATATTTGTTTTGACTTTTCATAATTTTCCGCAGTTAATACTTCTACTTTATTTGTTTCCTCTGTTGTTTTTGTATAATTATTTTGTGTAATAACATCTTCCGTATAGCCTTGGTTTGAAAGTTCTTCTTCAGTTCCTGTTGCTATTTTAGCCCCTGTTGAATCTGTTAATGTTATTGTATCATCTTGTTCAACATTTAATTGAATTATTCTATTTCCTTCTATATCTGAACCTAATATAAAGTCTGGAATAATATCTGACATTTCATTTTTATCTTTTACATATATGCCTACAAAAGATATTAAAGATAACAAAATTATAATAAATATTATTAATGTTATTCTTAAGCCTCTTAATTTGTTTGTTTCTCTAGCTTTTTTCTCTTTTTTTAGTTTTTCCTCTTTGTTCACTTTTTCTCCTCCTTAGTTAAAAACATTGAATATAGTCTTGTTAAATTCTATCTTAAAACCTAAAAAAATTCAACTATTTTTTCCTAAATAGTTGAATTTTATAAATTTCAAATTTATTATATTATTTTTTTCTATTTAAATTAACTCCTATTATTCCACCTATTCCTCCTGCAATAATTCCTAATGTAATTATTAAAATAGTTTTAATAGAAAAACTAACGCTTCCCGCAAATATTAATGAAATTAACAAATAAATAGCAATATATAGACTTCCTATAATTAATCCATTAATAATTCCCTTTTTTTCTAATTTTATAGTAGCAATTGAACTTCCTATCAAAATTGCTAATGTATTTACCGCAATTACTAATGTTGGTATTTTGGTATCTGATATAGTAGAATATGTCATTACTAAAGATAATATTATTAACCCCAAAATATTTATTATAAAAGCTATAATTTCTCCTTTTAATATAGCAATACCATTTTTTCTTATTATTCCTTCTCCCATAATTTTAGCCTCCCTAATAAATTTTATTTAGGAAGGCTAATAATTATTCATTAATTTCTTACTATTTCGTTTGTATCTGATGTTCCATTATTAATATTCATGTTATTTGTTAAGTTTGAATCATCAACACCGGTATTTACTTTTTTTATACCATTTGCTCTGAATACTTCATCTAGATTTCCTTGTTGAGCATCCATTTCTAAATAATAAATATCTTCTCCATTTTCTGTTCTATAGAATATATTATCTAGCAAAAATCCTACTAATTGTTCTCCTAATGGGTTATATACTGCATATTTTTTATTTGTATCATTTTCGTTCATTTTTTTCCCAACTATAATTCCTTCATAATCATCAAGTAGTATTGCATTGTTTGAGGATTTCGTTTGTTGTGAAGATACAACACAACCTATACTATCATATTCTACTGGTAATATAACTTCTCCATTTACATTATATAATCCCCACTTATCATCTCTTTCTACAGGTATTATTGAATCAAAAAATAAATATTGATTTTCATCTCTTAAACTTGGATATTGATTTTTATCTACTCCAATTTGGTCAAATTCAGAATATAATATTTGTCTTTCACTCTTATTAATTACACCATACTTATTATTACTCTCTACAATATATAAACCACTGTCTTTGTCTAATAACTTTATGGAATCATAATTCATAGAAATTTTACTTTGACCTAATTCACTGATGATACCATATTTGTTATTATTTTCTACCAAAAATTCTTCTGTAGTTTCTAACCACTGTACGTTTGTATAACGAGGTCCTGCAATTTCTTCTCCTTCTGGGGTTATAATTCCTATTAACCCATTTGCATTCTTAGCAACTATCATATCTGAAGCTAAAGCTTTTTTATTTACAAAATTATTATCTAAAGAATTATATCCTAAATTTGCAATTCCAGCTTGATATTGTTCATACAAAAATTCTGTTCCAAATAATGTTATTTTATTTGTTTCTACAGTATATGTAACTTTGGCATTAAATATTGGGTTTAAATCTTCTACATATGCATATAATTGACTGTTGGCATATTTAATTCTTTCTGATAAATACATATAACCATATTCGTTATCATTTGTATCTTCTTTTAATAAAATTTTATTAATCTTATTTTCATTTGCATAAAATTCTACTGCTTCATCTGCACATTGTACTACTCCTGAATTAGTATCTTCTGAGTTTTCACCATATTCTCCATGCAGATATGTATATCCTGTTATGTATGGTGCAACATCTGCAATAGATACAAATATTTTACCTGTTTGTTCATCTGTAATAATTGTAGTATCTTTTAATGGTACATTTACTCCATTTGCAGAAATTCCCCATTGTAAACTTTGAAAATACATCATAGCTACAACTATTCCTATTATTAATATAATAGCTACAATTATGCATGAAATAATTATTATTCCTTTTTTCTTTACTTTCTTTTTTTCTTCTTTGAATAATTCTTCGTTATCAAATAAATCCATAACTTTCCCCCTATACAACTATTCTTTTGTATCATATCCGTACTTTTTATAAAACTCTTTTCTATAGTTTCCTAAATTATCATTCTCTATTTCCATTCTAACTCTTTCCATAAGTTTAGTCAAGAAATATAAATTATGAATTGAAAGTAATCTTACACCTAAAATTTCCTTTGCTTTTATTAGATGTCTAATATATGCTCTAGTATAGTTTTTGCAGGCATAACAATCACATTCACTATCGATTGGTTCCCAATCTTTTTCATATGTTGCATTTCTTACTACTATTTTTCCATTCCATGTCATAGCTGTTCCATTTCTTGCAATTCTTGTTGGTAATACACAGTCACACATATCTATTCCTGCCATTGCAGCTTCTATTAAATAGTCTGGACTTCCTACTCCCATTAAATATCTTGGTTTATCCTCTGGCATAAGTGGTGCTGTAAATCTAAGTATATCTAAAAATTCTTCTTTTGGTTCTCCAACACTAATTCCACCTATTGCATATCCAGGTAAATCTAATTTTGCCAAATCTCTTGCAGATTTTTCCCTTAAATCTTTATAAAATCCGCCTTGTATAATTCCAAATAATCCTTGTTCTTCTGGTCTTGCATGTGCCTTTTTGCATCTTTCAGCCCATCTAGTGGTTCTTTCCATGGATTTTTTTGTATAATCATATGTTGATGGATATGGACAACATTCATCAAAAGCCATCATAATATCCGAACCTAAAATATTTTCTGTGTGCATAACACTTTCTGGTGTAAAAACTATTTTTCTTCCATCTAAATGTGACCTAAATTCTACACCTTCTTCTGTTATTTTTCTAAGACCACTTAAACTAAATACTTGAAATCCTCCACTATCTGTAAGTATAGCTCTGTTCCAATTCATAAACTTGTGAAGTCCGCCTGCTTCTTGTATTACTTCTTCCCCAGGTCTTAAATATAGATGATATGTATTTGATAAAATTATTTTTGCATCTATTTCATTTTTTAATTCATCAGGTGTCATACTTTTTACAGTTGCTTGTGTTCCTACTGGCATAAATACTGGTGTTTGTATATCACCATGAGGAGTGTGTATTACACCTCTTCTTGCTCCAGTTTGTTTACATTTATGTATTAACTCATATGTTACTGCTGGTTTCATAGTTCCTCCTTTAGTTATTTTTTTGATATAACATTTGAACATTATATTTTTTAAAGCCTAATTTTTCATAAAATTTTAATGCATCAACATTATTACTGAATGCATAAAGTTCAAAAGTTTCTATGCCCTTTTCTCTAAAACTATTCATCATTGTTTGCATTAATTGTTTTCCTATACCTTTATGTCTATATTCAACTAATACATATAAATTGTTTATTGTTCCTAACTGTACTGTATACCATTCTTCTTTATGCAATATCTCTCCAGTTATAAATCCTACTATTTTTTCATCTTCTTCTGCTACAAATATAAACTGTTCATCTAAAAAGTACTTGAAATCTCTTTCTCCAACTTCAGTATAACCCCATTCTGGTACAGCAATGTTTAATCCTATATCTTTTTCGTATTTTGAAAGTAAAAATCGTAAGTCTTGTACAGCTTTCATATCTTCTTTTTTTGCTTTTCTTATATTCACACTATCACCTACTTATTTATATATTTACATATTTCGTTTTCAGTAACATCTTCTTTTTTGCAGTTATATTCTTTTGCTATATTTTCAAACATAGCATCTATTTTATCAGCACTTGCTAGATCCTTTGGCCTACCATTTTGTCTATACCAATTATAATCATCTATTATAGAACGACAAGGATATCCATCTATATTATATATTTTTTCGTTTTGTAAATCTTTAACTAGAACAGCCTCTGTTTTTTCATTTACAGTATAATGGTTTGGAAATGGCTTTCCACTTATATGTACATTAAACTTTTTACTTAACTTATCAAATGAATTTTGTGTTACATATAAATCCACATCATCTGTTTCTTCTTTTAAATTATGCATTAATAAGCTTCCTCCACTTATTATACAATATTCTTTTTTATCTAAATCTAAGCTGTCTAGATATTTTTCAAATTCTTTTTTATTCATTATTTAACACCCCTTTATCTTCTATTTCTAGAAGTTGTCTAACATATAATCTCTTTGGATTATCTAACTTGTCCAATTCTTCTACTGCTCTACCCAGTTTTAAAAAATGTAATTTTTTAAATTCTTTTTCTCCATCTGTTTCTTCTAAAAATTGATAATATTTATTAAAATGTTCTTCTAATTGATCTTTTGAATACATTGAATATGCTTTTAATATTACACAGTATGAATGCCTTTTTCCCTCTGGCTTTTCTATATATTCGAAATTATAACTTTCTATTTGTTCTTTATCATTCAAGTCTAAATTTAATTCTTCTTTTAATTCCCTTTTTGCTGTTTTTATTAAATCAAATTCATCGTTTTCTATGTCATATTTTTCGTCTATTCCACCACCAGAAACTTGCATCATTCTAGGATAAGAAGTTGTATCATCTAGTTCTCCTATAACAGCATATCCATCTTTAGTAACAATATATGTTCCTCCTGCAAGATTGTGGCAAGCATATTTTTCTTCTATGCCATGCCTTTCATCATATAAGTAATGTGCATAGTCTGTTTTTTCTATTGTTAGAAGTATATTATCCTTATTTTCTTCCATTTTTGTTACATTCCAAACTTCCCCATTAAATAAGTTTGGATTTACTTTTACTTGTTTCTTCCAAAATTCATCTATTTTATCTCGCAAACTTTGTGGCAAATCCATTCTTTTATGAATAGTTTTTGTTTTTACTTGCTTTTTTGTATGTATAACCATAATTTTCTCCTCATAATAAGCTATGTATTTTTTTTGGTTGTAAACATATACTTAATAAGTTGCTGTATTTACAAAATAAGCATTGCATCTCCAAAACTGAAAAATCTATATTTTTCTTTTACAGCTTCATTATATGCTTTCATAATATAATCTCTACCAGCTAATGCAGATACAAGCATTATTAATGTTGACTCTGGTAAATGGAAATTCGTTACTAAGCCATCTAAGCATTTATATTTATACCCTGGATAAATAAATATTTGCGTGTCTCCTTCTGTAGGTTTTACCAGTCCATTTTCGTCTGCTATTGTTTCTAATACTCTACAAGAAGTAGTTCCTACTGCTATAACTCTTTTCCCGTTTTTCTTAGCATTATTTATTTTGTCTACATCCTCTTGTTTTATATAAAAATGTTCTGAGTGCATATGGTGTTCTTCTACATTTTCTACTTTTACAGGTCTAAATGTTCCAATTCCTACATGCAATGTTACATTTGCAACATCAATTCCTTTTGCCTTTATCTTCTCAAAAAGTTCTGGTGTAAAATGTAGTCCAGCTGTAGGTGCCGCTGCTGAGCCATCATATTTTGCGTAAACTGTTTGATATCTATCTTTATCTTTTAAAGATTCATGAATATATGGTGGAAGTGGCATTAGACCAATCTTATCTAGAATTTCGTTAAATATTCCTTCATATTTAAATTCTACTTTTCTTGTACCTCCTGGCATTATATCTAAAACTATTCCTTTTAAAAGACCATCTCCAAATTCCACTTCGGTTCCTGGTTTTAATTTATGACCTGGTCTTACTATACATTCCCAAATGTCTCCTTCTATTCTATTTAATAATAGAAATTCTATTTTTGCTCCTGTTGATTTTTTACCATATAATCTTGCTGGAATTACTTTTGTATTATTTCTTACTAAACAATCTCCTGGTTCTAAGTAATCTATTATATCTTTAAATGTTTTATGTTCTATGGTTTGTTTTCCCCTATCTAAAACCATTAATCTTGATTCATCTCTTTTTTCTATAGGTGTTTGTGCTATTAATTCTTCTGGTAAGTCATAATAAAAATCTGAAACGTTCACTTTAAAAATCTCCTATCTGTATATATTGTAAATTGAGTTTTCTGTGTAATAGAAAATTCAACAAAATTCCAAACTTATTATACTATATTTTTTATGTATACTCAAGGTTTAAAAACCTATTTTTTCTTTTAATTCTTGCTTTGTTGCTTCTAAATCTTTGCTATTTTCTATTTTTAAACAATGTATGTTAGGATATTTTCTTTCTATCTCGTCAGACATTTCTAAATATGTTCTTTGTTGCATTATACTTTTTTCTATATCAAATTTTGCATATTTAATAACTGCTTTATTTTCTCTTTGTAATCTTTTTGCATATAAGTTTTCATCTTCTAAATATAAAGTTATATAAAATATCTCAAAATCTAACTTAGCAAATTTTTCTAACAATTCATTATATATATCTGTAAAAGAGTATTCCTTGTATCCTAATCTGCAATAGTTTTCTTCTGTAAAAAATGTTCTATCAAATACTAAATTAATACTTTGATTTTCTAAATTTTTTATATAATTTAATAAATCTTTATACATAGTTTCTGCTTTTTTCTTTCCTGTTGATGAACTATCTGCAGTTCCTGATAATCTGTATAAATTTGTATATGGGATTGCATATCTTAAATAATCCGTAATTGTTGTTTTTCCTGCGCCTTGTGGTCCTTCTACTACTATTAATTTTGAATTTGACATTTTTTATTCCTCCTATTATAAATTAAAACTATTATATAAAAATAGCGTTTTTTTTACAATATATTTATGAACTTTAAAGATGTTTATTAAAGTTAATTTTTCCTTATAGCTATCTATATTACTGTCTTTCAACTCTTGAATTAATATTTTATAATGTATAATTTCTATTTATTTTAATAAAATACTAATAATAAGGAGGTTCGAAATGTCAAAAAAATTCAAAACTTATTTAAAATCAATATTAGTTCCTGTACTCGTTGGTGGTGTTGTTGGCTTTCTTATTTCTGGTAGTATCGATTATAATTCTTTAGAAAAACCATTTTTATCTCCACCTAGTATGACTTTTCCTATCGTATGGACTATTCTTTATATTTTAATGGGAATTTCATATGGAATATTAGCAAATAATTCATTGGTAGATTCAAAAATAAATTCTATCTACTATTTACAATTGTTTTTTAATGCTCTTTGGCCTATAGCTTTCTTCTTATTAAAATGGAGATTTTTTGCGTTTATATGGATTATAATTCTTGCAATTTTAATTATTATTATGATAGCTAGATTTTATGAAAAGCATAAAACTTCAGCATGGTTACAAGTTCCATACTTATTATGGACATTATTTGCAACATATTTAAATTTTGGAGTTTATTTACTTAATCGATAATTTTTAATATTTTCACCCAAAAGCGAATCCAAGATTTTCTAATCATTAGAAAATACTAGAAAATATAATATTCTCTATAATTGTCTAGTAGGAGAATTTTCCTACTAGACAAAAAAAGAAATTTAATAAGTATAAAATTGTTCTTATTAAACTTCTTTTTTAGTTTACTTTTTACCAAATTTATTATTTATATACTTTAATTTTATTATGAAAATAACATTAAAGCTTAATTATTATGTGTTATTTATACTTCACACTTTTCCAAAAATCTCAGGTTTTCCTCCGATGTATTCTATATTTCCATTAATGTATGCAATAGCTTGTGTATCTTTAATAGCATAAACTGGAAATGGATTGTTCGCTAAATTTTCATTAAAAAATTCTTTTGTCCATTGTTTACGGTCTTCTCTCAAATAATGAGGAATTATATTAAATGGCACTAAATTTAATTCTGGATATTTTATATCTTCTATATTTATATTATATCTGTTTTTCCAAAACTCTTTACTTTGTATTTGCGTACCTAATACAACTGAACCTGCCGAGGTACCCATTATTACCTTTTGTTGTGCTACTTTTTTTATTAATTCAACAGTATCAGTTTCATTAAATAATTTTGAGTATTCAAGTTGCTTGCCACCAACTAAATATATTAAATCTGAATTTAAAAGTCTTCTCTCTATTTCATTTTTTGAATACTCTCTAAAGTTTACAAAATCTATTCTTCCACCAATATGTTTTTCAATATTAACTAATTCATTAATTAACCATCTTTTACTTCTATCTCCTGAAATACCATATATAGCTTCATTTATTATAGCTATATCTATTTCTTTTGCAGGTTTGCCTACAATTTTCGAAACACAATTTTCAATTTCGTCTGTAGTAAAACCTTGTGAAGCTAAAATAATTCTCATTATAAAACTCCTCCAAACTATATTTTGTATTTAATTTATTCCTCTACTGTTTTTTAGTTTAAATTTAAATTTTAAATACACATAATATTATTTAACTACTTCAACATCTATGTCTATTGTTTCGTCGTTTATTTTTGTTTCTACATAGTTTTCTCTTTTTTCGTTATAGAAGATATTGTCTGCTAAAGTATCTTTCATTATTTGGTCTTTGTATTTTTCTATAACTTCTTTTAATGAGTCGCAATTTGCAAAGTATAAGTTTATTCTATCTAATACTTCGAAATCTCTATCTTTTCTCATATTTTGTACTTTAGATAAGATTTCTCTTAAATATCCTTCTTCTTTAAGTTCTGGTGTTATTGTTGTTTCTAATACAACTCCAAGTTCTCCTTCACCTGCGAAGGCATATCCTTCTTTACCTTGCATTGTTACTAATAAATTAGATTCGTCTAAAGGTATTTGTGTATCTTCTACTTCGATATATTCTACTCCACCGTTTTTTACTTTATTTGCTAAATTCATTTGATTTAGCTTAGATATTGCTTCTCTAATTTTTGGAATTAATTTTCCATATTCTTTTCCTAAAACAGGTAAGTTTGGCTTTATTTCGAAGTCAACATATTTAGACATATCTGCACCTAGAACAACTTCTTTTACATTTAATTCTTCTTTTACTATGTCTCCATAATATTCTGGAAGTGTTCCTACAGAAATTAACATTTCTGAAAGTGGTTGTCTATTTTTTATATTAGCTGCATTTCTTGCACTTCTACCTAATTTAACAATCTTATATGCTAAGTCCATTTCTTTTTCTAGATCTTTATCTATTACTGATTCATCAACCTCTGGCCATAAGCATAAATGTACACTTGCTGGTGCTTCTTTATCTAAATTAACAACTAAGTTTTGGTAAATTTCATCTGTTATGAATGGTACAAATGGTGCTGAAATTTTTACTAAGTTAACTAAAACATTATACAAAGTTACATATGCTCCAACTTTATCAGCTTCCATTCCACTTGCCCAGAATCTTTCTCTGTTTCTACGAACATACCAGTTAGAAAGTTCGTCCGTGAAGTCTTCTATTAATAATGCTGCTCCTGTTATGTCATATTTATCTAATTTTTCGTCTACTTCTTTTATTAATGTATACATTTTAGAAAGTATCCATTTATCCATTACATTTGTTACTTTAAAGTCTTTGTAGTTTAATGGATTAAATTGGTCTATTTCTGCATATAGAACATAGAATGAATATACATTCCATAATGTACTTAAGAATTTTCTTTGTGTTTCTTGTACACTCTTTACAGATAATCTTGTTGGAATCCATGGTGCACTACATGTATAGAAATGCCATCTAGTAGCATCTGCTCCAACTGTATCTAGTAATTCAAATGGATCTACACCATTCTTTTTAGATTTAGACATTTTTTGTCCTTTATCATCTAAAACATGTCCTAATACTATACAGTTTTCATATGATGATTTATCAAATAAACATGTAGAAACTGCAAGTAATGTATAGAACCATCCTCTTGTTTGGTCTATAGCTTCTGAAATAAATTGAGCTGGGAAGTTTGCTTCAAATATTTCTTTGTTTTCGAATGGATAATGCCATTGTGCAAAAGGCATTGAACCAGAATCAAACCAACAATCTATAACTTCTTTTGCTCTTGTCATTTCTTTGCCACAGTGTGGACATTTTAAATGTACATCATCAATATATGGTTTATGAAGTTCTATATCTTCTGGTACATTTATTCCTTTTTCTTTTAATTCTGCTATACTTCCAATACATTCTTGATGACCGCATTCACAAGTCCAAATTGGAAGTGGAGTTCCCCAATATCTATCTCTTGAGATTCCCCAATCTATAACATTCTCTAAGAATTTTCCAAATCTTCCTGTTTTAATTGTTTCTGGCATCCAATTTATTGTGTCATTATTCTTTAATAAATTGTCTCTTAGTTTGCTCATTGCAACAAACCAGCTCTCTTTTGGATAATATAAAAGTGGTGTGTCACATCTCCAACAATGTGGATAAGAGTGTAAATGTTTTTCTTTACTACACAATTTATTTTCTTCTTCTAACCATTTACAGATACCTTCATTACAATCTCTTACGAATTTACCTGCCCAAGGTTCTACTTCTGGAACAAATTTTCCTTCTTTGTCTACTAAATTTACAAAAGTTATTCCATTTTGTTTTGCAACTAAACTATCATCTTCACCATATGCTGGTGCAATGTGTACTATTCCTGTACCATCTGTTAATGTTACATAGTCTCCATGGATTACTTCGAATGCTTTTCCATCTACTTTTGCAAATGGCATTAATTGTTCATATTTTGTTCCAAGTAATTCTGAACCTTTATATTCTTTAACAACTTCATATTCTTTATCTTTTAATACTGTGTCAACTAAATCTTTAGCTAGAACATATACTTCATATTTTGGTTCTTCCTCAGTTTCAACATTTACTTTTACGTCTACATATGTGTAAGCTTTATTAACACATAAAGCTAAGTTTGATGGTAATGTCCAAGGTGTTGTTGTCCATGCTAAGATATATTTATTTTCTTCACCTTTTACTTTAAATTTAGCAATACAAGTTAAATCTTTTACATCTTTATATCCTTGTGCAACTTCGTGTGATGAAAGTGCTGTTCCACATCTTGGGCAATATGGCATTACTTTATGACCTTCATATAGTAAGCCCTTTTTCCACATTTCTTTTAATGCCCACCATACAGATTCTATATATTCATTATGATATGTTACATATGGTTTTTCCATATCTACCCAGAATCCTACTTTGTTTGTCATTTCTTCCCATAGATGAACATATGTGAAAACACTTTCTTTACATTTCTTTACGAATTTTTCTACACCATATTCTTCTATTTGTTGTTTTCCTGAAATTCCTAATTCTTTTTCTATTTCTAGTTCAACTGGAAGTCCATGTGTATCCCAACCAGCTTTTCTTAATACTTTGTAACCTTTCATTACTTTGTATCTTGGTATAATGTCTTTCATTACCCTTGTTTCGATATGTCCAACATGTGGTCTTCCATTTGCTGTTGGAGGTCCATCATAAAATGTGAAGTATCTTTTTCCTTCGTTCATTGCAAAGTTTTTCTTAACAATGTCTTTTTCTTTCCATAGTTTTGCTACATCATTTTCCATTCCTACAAAACCATCTTTAAGTTCTACTTTTTTGTACACTTGTAATTCCTCCTTCTTTTATTTTATTAAGAATTTCGTTACAAAAACTTGTAAGTACGAAATCAATCAAAAAACCCTTTTCATCCTGTTTAGGACGAAAAGGGTAAAATTCCGCGGTACCACCTAATTTAATAACTTACGTTATTCTCTCTAATTTCTTTAACGCAGAACATACGACAAAACTTACTATTAGTTCAGTTTCACAACATATAAGGTGATAACAATTATATTTTATCTTACTAGAATTTCAGCATACATCTAGCTCTCTTAAAGACTAATTTATAATTGTGTTGTCCTTATTTTGTCTTTTTTATGTGCATCTATTATATCATGATTTTTTTATTTTGCAAGAGTTTTATTGCATTAAAATGGCAAATATAAACCATAAGTATATAAAGCAACAAAGAGAAACACCTATAATACCCAATACCATTCCTGCTTTTCCTACTTTACTATTAGTTCTATGTATAGATTTAACTCCAAAAACTATTGCTAAAATTCCTGTAATTAATGACATATACCAGAATATAATTGTAAGTATTGATATAATTCCTAATGTTAATGATGCTGCTGGCATTCCTGAATAATGTTTTACTTCTTTTTCATAAACTTTTCCCATATTTATCCCCCTTAATCTAATATAATATCTTTTATTTCTGCCAATGTATCTATATTATTTGCTTTAATTTCCTTATTTGAAACGGTATATAATGTATTATCTATGTATAGACCTCTAATATCTGAAGTATAATCATTAGAATTAACATCATGTGTTATTATTCCTCTTAAATTAAATCCGTTTGCTGTATCTAAACTATATACTGCATACCCAACTTTGTTATATGTTCTACTCTTTAAGTAACTTGTGTATGACTTTGTAGCAGAAGATATATCATCATCTTCTGTAATACTTAAATCTGTCGTATAATTTTTTATAGGAATTGCTAATAGGTTTCTTTCTTTATCTAACAATAGTGCTTTATGATTTTCTAAAACTGTAGAATTTGTTTTTGAATCCCCTATTACTTCCTCTGAAATCATTTTGGGATTACTTATATCAGATACATCAAATAATGCCATCTTCATTCCTGTAACTTTTGCAGAACTTGAAGTAACTCTTCCTAAAGAATTTCTTCTAACAGTTTCTTCTGTTTGGAAACCAAAACCAATAATATGATTTTCATCATATGGCTGTAAATATGTACTATATCCAGGGATCTTTAGAGCACCTAAAGCTTTTGGATTTGCTGGATCACTTAAATCTATAGAATAAAGTGGATCTATATTTTTATATGTCACAAGATATGCTCTATCTCCCACAAATCTTGCTGAATACATTTTTTCTCCCATAGCAAGATATGCTGTTTCACCTAATTGTTTTAAATTATTATCTAAAACTACTACTCTTGAGCCTTTTGTTGTATATAACGCAACTCTTAGATTATCATCTTTTTCGTCTAAAGAAAATTGGTCTATTGTTGTTCCTTCTACTTTAGTTTTAGTTTGATATTCTACACTTCCATCTTCTTTAAAATTAAATTTATATATATTTGAGCCATAAGTGCTGTCTCTCTCTTCTATTACATCTCCAAGTCCTAAAAGTCCTTTTATTCCAAATATATCACTAAATTCTACATCTCTACTTCCACTATATCCATTATCAATTAAATACATATTTTTTTCTGATATATATGCATTCTCTACATCCATTAAATATGACTGAACTTTTATTTTATTTTCTGGTGCATTTAAATTATATGAAGCTATAACTGTTTGTATCCTTGTATATAAGTCATTTATTTTATATGCATTTGGTTTATCTGGAGTTACAGTAGCACCATCTTCTACATATTCTAAATTTCCTTCGCTTAATACTCTTCCAGATGAAATTACATATAAATTACCATTTATATATCTTGATGTATAATATTCCTTATTTAGCTCAAATTCTTTTATTTTGTCTGGATTTTCTATATCTGCTAAATCGTAAATTTTAACAACTGTTTTAATAGTATTTCCAGATATAATTATTAATTTATTATTTTGTAATATTAAATCTTCTGGATAAACATTACTTAATGGTTCTTCTATCTTTGCAACTATATTCATTTCCGTTGGATTTTTTGCATATGTTATATATACTGTATCGTCTGAAATAGAATATACATATTCCCCATCTGTTTTTACAATATCTGCCTCATCCACATTTTCTACTTGTATATTTGTTGTTGAATAATCTGATGTGGTTGTTCCTTTATTTATACTTGGAAGTACAGAATCAAAAGATTTTGTATCACTCGCACTACTTGTTATCTCACTTGGAACAATACCTCCACCAGAAGATTGTGTCGAACTTGCATCTTCTATAATTCCACCAGAGAAACTACGCGTAGGTAATGCAATTAATGGACATATGAATGTTGCAAGTACGGTTGACCCTCCTGAATAATTATATCCATCTACTATTTTTTGTAATTGTTTTTCCGAACTAATTTCTGTTAAATCTCCTCTAAATCTCAGATTAGATACTGTAATTCCAATAACAATAGCCATTACTAGTAATATAGCTATTATTACTGCTAATTTCTTTTTCATTTAATCCCCTCCTATGTCTTTTGTATTTCGACAATATTCTATCATATATTTGTTAGTTTTAACTAGCATTTTTTTATATTTTCGAATATAATATGTACTATAAGAAATTATAAATATAATTCTTGTTATTATTTAAAGCCGAGGTGCTTAATATGAAAAATTACAAATTAGCAATTGTAGGTGCTACAGGTGTAGTAGGTAGAACTGCACTAAAAGTATTAGAAGAAAAAAATCTACCAATTAGTGAATATGTTTTATTTGCCTCAAATAAATCTGCCGGCAAAAAAGTTAAATTTATGAATAAAGAATATGTTGTAAAAGAATTAACTGAACATTCTTTTGACGAGGGATTTGACTTTGCAATATTTTCCGCTGGTGGCGAGACATCTAAAAAATATGCTCCAATTGCAGCCTCAAAAGGTTGTATTGTAGTAGACAATAGTAGTGCATTTAGAATGGATAAAGATGTACCATTAGTTGTACCAGAGGTTAATCCAGAAGAAATAAAAAATAATCATGGAATAATCGCAAATCCAAATTGTTCTACTATACAAGCTGTTTTACCATTAAAAGCTTTAGATGATAAATATACGATAAAAAGAATTGTATATTCTACATACCAAGCTGTCTCTGGAGCAGGTCAAAAAGGGTTAAATGATTTAGAAAATGGTAGAAAAGGAATTAATAAATTAGAAAAATTCCCATACCCAATTTATAATAATTGTTTGCCACATATAGATATATTCACAGAAAATGGTTATACCAAAGAAGAAATGAAAATGATAAATGAAACAAGAAAAATTTTAAAGAAACCAGATTTAAGAATAACTGCAACTACAGTTAGGGTTCCAGTGGAAAATTCACATAGCGAATCTATAAATGTTGAATTTGAAAAGCCATTTGAACTTTCTGAATTAGTAGAAACATTAAAAAGTTTTGAAGGAATAATTGTTCAAGACGATCCAGCTTCTGAAGTTTATCCTATAGCTACAAATACAACTGGACATGATGAAGTTTTTGTAGGAAGGATTAGAAGAGATTTTAGTGTAGAAAATGGTGTAAATCTTTGGGTAGTTGCTGATAATATAAGAAAAGGTGCAGCATCAAATGCTATACAAATAGTAGAAAAAATGATAGAAAAATAGTTCCTAGGGATATGAGAACATTCCCGGGATTCGGGGAGGCTTCCCGAATTTGGGAGGTTTCCCAGGATTTGGGAGGCTTCCGGGATTTGGGGACGTTCCTTTTTTCCCTTCTAAATTTTTCAGTGCTAAAAATAATCGCAAAATACATTTGCGATTATTTTTTCTTTTTTAACTTTATACAATTTTGGCATCTTTCATTTTCTGGACTATAATTACATTTTAATTCATCAACTTTTATAATACTTTTTATGTAATCAGAAAATTTATTTACAGTATCTTCAGAAATAGCATGTTTCATTTTCTTAGCTTCTTCTTCTGCTGTTTCGTTATTAACATTTAAAATTTGAATTAAAAAAGCTTTTAAAACATTATGTTTTTTTATAATGTTTGTTGCTTCTTCTTTACCCTTTTCTGTTAATTTTATCTCTCCATATGTCTCATAATCCACAAGTCCTAGCTCTTTTAAAGATTTTAATGCTCTATTTACACTTGCTTTACTAACTTGTAAATAGTCTGCTATATCTGTAACTCTTGCTTCATTTTTATGTAATATTAATATATATATTGATTTTAAATAATCTTCTTGAGATGCAGTCATCATTCTCCTCCTTTTATCTAGTACTAATTATATAGTATTTTTTAGATATTTTCCAGAAATTATTTATTTTTTATAAATTATATCATATAATAACATAGAAAATAGCTACATATAATTATATATGCTAAAAAATCTCTATAGGAGATGTTATTATGAAAAAAATTATTTTTAAAGGTTGTGGTACTGCCATCTCCACACCATTTACAAATGATGGCGTAAATTTCGAAGAGTTTGGAAAATTAATAGAATTCCAAATTTCAGAAGGGGTCGATAGTATTATAGTATGTGGTACTACTGGCGAATCTTCTACAATGACAGAGAAAGAGAAAAAAGATACCATTAAATATGCTATAGATAAAGTTAATGGTAGAATTCCTGTAATTGCAGGAACAGGTTCTAATAATACTGCTTCTGCAATAGGAATGTCAAAATACGCAGAATCTGTTGGCGCAGATGCTTTATTAGTTGTAACACCATATTATAATAAAACAACACAGGCAGGTTTAGTAGAACATTACAAAGCAATAGCAAACTCTACTTCTTTACCTATAATCGTATATAGCGTATCTAGTAGAACTGGTGTAAATATTACTCCAGAAACTTGTTTAGAACTTTCTAAAATTCCAAATATCGTGGCTGTAAAAGAAGCTAGTGGTAATATCTCACAAGTTGCAAAAATTGCAGCACTATGTAAAGATAGTTTACATATTTATTCTGGAAATGATGACCAAATCGTTCCAATTCTATCTTTAGGTGGACTTGGTGTTATATCTGTTCTTTCAAATGTTGCACCAAAATATACACATGATATGGTTCAAAATTTCTTTGATGGTAATATTGCAGAAGCTACACAAATGCAGTTAGATGCAATAGATTTAGCAGGAAGCTTATTCTGTGAGGTAAACCCTATACCTGTAAAAGAGGCTTTAAATATGATGGGATATAATTATGGAGTTCCAAGACTTCCACTAGTTAGATTATCTGAAAAAAATCAAGAAAAATTAAGAACTTCTTTAAAAAATTTTGGATTAATTTAAATTGTTAAGATTTAATTAACTTTATTCACATAATATATCTCCCATGATATAATATATATAGGAGTAAAAAATAATATGGGATGTGAATAAATGTTTTTTAAAAAATTTAAAAATGAAGAAAATTATTTAGAATTTAAAAATATAATAAATGATATTCGCTTGCATGAAAAGGTAAAAGAAATGAACAATTATATGCAACATTCTAGCACGTCATGTTATAACCACTGCTTGCATGTTGCATATTATACTTATTTAATATGTAAAAAATTTAAGTTAGATTATTTCTCAGCTGCTCGTGCTGCAATGCTTCATGATTTCTTTTTATACGACTGGCATGACCATAGAAAAGTTAATTCATTTAAAGAGTTACATGCTTTTTCTCATCCTAAAATTGCTTTAGAAAATTCTTTAAAAAATTTCACATTAAATGATTTAGAAAAAGATGTAATAGTAAAACATATGTGGCCTTTAACTATAAGATTGCCTAAATATAGAGAAAGTTACATTGTTACATTTGTAGATAAATATTGTGCTACAGTTGAATTTTTTAAATATTTAAATAAGAAATACAAGTTAAGAATGATATATAGATATGCTTATATCTTTTTAACAATCTTTTTTGTAAGATTTTAATTTGTTTTATCATTTTACAAATAGTCACAATATAATTATTACTTACATAAGGAAATTTAATTATCTTTAAGCGATATGGAAAGGATCTAAAAAATGAAAGTATTAATAAATGGAATAAATGGTAAAATGGGACAAGAAGTTGCAAATGTAATAGATAATGATAAAGATATTTTACTTCTTGGTGGTGTTGATAAAGAGAACACTGGAATTTATACATATCCAGTTTATACAAATACTTCAGACATAGAAGAAAAACCGGATGTAATAATTGATTTTTCTGTTCCAGTAGCTACTCTAAATATCTTAAAATATGCTAAGAAAAATCATGTTCCTATTGTTATTGCAACAACTGGATTTACAGAAGAACAATTAAATGAAATAGAAGATTACTCAAAAGATATTCCTATTTTTAAATCTGCTAATATGTCATATGATATAAATCTAATGGCAAAAATTGTAGCATCTTTAGCTAAAGAATTACCAGATACTGATATAGAAATTATAGAAACACATCATAATAGAAAAATAGATAGTCCAAGTGGAACAGCTTTATTTTTAGCAGATAGCATTAATGAAGCAAAAGACAATAAGATGGTTTATGAATTTGACAGACATAATAAACATGAAAAAAGAAATAAATTAGAAATTGGTTTCTCTTCTATTAGAGGTGGAAATATCGTAGGTGAACATACAGTACAATTCTTTGGTGAGCATGAAACATTAGAAATAACACATAAATGTTATTCTAGAACTGTTTTTGCAAATGGTGCTGTTATGGCTGCTAAATACATAGTTAATAAAGATAATGGAATGTATAATATGAATGATTTAATTAATAATAAATAAAAAATAGCTCGTACTTTTTGATAAAAGCACGGGCTATTTTTATTGCATAGTAAAAATCTTAGAGTTTTACTTTTGCTTACATTACACCAACTCTGTAGAAACTGTCTCCAACTTTAAAGCCAGCATCGTTGGTTTCAGAAATTTTTGTTTTCAACACTTGAACTCTCTCTTCGGATATGCAGACAATTGAAACTTCTTCGTCACCTACATTTGTACAATCTGTTTTATATTTTACAAACATAGGCCATGTCGGAATAGTACTTTTTGAACTCTTTGGCATTGCGGCACAAAAAATACACCCCTTTTCTTTTATGGTTGAATCCGTTGCCGGCATTTCTGCAAAAGATTCAATGTCATATACTCCCCCATCAGATAGCTCAAACTTGTCCTTATTCAGAATTCCATACTCACATATTGTCTTGTCGTCTTTCACATCTGCAACAACTACTACAAAATGTGGATTTTTATCCTCTTGCATCCTCCGTCCATACAGATCAAAAATCTTACAGTTTTTAAGTTTTCTCATGTTGTTTCTCCTTTCTTAGTTCCTCGCTACATTTAGCAAGTTTGCATCTTCTTTGTACATTTTTTGCAGTACAATTTTAGCACATATTTACTTAAATTTCAAATATTGAATAAGTCATGAATTGTAATATCATATTAACTAAATATATTTTATACTTTACTTTAATTAAAAAGAATAGAAGAACATCATAATAAAAATGTCCTCCTACTCTTTTTTGAAACAATATTAAATTTTAGAAAGTGATACATATTTGCCTTCCGTATTACTGGCTTTTTTCACCTCTATATTGGCATTCCACATTCCTTCTGAATTTCTTGCAAACACTATGGCTTTCCGAAGGTTCTTTGAATCCTCATAAGTTAAGTATAATGGTAATTTCTCTTTTCTGTCCAATTTTATTCTTATAAAATAAACATTGGATAAAAAGTCACCAAGATCACATTCTCCATCCACAAATCGAAGGCGTCTTATTACCTTTACCTTATTCTTTTTTGCTTTTGGAATAAAAACATCATCCGGTACAGCTTCTGTTGACCTTACAAGGGCATAAATCTCACCAGTACATGGATCATATTCATCCGCAAAAACTATACGTTTTTCTGTAATTTCTTTCAAGACTAAATTATAAATCCATCGATTTGTTTTTAGCATTTTCCTTTTTACATTTGGAATTACAAATTCCACATATGGTTCTCTTTTTGTCTCTTTGTTATAATCTGGAATACGTAATGTAACTATTTCATCCTTTTGACGAACACTTACATTACCATTCCATTTCCGTTTGCATATTCCTTTGTTAATAAATAATCTCATAATACCTCCACAATTTAAAGTTTGTTTTTACTTCACTATTACTCATCATATTTTGATGATAATTCATAGAATTCATGCTCTCGGTAAATAAAACCTTTATCTTTTACATTTTCCAGTTTTACATGGATTTTAAAAATTGGTGAACATGGTTCTAATAATACTCCAGCTATTCTAATAATCTTTTCTTTTTCTTCCGGATGCTTCATTACATAGTAAACCAGTCTTGCCCAATCAACAAATGCTTCTTCGATTTCTTCACCAATTGCAGAATAAAAAGTAAATTTTCTCAGCCTTATAATACCAAAATTTAATGCTTCAATTTTAGCTAATGATGAGATTGTATACTCTTCTTCTAAGAAGTCGTCTTCATCTGAAAATCGTGTTTGAAAGATTCTTGTTTTTGGAAAATATAATCCTTCCCTATAAATTATATCTTCCGATTCATTCTTGCCTACAACTATAATAGGCATTATTTCTTCAGTTTGTAGTCTACCTAAAATCCGTCCTTCCTTGTTGAATATTTTGCAATTTTTTAATTCTCCTTTTTTCTCCATACTGTTCCTTTCTGATGCTCATTACATTTGATGAGTCTTACACTAATTTCAACTTTGCTACACATAAATTTTAGCATATTTTGTTTTTCTTTGCAAACTTATGTATACCTAACGTATTAATTTAATTCCTCCTTTATGCATCCAAAAAAAAAGGGATTTAAGGAACGTCCCCAAATCCCGAATTTTTTCGCAGGACGCCTCAAATCCCTTTTCCTTATTTTGTAGCTTTTACCTTTAATTCTACTTTATCATCTTTAGCTACTAATTTTGCTTCTAGACCAGGTTTAATATTTCCATCTAATATTTCTTCTGCTAATTTGTCTTCTACAATATTTTGTATTGCTCTACGTAGTGGTCTTGCACCAAATTCTTTGTCTACACCTTTTTTAGCAATTAATTCTTTAACAGATTTATCAATTTTAATATTTAAACCTTGTTCTACTAATCTTTGTTCTACATTCTTTAATAGTAAGTCTATAATGCTGTTAATTTCTTCATCATTTAATTTATGGAATACTATAATATCATCAATACGATTTATAAATTCTGGTCTTAATTGTTTCTTCAATTCTGCCATTACGTTTTTCTTTATCTCTTCATATTCCTTAGCTTCATCTTCTTCTGCTGAATTTGTAAATCCTAAAGATTTCTTTTCTGTAATTAATCTTGCACCTATATTTGATGTCATAATTATTACTGTATTTTTAAAGTTAACTGTTCTTCCTTGGCTGTCTGTTAATCTACCATCTTCTAGAATTTGTAATAACATATTCATAACATCTGGATGAGCTTTTTCTATTTCATCAAATAATATTACAGAATATGGTTTTCTTCTTATTTTCTCTGTTAATTGTCCACCATCATCAAAACCAACATATCCTGGAGGTGCACCAATTAATTTAGCAACAGAATGTGGTTCCATAAATTCTGACATATCAACTCTTATCATAGCATCTTCAGTTCCAAATAAATGTTCTGCTAATGCTTTAGATAATTCTGTTTTACCAACACCTGTTGGGCCTAAGAATAAGAATGAACCTATTGGTCTATTAGGATTTTTTAGTCCCACCCTACTTCTTCTTATAGCTTTTGCAACAGCTTCTACTGCCTCATTTTGACCAATTACTCTTTTATGCAATTCTTTATCTAAATTCTTTAATTTCTTATTTTCGTCTTGGGTAATCTTTGCTGCTGGAATTCCAGTCCAACTTGCAATTACCTTAGCAATATCTTCCTCTGTTAATTTTGGAATTGCTTTCGTCTTTTTACTTTTCCATTTATTTCTTTCAGCTTCTAATTCTTCTTTTAGCTTATTTACTTCGTCCCTTATTTTTGCAGCTTTTTCAAATTTTTGTACTTTTACAGCAGCTTCTTTTTCTTGATTCATTTTTTCAATTTTAGCTTCCATCTCTTTCAAGCTCTCTGGCTCTTCTAAAGAAGAAAGTCTCATTTTAGAAGAAGCTTCATCTACCAAATCTATAGCCTTATCTGGTAAAAATCTATCATTTATATATCTGCTAGATAATTCTACAGCAGCATTTATAGCTTCATCAGTTATTTTTATATTATGATGTGCTTCATATTTATCCCTTATACCTTTTAAGATTTCTACTGTTTCTTCATGTGTTGGTTCACTAACAGTTACAGGACTAAACCTTCTTTCTAATGCACTATCTTTTTCTATATATTTTCTATATTCATTTAGAGTAGTAGCACCAATTAATTGAATTTCTCCTCTTGCTAATAATGGTTTTAAAATATTAGCTGCATCAATAGCACCTTCTGCAGAACCTGCACCTACTATTGTATGAATCTCATCTATAAATAAGATTACATCTCCGGCTTTTTTTACTTCATTTAAAGCTTTCTTTATTCTTTCTTCGAAGTCTCCTCTATATTTTGCACCAGCAATCATACTAGATAAATCGATTGTTACAACTCTCTTATCCTTTAAAATTTCTGGAACATCACCTTGTACAATTTTTTCTGCTAATCCCTCTACAACTGCTGTTTTACCAACACCAGGTTCACCAATTAAACAAGGGTTATTTTTTGTTCTTCTAGAAAGAATTTGAATTACTCTTTCTATTTCATTTTTTCTTCCTATTACAGGATCTAATTTTCCAAGACTTGCACTTTTAGTTAAATCTGTTCCATATTGATTTAACGTTGGTGTAGAGTTAAAGCTTCCTGTTTTTCTATTTTGAGAACTGTCACCACTATTTATGTCTTCGTCTTCTTCTAGTACTTTTACTATTTCATTATATAATTTTTGTGGATTAATACCCAAATCTAATAAGATTCTTACTGCAATACTATCGGCTTCTCTCATTATTCCTATTAAAATATGTTCTGTTCCTATATAATCTGAGTCTAGTTTTCTTGCCTCTAAAAATGCATTTTCTAACACTCTTTTAGTTCTAGGTGTAAATCCTAAACTTGTTATAGTTCTTTCTTCATCTCTGCCTATTAGATTCTCTATTTCATCTAGTACATTTTCAGAATTTATATTTTGGTTTTCTAGCACTTTACTTGCAATACCATTTTCCTCTTCTGTTAACCCATATAATATATGTTCTGTTCCTATATAGTTATGTCCTAATTCTATTGCAATTTCTTTTGCAATTTCTAAAACATTTTGTGCACTATTAGTAAATTTATATGTCATAATCATCTACCTCCTTACTCTTTTATAATTGTTTTAATAACTTCTGCTCTTTTAGCATCTAAATCAATTCCTTCTAATTTTGTTCCTAAATATTTTTGTAAGTTCGCATCTTGTGTATATAACAATAATCTGTTTATTTTTAGATCTGTTAATTCATTAATAATTCCTAAATCTGTTCCTAATTTTAATGTTGATAATAAATCTTTGCATTCACTTTCTGAAATTTTTCTACAGTTTGTTAAAATTCCATAATCTCTATATAATCTGTCTTCTAAATTTAGTCTATTCTTTCCTAAATATTTTCTTGCAATCCTTTCTTGCTCTATTATTTTATCTGTTATTAATTTTAGCTTCTTAATAATTTCTTTTTCAGAAATTCCTAAAGTTTGTTTATTAGATATTTGATATAATGCACCTTCAGATTTGCTACCTTCTCCGTGAATTCCAGTTACATTCATACCAAAATTATTTATTATTTCTAATACCTTTCCAATATTACCAGTAATTTGTAAAGCAGGTAAATGAACCATTACAGATGCCTTCATGGCTGTTCCTGCTTCTATCGGACATGCTGTTAAAAAGCCATATTTTTCACTAAATGCAAATTTTAATTTTTCGTCTAGGTATTCATCTAATTCAATAACTAGATTTAGCAAATTGTCCAACTCTAGTCCTGCACCAAATACTTGTAAACTAATATGATTATCTGTATGTATCATTGTACATACACTTTCTTCATCATTTATAAGTATGGCTTTTGCAGTGTCTTTACCTTTTACAAAGTCTGGACTTATTAGTCTTTTTTCTATTAAGCTATTAATAGTAACATCATCCATATCTTTTAGTTTTAAAAGTTTAATTCCATATTTATTACCAATAATAGGTTCTTCTATTAACTTAGTTATTTCTTCTTTTTTTGCTCCATTACATTTTGTTTCAAATGGATAATTTGATATATTTCTTGCTAATCTTATTCTTGAACTTACTATTACATCAGAATCTTTTCCACTTTGTAAATACCAATTTAGCATATTCATTACCTCCTAAAGAACTAAATTTTACCCGATAAATAATTGGCTGTCACACCAATTATTTATCACCATTCATTTTTTTTATTTCATCTCTTATTTTTGCTGCATCTTCATATCTTTCTTCTTTTATTGCTTGCTTTAATTCTTCTTCTAAAGATTCTTTAGTCTTTTTATCTTCTTTCTTCACTTCTTTATTCTTTTCTAGTTCTTTCTTTTTAGCTTCCATATTTTTTACAATAGATTTGTCCAAACTTTTTGCTTTTCTACCAACATGTCTGTTAGATCCTTGTATATTTCTTAATATAGGATCTAATCTATCTGCAAATATATCATAGCAATCCATACAACCAAATAATCCTGTATTTGCAAATTCATTGTATGTTGTACCACAAGTATTGCAACCTTCTTCTCTTAAAGCTCCGATTATTGGAATAAAAGAATCCATATTATATTCATCAAAAAATCCACCTAAAAAGCTTGGTAAATTCATAGACATATTAAAGTTAAGTTCTCTTCCTATTCCTAATTCTCTTGCACAATCCTCACATAAATTCATTTCTTTTTTTGCACCATTAATAATTTGTGTATATTTTACATTTGCTTCTTTTCTACCACAATTTTGACATTTCATAATAAAAACCTCCTTAAATTTAAAATCTCTAATTTTAGTTGGTGACTATTTACGTCTAGCCAATTAATTTTCTACTAAATTTATTAACATGTTCTTAAATATTCTTGCTCGTAAATTATCTTTAATATCGATAGGTACATTAAGTACATTATCACTTGTTGCTACTTTTAAAAGTTTAGCTTCTTTTTTAGTCACAATTTCATCTGATAATAAGTTACTTATGAAAATATCTACTTCTTTTGATGTTAATGTATCTCCAATGCTTGTTATTATATGCATTAGATAATTACTTTGTGTTACATTTATCTTTTTAATTGTTATGTGACCGCCACCTCCTCTTCTACTCTCTACATAATAACCCTGTGATGGTTTAAATCGTGTGGATATTACGTAATTTATTTGTGAAGGCACACAATTAAAATGTTCTGCAAGTTCATTTCTTTGTATTTCTAATTCATCTTCTGTTTTTAACATATCTTTTATAAAATCTTCTATTAAATCTGATATTCTCATTTTTTCACTTCCTTTGAACTTTTGGTGAACTTTGGGGACTGGGCTTAAAGTTCATTTTTTATGTTAAGCTTATGAACTTTTAACTCCGTCCCTAAAGTTTACTGTTTTTGACTTTGACTTTCTTTGACCTTTACAAATTATATTATACTACCTTCCACAAAAAAATCAAGTACTTTTTTTAATTTTTTTATTTTTTTCGAACAAAATTTCTTATCAATATATTATTTTTATGGTACACTATCTTATATCTACATATAGTAAGAGGAGGTATTTTAATGGATTTAAAATTTAGTAGTGTTGCCGCTACCCCATCTAACCCTGATTGGAATAATTTAATTTTAAGAAAAGACGAACTATATAAAAAAGAAAATGATGTACGCTCTGAATTCGAAAGAGATTATGATAGAATTATATATTGTAATGCTTATAGGAGATTAAAACATAAAACACAAGTATTCTTTTTACCTAAAAATGATCATATTTGTACTCGTATTGAACATGTAAATAATGTTGATGCAACCAGTTATACAATTGCCAATGCATTAGGTTTAAATACCACTTTAACAAGAGCCATTTCTATCTCACATGATATTGGCCATAGCCCTTTTGGTCATAAAGGTGAACAAATTTTAAATGAAATCTGTATAGAAAATGGATTAGAATCTTTTTGGCATGAAAGAAATGGTTTAAATTTTGTTGATAATATAGAATTGCTAACAAATATTAATAATGAAGAAAAAAATCTAAACTTAACATATGCAGTAAGAGATGGTATTATATCTCACTGTGGTGAAATTGATGAAATTTCTTTAAAACCTAGAACTGAATTTATAGATTTAGAAAAAGATTATATTAAACTTAACCAATATTCCCCATATACTTGGGAGGCCTGTGTTGTTAAAATTTCTGATAAAATCTCATATTTAGGTAGAGATATAGAAGATGCCATTTCTATGGGAATACTAGATAGTAATTTAAATGAATTATATGATTTATTAGAACAACCTAGAAGCGCTAATTTAAATAATACTAATATTATAGGTGATTTGATAGCTGAGCTATGTATTAATTCTTCTTTAGAAGAAGGCTTAAAATTCTCTGAAACTACATTTGAAAAAATTAAAAGGTTAAAACAATTTAATTACAAATATATTTATAAGCACAAATGTATGAAACCTTCAGAAAGATATTTTAGTCTTGTGCTAAATGAAATATTTAATACTTTAAATGAATGTTATGATGGTATGAATACTTTAGAAAAATTAAATAGTGAAAAACCTTTTTATACTAAAGTAATAGATACTTTTATAAAATGGATTTCTTGTTATTGGAATATAGAAACAGATAGGACTCATTTAAAAAATAAAATTTTATATGATATGAATAATATTAAAGACTATCAAATAGCTATTATTACATATATTTCTGGTATGACAGATAGTTATGCAATAGAAACATATAATGACATTGTAAAATATTAGGGATTTGGGGACGTTCCTTTTTTCCCTATTCACTTTTTTAGTTTTCATATAAACTACTAAAATCCCTATTTCTATGAAATAGGGATTTTAGCAACGTCCCCCCTTTCCCTATAACAAAAAACTTGGCAGCAGCCAAGTTTTTTTAATCTAATAAACTGTTTAAGTATTCTATATATGTTCTTTGTATTCTAGAATCGTTACAAACTATGTAAATTTTATCTATATCAGGATTTCTAAAGAAGTTATTTATTATACCATCAATTGCAATTTTAACTGCAACATCTACTGGCGCCTTACATGCTCCAATTCCAAGTGTCGGAATTGCTAAACTTTTTATATCATAATCTGCTGAAATTCTAAAAATATTTTTATAACATTCTTCAAGCATTTCATTTTGATTTGTTTCGCTCTCATCATACCATTTTGGTACTACTGTATGAATAATATATTTAGTATCAATTCTATATGCTCTTGTTACTTTAGCTTGTCCTCTACTTAATTCATCAAATTCTTTACATTTATTTTCTAACTCTATACCAGCTCTAGAAAATATAGTACCTTCACCTCCTCTGCCTAAATTACCAGATGTATTAGCACAAATTAATGCATCTGCTGGAACCTTGGTTATATCTTCATTTACGATCTCTATTCTTCTTAATATATCATTTTTATTTATAGAGTTACTATTAATTTCTTTTCCATTTAATTTATATAATATTTCGTCAAACTTTTCGCAAAGTTCTATAATTTCAGCATATTTACGTAAATCAATTTTCCAGTCTGAATTAATACTTTTTATACCATAAATAATTCCAGCTAAACCTCCTGTACATGCTGCAATTGTATCTGCATCACTACCTAAATTGATTGCTCCTATTATTGCTTGATTATATGTATCTGTATTTATAAGTACCCATAAAACTGCTTCTAATGTATCTACTATATAACTTGATGATTTAATTTCATCTATACTATAATGGTAAATCTCATGGTCTAAAATTCTTGTATATGCTCTTATTGTTGGCATAGAAAACATTGAATAATCTAAATTTTGTATTTTAGAATAAGCAGTTTTTCTATTATTTGTGTTTAATAATTCAATTGCATAATTAACATACATATAACATCCCATAATTACTAGTTCATTTGCATGTGTAATTGATGATAGACATGCAACTAATTTTAAAATTTTGTCCTGCTCTAACCAATTCAAATATGAATAATACACTATTGGTAGCATTCTCATTAATGAACCATTACCATTATCTGTATTACTTGTACAACCGCAATTTACTGCACTTCTTCTAGTCGTTTTATATTTTCCTAAAGCTCTTAAAGTTGTTCTATCTATATCAACAATTTTCCCACTTGGTGTATATTTTCCCTTTTCCATCCACTCTAAAAATCTATTTGCCATATCATTAGCAATAATATCTCCATTAGAGTTAATTATTGAATCCATAGTTGCTATTGTCATAGATGTATCATCTGACCAAGTCCCTTTTGGAACATTATGACTCATAAAGCCTTCCATTGATGTTATAGGATTTCTCATTAGTTTTTCTCTGTTAGTAAATTCTACTGGAACTCCCATCGCATCCCCTATAGCAAAACCTATTATTCCATCTTTTGAACTTATCATTTCTGTATCTCCTGCCTTATCTATTGTATTTTAATTTGTTTCATTCAATTATAGCCCCAAACAAAAATAGGATTTTTGGTTAGTGCTTTAATTGTTTCCTTATTTCTTTATAATTAGGCATATATTTTTCCACTAAACTCCAGAATTTATCTGAATGATTCATATATTTTAAATGACATAACTCGTGTAATACAACATATTTTATTTCCTCTTCTGATTTGTCAACCAATTTTAAATTTATTGTTATATTTCTATTACTTGAGCAACTTCCCCAAGCATATTTAATATTTCTAATTCTTATTTTATTTGGAACTAAGTTAGTTTGTTTTACTAATTCCGGAAAAATATATTCTAATTTGTTTTTTAACTTTTCTATATCTGTTTTAGTATATTCTCTTTCTTTCGGTATATTTTTAGATTCTTCTAACTTTTTTAAGATCCAGTTTCTTTTTTGTTCTATAATTTTATCTATGTATTTTTTAGTAATAAACTTTGGTGCTTTTACTATTACTTCACCATTTTTTATGTGAATATATAAATTTTTTACTTTTCCATATACTATATGATATTTTATTTTATCATAATTAATAGCATTCATCTAAATTTATACTCTTAAAATCATTACCATCTAAATCTTTAATTATAAATTCTTTATTTTCGTATATCATATAAGTATTAGGATTTCCTTCTCTTGGATTAGAAATAGAACCTGGATTTAAATACATATATTCTTTTGTATTTTCTATACAAGGCACATGTGTATGTCCATGTATTAATATTACCTTTTTATTTGATGGTGGCAAATGGTATTTATTATATAGATGTCCATGTGTTATAAAAAACTCATAACCATCCACATTTAATTTCTTATAATCACCCATCATAGGAAAATACAACAACGCTTGATCCAAATCTGTATCACAATTTCCCCTTACTGCAATTATATAATCCATCAAATCATTTAATATTCCAGCTGTTTTTTGTCTTTCATTATTTCTTCCAAATGATAAAAGTGATTTATTGTATAATAAGTCTCCTAACAATATTAATTTTTCTGGTTTTTCTTTTTCGAATAACTTTTTTAGCTGATTACAAAAATATGCATTTCCATGTATATCTGATGCAAACATTAATCTCATAACATTTCTCCTTTAATTTACTTAGTGTTATAAGTAAATTCACTATTTATGAACTTTTAGCCCCGTCCCTAAAGTTCATTTATCTTTTCTATAATTCACAAAATATGAAATATTGCTTACTAAATTATGTGGTACTATTTTTTCGAAAAATCTAGTTATTTTCATAAATGTTCCTGGTACTATTGTAAATTTATTTTTTAGCATTTCATTTACTGCATATTTTGCAACATATTCACTGCTTAACGATGGAGCTGCAAAATCCACTCCTGCTACTTTATTAAAATTTGTTCTTACTGGACCTGGACATAATACTGAAATTTTAACTTTTGAATTATTCTTTTTAAGTTCTGTTTTTACTCCTTGTGATAATCTATATACATATGCTTTTGAAGCATAATATGCACTCATTAATGGACCTGGGCCAAATGCAGCCATTGATGCAACATTTAAGATATGTCCACTGTTTTTCTTTATCATATCTTTTAAAAATAGTTTCATTAAAATATGAACCGCAGTTATATTGGTTTCTATCATTTGTACTTCTTTATCTAAATCTGTATCACAAAATTTTCCGTGAACACCAAAACCAGCATTATTTATTAAGATATCTATATCTTCACTTTTAGTTTCCTCATATAGTTTTTGGCAATTTTCTTTTTTAGATAAATCCATAATTATTATTCTAGTTTCAGTCTGTATTTTAGAAGCAACTTCTTTTAATTTTTCTTCATTTCTAGCTACAAGAATTATGTCATATCCTTTTTTACTTAATTCTTTTGCTATTTCCTCTCCTATTCCTGATGATGCACCTGTAACTAAAGCTTTCATCTTTTTCCTCCTAAATCTTATAGTACATTTTATATTATATAATACAAAATGTCTACATATTTTTTATGCTAAATAACTACATATTTTTGGTATATTAATGATATAATAATTTTGATATTTCGTAAAAGACAAGTAACATGAAAGGAATTTAATTTTACATGAAAAAATTATTAAAATATTTAAAAAAATACAAATTAAACTTAATTTTTGGACCGATTTTTAAATTATTAGAAGCAATTATCGAAGTACTATTACCAATTATTATAGCCTATTTTATAGATAATTATAATAATTTTTCTTCTAATGAACTTATATATTATTCTATCGGACTAATTATTCTTGTAGCAGTTGGACTTATTTTTGCCTGTTCCGCACAATATATAGCTGCAATTACTTCACAGGGATATAGTAAAACTTTAAGAGAAAAACTATTTTCTCATATTCAAAAATTACCTGCAAATAAATTAAATCATATTGGGAGTTCTGCAATTGTTAATAGAATAATTAATGATGTAACAAATTTAGAGACTGGAATTGCAATGTTTATAAGATTAGTAATAAGAGTACCTTTTATTTTTATTGGCTCTATTATTATGATTTCTTTAATAAATATACAAATTGCAATAAATGTTCTTGTAGCTAGCATAATATTATTCTTTGTGATATTACTTATTGCAAAATCTGCTAGTAGAATTTATCAAAAAGCCAATTCGTATTTAGATAAATTAACATTAAGAATAAAAGAAAATTTAACAAATATAAAATTAATACGAAGTTTTGTTACACAAAATTCAGAAAAATTAAAATTCGATAAAGTAAATAATTTAACATATATTTATAGCAACATCGCTAATATTTTATCTTTTCTTTTAAATCCTGTTTCTATATTTATCTTAAACTTTACTACTTTAATAATATTAAATATTAGTAATGTAGAATTTGGGTTTGGAAATTTATCTAAAGGTGAAATTATTGCAATAATAAACTATATATCTGAAATGTTAGTAGCTATTGTTGTTCTTTCTAATCTGATTATAATTTATACTAGAGCTTTTGCATCAGCTAAACGTATTATAGAATTGTTTAATATAAAAGAAGAAAAAGATTTCGGTAAACTTCAAGAATTTAAACCATGTGATTACGTTTTTGATATATCTGATATGAATTTTTCATATTTTTCTAATATGAACTTAAAAGACATTGCTTTACAAGTAAAACCAAGAGAAGTTATAGGTATTATAGGACTTACTGGTTCTGGTAAAACTACTTTTTTAAAATTATTAAACAGATCTCTTACTAGAACTTCTGGTAGTTTAAAATTATATGGGAAAGATATAAATGAATATGAATCTAAATTTTTAAAATCTAATATAACATATATAGGTCAAAAACCAGATTTTATTACAGATACAATTTTCGAAAATATTTCTTTAGGAAGAACTTCTGATGAAAAAGAAATTATTAAAAGTTTAGAATTATCTAATTCTAGTGAATTTGTTAATAAAAAAGAAAATACAATAAATTTCATATTACAAAATAATGCGTCAAATCTATCTGGTGGACAAAAACAACGTATAAATATAGCTAGAGGTTTTATTGGCAAACCTAAAATATTAATTTTTGATGATGTAACTAGTGCTTTAGATTTATATACAGAATCACAAGTATTACAAAATATTTTTAATTACACTAAAGAACATACTATTACAACATTTATAGCTTCTCAAAAGACTTCTACAATAAAAAATTGTTCTAAAATTCTAGTTTTTAATAATGGAAAAATAGAAAATGTTGGTACACATGCTGAACTTTTAAAAACATCAGAATTATACAAAAAAATATATAAACTACAAAATAGCATAAGCAAAGGAGCATAGTAAATGAAATTATTAAAATTTAAATTTTTTAAAATATATATTTTTTTAATAACTATTTTCTCTATTCTTTCTGCTGCTTTAAGTATTTCTTACCCTGTTATAATTGGTAATTTAATAGATGAAATAGGTATAAATAATAATTTAATAAATTACTTTATTTTACTTGCAATGATATTTGTCTTCCTTTTTATTAGTAATATCTTGTTAAATTATTTTTTAAATAGCTATGCTAGTAAACTTTCTAAAAATATCAGAATTATACTTTTTAATAAAATAAATAATTTGCCAATACATGTTTTAGAAAAATTTGAAACGGGTAATATTACTAATATGTTTTCTATTGATATAGAAAACATTGCTAATGGTACTATTCAGAGTATTTCTAAAATTATAAGTGGTATATTTACTATTATATTTGCAACTTATATAATGATAACTTTAAATATTAGTTTAACTATTATACTTATAATACTATCTTTACTAATGTTTGTAATATCAAAATATATAGTTTCACATACCAATTATATGTTTAGCAAACGAGCTAATTTATTAGCTAATTTAAATGCATATACTGATGAATTTATAAGTGGCAAGAAAACGTTTGACAACTTTAATTATAATGAGATTGCTAGTAAGACTTTTAAGCAAAAAAATTCCGAACTATATAAATTTGGGTATAAAACACAATTTTATTCATCACTTACAAATCCGAGTACAAGGTTTGTTTCTAACATTTCTTATATAATAATTGCAATGCTTGGAATTATATTTTGTAAAAATGGTAATTTAACAATTGGCAATATTTCTACATTTTTAATTTATACAAATTTATTCACTAGACCATTTAATGAAATAACTTCTGTGTTTAGCGAGATACAAACTGCAATTGCATCTAGCAAAAGAATTTTAAATTTTATAAATACTACAACTCCTACAACTTTACCTTTACTTAGTAATAAGAAATTGGAGGTAAAGCCAAACTATTCTATCGAATTTAAAAACGTTGATTTTTCTTATACTGATAATCCTTTTATTAAAGACTTCAATTTATATATTCCAAGTGGAAAAAGTATTGCAATAGTGGGTAAAACAGGTTCTGGAAAAACTACAATCATTAATTTATTAAATAGATTTTATGAAATAAATAATGGCGAAATATTAATAGATAATACTAATATTAAAGACATTAATATTAACGATTTAAGAAAAAATATTGGTATGGTTCTTCAAGATACTAAAGTTTTTCAGGGTACTATAAAAGAAAATATTGCATATGGAAAGCCTAATGCCAGTATGGAAGAAATTAAACAGGCTTCAAAATTAGCTTTCGCAAACTCATTTATAGAAAAATTACCTAATGGTTATGATACTTATATTTCGAATTCTGATATGCTTTCTGAAGGTGAAGTTCAATTATTAAATATTGCAAGAATTATGCTAATAAAACCTCCTATTTTAATTTTAGATGAGGCAACAAGTAATATTGATTTATTAACTGAAGAAATGATAAAAAAAGCTATTTTTAAATTAACAGAAAATTCTACTTCTATAATTATTGCACATAGATTATCTACAATAAGAAATTGTGACTTTATTGTTTTTATAGAAAACGGAAATATTATAGAAGTTGGAACTCATGAAGAATTAATTACTAAGAAAGGTGCTTATTATAATATGTATAAAAGTCAATTTAATATATAATTTTTTATTTAAAAAGAAAAGCTTTTAGCTTTTCTTTTTAAATATATTTTTTAGTTTATCGAAAGCGTTAACTTTCGCACCTTCATTTTTCTTGCCATTTGCTATTTGTTCCATTAATTCTTTTCTTTGCTTTTCATTTTCACACCAATAATTAAAATTTAATAAATTTATCATATCCTTTGTTTCTTTTTTCATTTTTAACTTTTCTAAAGGAGTTCCTTTTGGATATTTAGGTGTATAATTATCATCTTTTTTACTATTTATTAACTCTCTTAAGTCTTGTGGTATTTTATTTCTTCTTTCTTCATCTATACTATCCAAAAAAGCACTAAGTTCTGAATAGATTTCCTTACTTTTCCCATCCATACTTACTAACCTCCTTTTCTGACATTTTTTATTTTATCATTCTTTGTAAGTTCTTTCAAGTAAAAAATGTGGATTTATTAAATTGTGTTTAAAATTTATCATTTTATATCACAATTCCAATTTGCATAGCAAATAAAACCACATTTTCTTTTTTAATATTTATTTTTTTCTTTATCTTTTTTACGTGTTATATTTTGTAATCTTTTTGCATTTTCTTTTTGATATCCTAAACTTATCCACGCAAATCTTGTTGGTATAAATTCACCATTTCTGCTTACATCTTCACCAACATCTATGTCATTAACTTCTTTATCTTTTTTCATAATATATTCACCTAAAATATATTATGACTTTATTCTTTTATTTTATACTACATTTTTCTAAATACGCCTGCAACTTTACCAAGTATTTTACAATCTGGAACTATTATTGGTGCCATTGTACGATTTTCTGGTTGTAATCTTATATAATCTTTTTCTTTATAGAATGTTTTTACTGTTGCTTCATCATCTATTAAAGCTACAACAATTTCGCCATTTTCTGCAGTATTTTGTTGTTTTACTAATATATAGTCTCCATCTAAAATACCTGCTTCTATCATACTTTCTCCTCTTACTGTTAGCATAAAACTTTCTGAATTTCCAACAAAGTCTAAAGGAATTGGAAAAGTATCTGTTATATTTTCTACTGCTAAAATTGGAGCACCTGCAGTTATTTTACCTACTACTGGTACATCTACTAATTCTTTTCCAGAATATACATCTTTTGGTTTTCTTATAACATCATCTTCGTTAACAATTTTTAAAGCTCTACCTTTTTGTGATTCTTTTCTAATATATCCTTTTTGTTCTAATTTTTCTAGATATCCATGTACTGTTGCTGTTGAATTTAATCCTACTGCTTTACAAATTTCTCTTACTGATGGTGGATATTGATTTACTTTTATTTGTTTTGATATAAAATTTAAAATTGCAACTTCTCTTTTATTTAAATCGCTTTTATCTTTTTTCACTTATTAACGCCTCCACTTTATTTTTTTACATACTATCATATGATTTTTTGTTTGTCAAACAAAATTTCGTTTTTTATGAATTTTTTATTTTATAAAAAGGAAATACCCCTGGCTTTCGCCAAGGGAAAAAATGTGAAGTTTTGGTTTTCAGATGATTTGTGCTGATGTTCCAGGGTTTTCTCCAGGTGCGACATTATCAGACGCTATATAGATTATTATCAAATCTATTATATCTGACAAAGTATCAACTTTGTCTTCCAACAGATTATTTTCCTGTTCCATCACAGTAAGCTCCTGCTGAAGTTGCTCGGTCCTCTGTTCGAGATATTCAAGCTTTGTATTCATGCTTCCATAGTAGTATCCTAAAAAAGCACAGAGCACTGCTATAAGAATCCATCTTATATTCTTGTACTTTTCAACGTTTGCTTCAGTTTTCTCTAACTGTTCATAATCTTCTTCGAGCTCTTCTCTGGTCCACTCTTCGAAGCGTTCATGTCTCCTTGCTTCTTCCCGAAGCTCATCTGTGCTATACTCAGAAAAAGTATAATTGCTTCTTAACAAATATTCCAACTCCTGATCAGAAAATTCGTTCAGATTAATATATGGAAGAAGAACTCTTAATTCCTTCTCCAACTCTTTCCGAGTATACTTGGAGAAATCCTTATACACACGGATTTCTTCTTCCAAGTCTTTGCGGGTCATTTTGTCAAATCTGTCTTTAAAAAACATATGCATTTAACCTCCTAATTTGACTGAATCTTTAACATTTACATAGTATTCTTTAATAATTGCTTCAAGTTCTTCCAGCGTTTTTGAATTTTTTCTCTCAACATACGCATATAAGAAGTAGTTGAATGTTCTGATTAATGCCATCTTCTCCTGCATACTTCCCTCAAAATAAAGCAACTCTTCTGTAGCTTGGACTACATACTTTTGAACAAGACCATTGATAAATTTATAATCTTGTTCCTTCGCCCAGCCTTGTTCGACTGCCTCGACTCCTTCATCTCCAATTTCCTCATATACTGTAGGTAAGCATACCCTCAGCAAGAATAGCTTTTCGCTATTCTTTTTGTTAAACTCTCTCATTCTTTTGAGCCTCCTTCTAAAAATTTTTTCTGCACTTAATTATACCATACTTAACATAACTTTCCAAGTATCAAATAGGGATTTAAACAACGTCCCCAAATCCCTATGGCACGTTCCAAAACCCTCTTATCAAATTCATATAATAATTTTTACAATTTTTATTGAATATTTATACATATTATGTTAAAATGTGTTACATATTAATATAAACGTTTGATAAGAGAATAGTAACATATTTAATTTTTTAAGAGAGTTTACGGGTGGTGTAAGTAAATAAAATTTATATGTGAATCTACTCTTAGATGTTTTTAGTGAAAACTAAACCGTAAGTTAGGCGGTTACCCTACTAATTGAGTGTATTATTTTTATAATAACTTAAGGTGGCACCGCGGATTATATTCGTCCTTATATATTTATATAAGGACGATTTTTGTTTGTCTAAATTAAATTGTACTTGTTTTAGTCCAATTTATTAGAATATATTTTATGTAATGGAGGTATTTTTATGAACCATGTAGAAATTGGAAAAGTTTATCGTCATTTTAAAGGCAATTATTATTTTGTAGAAAATGTGGCTTGTGATTCGGAAACTAAAGAAAGAATGGTTGTATATAAACCTTTATATCCAAGAGAAGATGGAAATTATATTTGGGTTAGACCTGAAAAAATGTTTTTAGAAGAAATTCCTGAAAGACCAGACAACATTACTGGACAAAAACATAGGTTTGAAAAAATAGATTAATCAATTGTTAAAATAATTTTAACTAGTAAAACTATTCTTCGAACTAAAAAATAATTAGGAGGAATAACTATGATAGATATTAAATTTTTAAGAGAAAATCCTGACATTGTTAAGGAAAATATAAAGAAAAAATTTCAAGATGAAAAACTAGTTTTAGTTGATGAAGTTATAGCTTTAGATAAAAAATCTAGAGAAGCTACACTTGCTGGTGATGAATTAAGAAATAGAAGAAAAACACTAAGTGCAGAAATTGGAAATTTAATGAGAAATGGTCAAAAAGATGAAGCAGAAAAGATTAAAGCAGAAGTTCAAGAAATCAATAATAAACTAGAAGAAAATGAAGTATTAGAAAACAAATATGCAGAAGAAATTAAAGCTAGAATGATGAAAATACCAAATATTATGCATGAATCTGTTCCAATTGGAAAAGATGATAGCGAAAATGTAGAAATCGAAAGATTCGGTGAACCTATAGTTCCAGCTTATGAAATTCCATTCCATGGTGAAATTTTAGAAGCTTTAGGTGGATTAGATTTAGATAGTGCTAGACGTGTTGCAGGACAAGGTTTCTATTATCTAATGGGAGATGTTGCAAGATTACATTCTGCTGTTTTAACATATGCAAGAGATTTTATGATTAATAAAGGTTTTACTTATTGTATCCCACCTTATATGATAAGAAGCGATGTAGTAACAGGTGTTATGAGCTTTGAAGAAATGGATGCAATGATGTACAAAATCGAAGGTGAAGATTTATACTTAATTGGTACAAGTGAACATTCTATGATAGGTAAATTTAAAGGTCAAATTTTAAAGAAAGAAGATATGCCATATACAATGACATCATATTCTCCTTGTTTTAGGAAAGAAAAAGGTGCACATGGATTAGAAGAACGTGGTGTATATAGAATTCATCAATTTGAAAAACAAGAAATGATTGTTGTATGCGAACCAGAAGATTCTTGGGATTGGTATAATAAAATGTGGTCATATACAGTAGAATTCTTTAGAAGTATGAATATTCCAGTAAGAACCTTAGAATGTTGTAGTGGTGACTTAGCAGACTTAAAAGCTAAATCTTGTGATGTAGAAGCTTGGAGTCCAAGACAAAAGAAATATTTTGAAGTTGGAAGCTGTTCTAACTTAACAGATGCACAAGCTCGTAGATTAGGAATTAGAATAAAAGGTGAAAAAGGAAATTATTTTGCACATACTTTAAACAACACTGTTGTAGCTCCACCACGTATGCTAATTTCTATTATAGAAAATAACTATCAACCAGATGGAAGTGTAATTATTCCAGAAGTATTAATACCATATATGGGTGGTTTGGAAAAAATCACAGTGAAATAGAAAATAGGGATTGGGGGACGTTCCTTAAATCCCTATTTGAAAAATCAAAACCAAGAAATTTATAAAAATTTTCTTGGTTTTGTTATTTATATTTAATTATTTAAAATATAAAAGTTATCTCTTTTGTTTTAATATCTATAATACTTGCCCTATATACACTTATAACATTTGTTTTATTGTTTAAAATTTTTTTCGAATTTATATGTTGATGTCCGTGTATATTAAAAATAGGTTTATACTTTTTTATATATTTAGATATAGCTTTTAATCCACAATGTGCTAAATCTTTTCCATCAGAATATAATTTATATGGAGAATCATGTGACAGTAAAATATCTGCTTTAGGGCATTTCATTAATAATTTCCTTGCTTCTTTTTGTGTAAACATCGGAAATTCTCCACGTTTATATCTATTACTTCCCTCAAATCCTAAAAAACTAGTACCATTTATTTCTATTAACTTACAATGTATATTAGGAATATTTCTTGCTTCCAATACACCAAATTCATCATGATTTCCTAGTATCCCATAAACTTTATCCTTATCTAAATACATCAAAAGCATATCGATATATTTTCCACTTATATCTCCAAGAAAAAAACATACATCATATTCTAAGTCTGCTAATTTTTCTGCTTCTTCCGGTAATAAATGATGACAATCTGTTATTATTAATATTTTCACAATTTTCTCCTATATTATTTTTCTTAGTTTCTTTTGCACTTTTGCTCTAAATTATTTAGCATTTTCTCTAATTCCTCTACTTCTTCAATATGCACTCTTCCGTTTTTTGAATCATCATAATCATCAATAAAATCATATATTTCCCAATATGTATCTGCTATGTCCTTATCTTCTATTAACGCTAAACTTTCTACTTCTTTTTGTCTACTAGTTAATTCATAAGGCTCAAAAGCTAATGAAATTTTTTGAAGACATTCCCTTATTTCTGATATCTTATTAAGTAATATTTCTTTTTGTTCTTCACTAGATAAATTTCTTATTTGAACTTTTAATTCTAATGCATCTTTTAATAATTCTCTATCAGTTTTATCCATATTCTCCTCACTCCTTTTTTATAAAATATCATATAAGAAAAAATTTTTCAATAATATTAATTTTTGATAATCCCTTATTTTTTTGTCATTGTAAATCTGCTAATTTTATGTTAAAATATAACAATATTAATAATAAGGAGAATTTTTTATGATAGTAAAAGAACCAAAATTTGAGATTTCCGCAGTTGGACCTAAACAATATCCTTCAACTAATTTCCCAGAGGTTGTATTAGTTGGTAAATCTAATGTTGGTAAATCTTCATTTATAAATACTTTAATTAATAGAAAAAAACTAGCCAAAACCAGTAGTGAACCTGGTAAAACTAGACAAATAAATTTTTACAATATAGATTCTAAATTTTATTTTGTCGATTTACCTGGCTATGGTTATAGTAAAATGTCTAAAAAAGAACAAGTAATAGTTGGAAATTTTATTGAAGAATACCTTCATAGAAGGAAACAAATTGCTTTAATTATATTTTTAGTTGATATAAGACATAAACCAACAGAAAATGATAAGTTAATGTATAATTATATTATAAGTAGTAAAATTCCATTTATCATTATCGCAAATAAAGCTGATAAAATTGCAGTTACTAAAGTTGATGCTGCTACACAAGAAATTCAGAAAGCTTTAAATCCTATTGGCGATATTACTACTTTACCATTTTCTTCTGAAAGAAGAATTTATACAGAAAACGTTTGGAATGAAATCGAAAAATATATAAATTAACTATATTATTAATAAATAGTAGAAAATAAGGCAGGGAGTTCCTGCCTTATTTTCTATCATTTAAAATTCTGTTACAGCATTGTATCTTGTTACCCGTTTTTCTTCGGCCTTCTCAACGATTCCATCGTTTAATGCCTGTTCCATCAGTTTATTGAAGTCACTAGTTCCTATCTCAACTGCAGTTCTTAAAGCTCCTTCTTCCATAGGAGCTATACTATTAAGTAAAATTGCATACATTCGCCACATTGGCTGAATAACATAACGCCCTTCCGACGGAAGTTTTTCATCAAAAATGATTATTGATTTTTCAGCCAATATCTTTATGATATTTGACACTTGATCTAATTCCCGATTAAACTTTGCCCTTAGCTTTTTGACTTCAAAGTTTCTCTTTCTGTAAAAGAAGATATACTCTAAAATCTCTAGATTCTTTTCTTTCGAAAAAGCTTCTACCATTGTTTTTGCCTTCTCTATCGAAGTATATTCGGGGAATTTCTCGCTTTCTGCACTGGTAGCTGGTTCAGTAGCTGTAGTTTCGGTTTGCTCTATTCTTGAATTATTTGAAGCGCCCGTTTGCATTTCTTCATTTGCTGAAGATTCCTCTTTAGCAATCGATACTACTTTTTCCACCATTTCAGCTGCAGATACTTTTTTAAAATATCTCTTCTTAGTATCTTTCTCTACTTTTCCCTCTTTGTACAATTTCAAGATGGCAGTAATTGTAGATTGATATTTCAATCCTAATTTAACCGAAACATCTTTAATTGTTACCTTTTCGGGATAAAGTTCGCAGATGAAGTCATAGACTCTATCTTTGATAGATTTTTCCTCACATTTGCTAGTAATGTGAGAATCATCTGGTTGACTGCTCTTTGCATGTTTTTCTACTTGTTGCTCTGAGCTTACTTCAGTAGCTACAAACTCTACATTCTCAGGTGATACTAAATTTCTTTCTAAGAGCATTGCAAATATTTCTGTAGCTCTGTTCATTGTTTCCTCTTCGAAACTTAGTTCACCAGATATGGTAATCTTAATGCCTTCTTCAGCAAAGTAGTGTCTTGCTACAATGTCGATAGCTTCTATAGACCGTAATACTACTTTAAACATAGACCTCTCCTTTCTATCCTGATTAACGAGTTCCTATTTTTTGCTGTACATCACCCTTTCCTTAAATTATTATTCTAGGTAAGCTTCAACTTATAAGTTACAAATATTTTATCACAAATTCCTGATTTTTCAAATAAAAAATAGGGATTTTAGAGGAACGTCCCTAAATCCCTATCTTATTCTATTTTTTTAGTTATCATTTTTAAAGCTTTTTGTCTTTCTACTAATATAAAATGTCCACATCCTTCACATTTTAACCCAAAGTCTACACCTACTCTTGTTATTTTCCACAATTTACTTCCACATGGATGTGGCTTTTTTGTTCTTACTATATCCCCTACATTATATTCCATTATAACACCTCTGTTGCTTTTACTATTACTCTTTCTTTTGAATCATCTGTACAAGTTATTAATGTAATATCTTTTCTTCCATTAGTTAATGGACTTGTTGGTGACATATCTTCTTCTGTAACAGTATATTTATTATAAACCGTATATTTTACGGTTCTTCCTTTTGTATCTGTTATTTCTATAATATCTCCGTTTTCCAAAGTTGGTACTTTACTAAAGAATTTTTTATTTCTGTAATTATGTCCTGCTATACAAAAATTACCTACTTCATTTGGATCACATCCCCAAAATTTTGTTGGTGCTTTCTTTAATAACTCTTCTGTCGTTTCTGAAAGAATCGGGTAATATATATTTATTTTTTGGATTCTAATAGTGGCAATTGGTGTATATACTTGTCCATCTGCAGTTATAAATTCTTCTGATAATACACTTTTAGTTTCTTCATCTAAACTAGCCATTGCATCATTATCTGTTCCTATAGTATTTACATCATTATTAAGCATTACAACTAATTTATCAGTAGGTTTAGTAGTCTGGTCTTCTCCAACTATATTTGCCTGTGCTAATATATCTTGTGAAACCGCCTCATCTCTGCTTTTATTATATTCTGCATATATGTAATAAGAAGATAATACACAAACTACTACAAGCGAAATAAAAAATTCAAATTTATATACCTTCTTTTTTCGTTTTATTTCGGGTGTTATATATAATTTTTCTGTAACCAGAATTTGATTCATGTTTACCTCCTTCTTATCCTTTTTTTACAAACTTATTATATCATTTTAATATATCTTTGGCAATAACAAATTTATACATTAAGCTCATTAGAAAGCTCTGCAAATTGCTCTATTGTTAACTTTTCGCTTCTTATTTTTTCGTCTATATTTAATTTCTTTAATAGCTGTGTTAGCTCTTCTTTGTTTGATATTCCATTATTAGTTAGCGAATTTAATAATGTCTTTCTTCTTTGTAAAAATGCTACTTTTATTAGTTTAAAAAATTGCTCTTCATTTTGTACTTTTACTGGTGGTTCTTTTCTTATATTTATCTTTATTACTTCTGATGTCACAGAGGGTTCTGGAATAAAAGAACTTTTGGGCACTTCTAGTAATTTTTCTGTTTTACCATAATAATACACTGTATATGTTATAGCGCCAGTATTTTTTCCTCCTGGAATTTCTGCTAAACGATCTGCTACTTCTTTTTGTATCATTACAGTTATACTTGTAATATCAATCTTACTTTCTAACAATTTCATAATTATTGGAGTAGTTATATAGTAAGGTAGATTTGCAACAATTTTTGCATTTTTTAAATTATATTTCTCTTTTGCTTGCTTTATAATTTCATTTAAATCTACTTTTAATATGTCATTATTAATTACTTCAAAGTTTTTATAAAGAAAAAATCTTTCTTCTAATATTTTTATCATTCTTTTATCTAATTCTACACATATAACTCTTCCTGCATTTTCTAATAAATATTTTGTAAGTGTCCCAAGTCCTGGACCTATTTCGATTACTAAATCCTCTTCATTTATATTTGATTTTTCTATAGCTGTCTCTATAACGTTTTCATCTACTAAGAAGTTTTGTCCAAGATTTTTATTAGCTTTAATATTATATTTATCCATTAAGAATTTTGTTTCTTCATATAAATTCATAGTATCTCCTAACCTTTTTATCGTGCTATATGTACTGTTTATACACTTTTTTTATTATAGCAAGCTTAAGTTAATTATGTCAAACTCTTTTGTGAAAAATCTGTGTTTTTATTGATTTTAACATACACTTAATATACAATATATGCAGTATTTTATAATAGGGATTTAAGGAACGTCCCCAAATCCCTATTAGGGAAAAAAGGAATGTCCCAAATCCCTATCCAAATCCTTTTAATATAAATTTAGGTGATGCAGATGAAGAAAAATAATAATAATAAATTTAATTTACCCAAGACAAAAAACAGTAATAATAAATTATATAAATCTGCCAATAATGAATTTTCTACTAATTTATTGGCTGTTAAAAAGTTTAGAATTGTACTAGCTTCTTTGTTAATCATATTTTTGCTTTTAATTATTAGACTCATATGGTTGCAATTTGTTCAGGGTTCGGATTTAAAAGAACAGGCTTATAACCAACAAACTACTGATCAAATCATAAGTACTAGCAGGGGTACAATATACGATTCTACAGGTAAGACTCTAGCAATTAGTACACCAACAGATACTGTAACTATTAATCCTAAAAAAATAGTTGGGTCTAATGATGAAGAAACTAAAGCTAAAAAAGAAAAGGTTGCTAAAGCATTTTCTGAAATTTTTGAACTAGATTATAATGAAACTTTAGAAAAAGTAAATAGTACTTCTAATGTTCAAACTATAGCTAAAAAAGTTGATAAAGATAAAATTGATAAATTAAAGGAATGGATGGACACAGAAAAAATAAGTACTGGTATTAATATTGATGAAGATACTAAAAGAGTATATCCATATAATAATTTAGCTTCTAACTTAATTGGATTTTGTGGAACAGACAATACTGGTATTCAAGGAATAGAAGACAGTTGGAATAGTGTACTTCAAGGTACTCCCGGTAAAATAACGACATCAACAGATGCAATTCAAGAAGAAATTCCAGATAGCAATCAAACTTATATTCCTGCAGAAAATGGTAGTGATATTGTTTTAACTATAGATTATTATATTCAAACTGTATTAGAAAAATATCTAAAACAAGCAGTAGTAGAAAACAATGCCGAAAGTGGCACGGTAGTAGCAATGGCTCCAAGTACAGGAGATATTCTAGGTATGGCCTGCTATCCGGATTACAATCTTAATACACCTTTCGAGCCAAATACAGAAGAATTAAAAGCTACATGGGATACTTTAGATTCTACTGCGCAATCTGATGCATTATATAATATGTGGAAAAACAATGTAGTATCTTCACCTTATGAACCAGGTTCTCCTTATAAGTTGATAACTGCTGCAACTGCATTAGAAGAAAATATTACTAGTGAAGATGTTCCTAATGATTTTTATTGTAATGGATCAATCGAAGTAGCAGATAGAAATATTAGTTGTTGGACACAAGGCCATAAAGGTGCAAAAACTCTAAGACAAGCCCTACAAGTTTCTTGTAACCCTTCTTTAATACAATTAGGACAACGTATTGGTGCTGAAACTTTATACAAATATTACCAAGCATTTGGATTTTTTGATAAAACAGGTATAGAATTACCTCAAGAAGCTAGTAGTACATATTGGGAATTAGAAGATGTTAAAGACGTAGAACTTGCTACAATGTCTTTTGGACAAAGATTTACTATCACACCAATCCAATTAGTTTCTGCAGTTTCTGCAATTGCAAATGACGGTATTTTAATGAAACCAAGGATTGTAAAACAAATTATAAATCCAGAAACTGGTACTACTACAGATATTGAGCCAGTTCAAGTAAGACAAGTTATTTCTAAGTCTACTTCTGAAAGAATGAGAAATTTAATGAAATCAGTTGTAGATGACGGTTCTGGTAGACTTGCAAAAGTTGAAGGATATTCTATCGGTGGAAAAACTGGTACATCAGAACCACAGGCAGGACGTGAAGATGAAGGTTATATTGCATCATATGTTGCAATTGCTCCTACAGAAAAACCAGAAATATGTTTATTAATTGCTGTACATAACCCAAATCCTAATAATGAAGGTAGTCACCAAGGTGGTCAAGTTTGTGGACCTGTAGTTTCACAAATGTTATCTGAAATATTACCTTATTTAGGTTTGACTTCTAGCAATGCTCAAACTTCTACTGATACTGTAGAAGAAGATACAAGTTATGCAACAGTTCCTGATATTAGAAATAAAACAGTTACAGAAGCAGAAAAATTATTAAAACAAGCTGGATTTACTACAAAAGTAAATATTAGTGGTGATAAAAATTCTACTCTAGTAACAGACCAAACACCAAAGCCTGGATCTAGTATTCCAAAGAACTCTATTATAGTTCTATATACAGAAGAAAATGATACAAGAGTTTCTGTAAAGGTTCCTGATTTTAAAGATAAAACTTTAGCCCAAGCAGAAAATATGGCAAAAGCAAATAATTTAAACATTACAACAGAAGGATCTGGAACAGTTATCAGTCAAAGCATAATGGTAGACACTGCTGTTGAGGAAGGTACTATTATAAAATTAACTTTATCAACAGAAAATGATGGAACTAATCAATAGCAAAAAACATCTCATTTATATAATGAGATGTTTTTTATTACTATTTAACCTATACTTCTTGACGTGTCTTATAATCATATACAACTTTTCCAAATTTTAATTCATTAAATTTCTTTTGAATCTCTACTATAATTATTGGTGCAATGGATATTGCTAGAGTTATTAACCATTGTGTAGAGTTTAGCTGTGTTAACTTAAATATTTCTGCTAAGCTTGGTACAAATACTATACCTAGTTGTAATACTGTTCCTAACACAAATGCTCCCAACAAATATTTATTTTCGAACAAACCTACTTTAAATATTGACTCTTCACTTTTTACATTAAAACTGTGTATTAATTCTAGCATTCCTAAACTTATAAATGCCATGGTTCTCGCAACTTCAATTCCATAATATTTATTTCCTATGAAAAATGCTAAAATTGTAAACATTCCAATCATAAATCCTTCTACCACAATTTTTCCCATTAATCCATCTGCAAATATACTTTTTCTAGAATCTCTTGGTGGTCTATTCATTATATTTTTTTCTGGTGGTTCTAATCCTAATGCTATGGCTGGCAAAGAATCTGTAACTAAATTTACCCATAATAATTGTATTGCAAGCAATGGAGATTTTACTCCCAGTAATAGTCCTACAAATATTGTAACTATCTCCCCTATATTAGTCGCAATTAAAAAATGTATAGCTTTTTTAATATTATCAAAAATATTTCTTCCTTGCTTTACTGCATCTACTATTGTAACAAAATTATCATCATTTAAAATCATATCTGCTGCATTTTTGGCTACATCAGTTCCTTTAAGTCCCATTGCAATTCCTATATCAGACTTTTTTAATGCAGGGGCATCATTTACGCCATCACCAGTCATTGCAACTACAGCTCCAGTTTTTTGAAAAGCTTTAACAATTCTTACTTTATGCTCCGGAGTGACTCTTGCAAATACAGAATAATTCATTATATCTTTTTCCAATTTACTGTATGGAATTTTATCTAATTCTTGCCCAGTTATTGCTAGCTCTCTTCCCTTTAGTATCTTTAAATCTTTTGCAATAGCTTTAGCAGTTGTAATATGATCTCCTGTAATCATTACAGTTTTTATACCAGCTCTTCTACAAGCTAAAACTGCTTCTTTTACTCCTTTTCTTGGTGGATCAATCATTCCAATTAAACCTACAAAAATTAGTCCTTTTTCTAAAAAGTCTGGTTCTATTTCTTTTGGCATTATATCTACATCTAAATATGCAACTCCTAATACCCTTAACGCCTTTTCTGCCATTTTTTCATTTTTATTTTTTATCTTACTTAAAAATGTACTATTCATATCATGTACATTATTGTTTTCTTCGTAATAGTCACAAATACCTAATAATATTTCTGGAGCACCTTTTGTTATAATTCTATACTTTCCATTTTCTAATTCGTTAACTGTTGTCATTAATTTTCTATTAGAGTCAAATGGAATCTCGCAAATTCGTGGTAATACTTTGTTTTGTTTTTCTTTAACTGCTTCTTTTACTATTGCAACCTCTGTAGGCTCCCCTTCTACTACTCCCTCATTTATTTCACAATTACAGCATAATGCTCCATATTCTAGGATTTTATTTTTATTGCCTATAATCTCTACTACTTTCATATTATTTTCTGTAAGTGTCCCTGTTTTGTCTGAACAAATTACTTTACTACTTCCTAATGTTTCAACTGCAGGTAGCTTTCTTATTATTGCATTTCTCTTTGCCATTTTTGTAACTGCAATAGAAAGAATTATCGTAACAATTGCAGGCAAACCTTCTGGAATTGCAGCAACAGCTAAGCCTACTGATGTCATAAACATTTCTACTACTGATATTTTCTTTATAACTCCTATAACAAAGATAAAAGCACAAATAACTACACATGCTATTCCAAGCACTTTACCTACTTCACTTAATTTCTTTTGAATTGGTGTTTGTGGAGCTTCATTTGTTATTATCATACTTGCAATTTTTCCAACTTCTGTATTCATCCCAATATTCGTTACTATGCCTTCTGCATGTCCATTTACTACCGCTGTACCTGCAAAAACCATATTTTTCATATCTCCTAGAGGAATTTTTTGGTTATTAAATACTGCATTCTCATCTTTTTCTACTGCCTCTGTTTCTCCTGTTAAACTAGACTCTTCTACTTTTAAATTATATGTATTTATTAATCTAATATCTGCTGGAACATAACAACCTGTTTCTAAAATAACGATATCACCTGGTACTATATCTTCGCCATTTACAGTAATTACCTTTCCATTTCTTCTAACTTTCGCTACAGGTGCAGACATTTTCTTTAATGCCTCTATAGATTTTTCTGCTTTTGCTTCTTGAATTAATCCCATTATTCCATTAAACACAACTATAGCAATAATTATTATAGAATCAAAATAATCGCCTGTCCCTTCTAAATAACTTACAATGGCTGAAATTATTGCCGCGATAATTAAAATTATTATCATAAAATCTTTAAACTGATTTATAAATTTTACTAATAAGCTTTCCTTTTTTCCCTCTTCTATCTTGTTTTTTCCAAATTCATCCTGTCTTATTAGTACATCTTTATCTCCCAAACCAGTCTTAATGTTTGTCCTTAGTTCTTTTTCTACTTCTTTAATATTTTTAGTATGCCACATATAAATCTCTCCTTTGTATAGTTTATTAATTTATATGCTTATACTATTTTTTTATTCCTAAATTTCACTTATTTTTTTGGTTTACATATTATATATAGAGGTGATATGATGCTAATTACTATTATCCTGCTTGCTTTATCTGTTAGTATTGATTCGTTTGGGATTGGAATTACATATGGGCTTAGGAAAACATCATTATCTACTCCTGCAAAATTTATCTTGTTTTTTGTTTCTTTACTTTTTGTAGGTATTTCTGTTGCGTTTGGATATTTCCTAATTTCTATCCTTCCGGCTAATGTAATAAAAATTATTAGTGTAATTCTTCTATACCTAATGGGATTTTTAATTATATATGAAGCAATGAATACTAATGAAAAAAAAGAATATAAAAGTCATAAGATATTTCTAAAATCTTTAGGTATAACAATACAAATCATTAGAAATCCAATCTCTTCTGATTTAAATAACTCAAAAGTAATTGAAAAAAATGAAGCATTATACTTAGCGTTTGCTCTTTCTTTAGATTCTATATGTGTTGGTATTACAAGTTCATCATTTGGAATATATAGTTTACTATTTCCTATACTTGTACCTCTTTTTCAATTCATTTTTCTTAATGCTGGAATTATTCTTGGTAAGCGAATTGTGTTGTATAACACATCCTTAAAAAAATGGAATATAATATCTGGTATTATATTAATAGTTATTGGGATTTTGAGAGGAATCGGGACATAAGGACGTTTCTAAAAATCCATATTTTTAATAGAGATTTCTTAGCCAACTAGATAAAATCTAGTTGGCTATATTGTTCATACAAGAGGGAAAAAAGGAACGTCCCCAAATCCCTGGGAATGTCCCAATTTTCTGGGAATGTCCCAATTTTCTAGGAATGTCCCCATATCCCTAATTTCTATTTTAATTTCATAGAAAGTAGTTTACTAATTCCGTTTTCTTCCATTGTTATTCCATATACTGTATCTGCTGCTTCCATAGTACCCTTTCTATGTGTAATTACTAAGAATTGTGTATCTTTTGCAAATTTCTTTAAGTATTCTGCATATCTGTTAACATTAACATCATCTAGTGCAGCTTCAATTTCATCTAATACACAGAATGGTGCAGGATTTATTTTTAATATTGCAAATAGAATTGCAATAGCTGTAAATGCCTTCTCCCCTCCAGATAGTAAAGTCATGTTTTGGAGTTTCTTTCCTGGTGGTTGTACCCTAATATCTATTCCGCAATTTAAAACATCATCTTCATTTTCTAAGATTAATTCTGCTTTTCCACCACCGAATAGTTCTTTAAATACTTCATCAAAGTTTTTATTGATAAGTTTAAATTTCTCTTTAAATTGTGCTTTCATAATAGTTATCATTTCTGAAATAACATTTCTAAGCTTTGCCATAGAGTTCTCTAAGTCAAGTCTTTGCTCACACATAAAGTCATATCTTTCTTTTAATGTTTGATATTCTTTAATAGAATCAATATTTATACTTCCTAAATCTCTTATTTGATTTCTTAAATAATTAACTTCTTTTTGTGTCTTCGCAGGATCTGTTGTTTTTACAAATCCTTCTGCATTATTAGGTGTTAATTCATACTCTTCCCACATTCTATTAATTACATCTTCTAGGTCTTGAGAGGTTTTATTTTTCTTTAGGTCAATTTTTACTAATTGCTCTTTTAAATCTTGCAATCTTCCAAATTGTTCTTCTATTTCTTTTTCTATTTTTTCTAATTCTGTGTTCTTTTCATTTTTATTTTTCTTTAATTCTTCTATTTTTGAACCACTATTTTTTACATTTTCTTTTATCTCTATAATTTTTGCTTTAAATTCTTCTATTTGTGCTCTTAAGTTTTCTTCTTCCTGTTTATTTTGCTCTATTTGTTCATTTTTAGCTTTTATACTGTTTTTATTATTTTGGATATCATTATTAATTCTTTCTGTCATTTCATCTATTGACATTTCGCTTTCTTCAAAAGATGATACAGATATCTTTAAATTCGTTATATCCATATTTAAATTATCAATATATGTTTGATCATCTTTATTTAATTTAACAAATTCTTCTACTTCTAAATTTAAAGTTTGTATTTCTTTTTCTAACTTTGATAAATCTTCTTTTAATTTTTCCTTATTTTCTGCAATGTCTTTTTTCTGATTATTTAGATTTTCTATTTCTTGTTTTGTTTTGTCCATTCTAACTGTTAATTTCTCAACATTTTCTGAGATTAATTCCACTTTTTGTTTTTGTGTTGCATATTCTATATCTATCTCTTGTAAATTATTTTCTAAGTGTTCTATTGTCTCTAATAATTCTTCTATGCTAGCTAAATATTCTTCTTTCTCTTTTTCTTTATTTTTTAAGCTTGAATTTAATTTGTTTAATTCTTCTTTTAATGCCTCTATTTCTCTACTTCTTCCTAGAATATTTACAGTTTTAGTTTGTACTGACCCACCTGTCATTGCTCCAGAAGAATTAATTATATCACCTTTTAATGTTACAACTCTAAATGCATAATTATTCTTTTTAGCAACTGCAATTCCAGCTTCCATATCATCTACAATAACTGTTCTTCCTAATAGATTGTTAAATATTCCATCATATTTTTTATCATATTGTACCAAATCAGAAGCAATTCCAATTACACCTTTAATATTTAAGTTTGCTCTGTCTAATTTTTTTCCTTTAACAGCTGAAATAGGTAAAAATGTTACTCTTCCTAAATTATTTTTTCTTAAATATTCAATTAGTATCTTAGCTTCTTGTTCTGTTTCTGTAACAACATTTTGAAGACTTGCACCTAATGACATTTCTATTGCAACCTCATATTCTTTTTTTACATTTAATAAGTTTGCAATAACATCATGTAATCCTTTTTTTAGTTCTGGATTCATATCTGCTGATTTAAGTAAAGCTTTAACACTTTTGGTATAACCTTCTTTTTCTTTTTCAGTTTCTTCTAGAAATTTTAATCTGGCTTCTTTTATTCTTATTTCTTGGCCTAAATTATTAATTTCTGTTTCAAAACTTTTTATTTTATTATCAGCCTCTATTTTTTTATTCTCTATCTCACTTAGATCATTTTTTAATTTATTTCTTTTTGACTCTATCTCGATAAAGTTTTGCTCAATTTCACTTTTCTTTAATCTTGACTGATCTAATTCAGAAATTGTAAGTTCTAATTCTTCTGTTTTAGCTTTTATATTTTTTTCTACAGAATCTGTAGTTACATCTTGTGTATTTATATCATTTTGTACTTCGTATTTTTTATCTGTATTTTCTTCGATTGTCTTCTTTTTCTTTTCTATTTCTAATTGCTTATCAGATAATTTTGCAGTTAATTGGTTTAATTCTTCTTCCTTTTCTTTTAATTCTTTTTCGAATTTTTCTTTATTGTTAAATAGATTTTCTTTTTTAGCTATTTTTTGTTTCTTTTCTTCTTCTAATTCTACTATTTTCTCATTTATCTCTGCGATTTCTGTTTCATATCTTTTATTATTTTCTTGTATATTATTAATTCTTTCTTCTGATACATTTATATTAGAATTTATTTTCTCTATCTGATTAGAACTTTCAAAACCAATATTTTGCATAGATTCTATTTCTTCTATTAAATTATTTATCTCTACTTTTAATTTGTTCTTTTTCTCGTTCTTTTCTTCTTGGCTTTTTTGTTCATTTTCATAAGTTGAATTCATAATATCTTCATCAGCAGTTATTTTTTCTAATCTTTCTTTATATAAATCGATATTATATAAGAATAATCCAACTTCTATTCCCTTTAATTCCTCTCTTAAGCTTAAAAACTTTTTAGCTTTTTCTGACTGTATTTTTAAAGGTTCCATATTATTTTCTATTTCTGATAAGATATCATTAATTCTTAATAAATTTAATTTCGCTCTTTCTAGTTTCTTTTCTGAATCTTCTTTTCTGCTACGATATTTTACAATTCCTGCTGCTTCTTCAAAAATATGTCTTCTATCTTCTGATTTATTACTTAATATTTCGTCTATTTTTCCTTGGCCAATAATTGAATATCCATCTTTACCAATACCAGTATCCATAAATAATTCTAGAATATCTTTTAATCTACAAGGAGTTTTGTTTATAAAATAACCTGTCTCACCTGTTCTATATATTCTTCTTGTTACTGTAACTTCTGCATATTCTATTGGTAATTTACCATCATCATTATTAAAAACTAAAGATGCTTCTGCAAAACCTAAAGATTTTCTGTTTTGTGTTCCTGCAAAAATAATATCTTCTGATTTTGCACCTCTTAATGATTTTATACTTTGTTCACCTAATACCCAACGAATTGCATCAGATATATTACTTTTACCAGAACCATTTGGTCCTATAACTGTTGTAATTCCTGGCATAAATTCTAAAACTGTTTTATCTGCAAAGGATTTAAATCCTTGTAACTCTAGTCTTTTTAAATACATTATAATCACCTTTTTATCTTTTTGTACTTCTTTATAATATATTAAAAATCGATATAAATCAACAATATATTGAACTTTATTTCATTTAATGATATTATAATTTTGAAAAAAATATTGAATTATTTACATAGCAAAAAGTAATACTATTTACAAAGGAGTATTAAAATGATTAAAGAAAAATTTGACTTTTATGATAAAACTGTCTTAAAATCTTACGATTTAGATTCAACAGCTAGATATCAATTAAAAATGCTAGATTCTCTAGATAATTTTACAAAGAAACATTCTGAAGGTGTAGCAAATATAACTTGTAGAATCTGTGACTATCTTCATTTAAATAAAGATTTTACTACTTATTGTACAACTTGTGCATATTTACATGATATTGGTAAAATGTTTATTCCACCATCTATTCTTCAAAAACCTGCAAAACTTACAGATGAAGAATATAAAATCATGAAAAAACATACAACTATTGGATATAAAATGTGTATGAATGACGTTAATTTAAGACCTTATTCAGCTGGTCCTAAATGCCATCATGAAGCATTAAACGGTACAGGTTACCCAGAAGGATTAAAAGGTGATGATATACCAATAGAAGCTCAAATCATTAGAGTTGCTGATGAATTTGATGCAATAGTTAGTAAAAGACAATATAAATCACATGTTGGTATTATTGATACTTTAAAAATATTAATTGAAAATGCGCATAATGGAAAAAATAATGTACCGGCTACAAAAGCATTAAAAAAAGTAGTAATAGATGATACAATTTATGAAATTTCATGTGATTTTAACTATTTAACTTACTTAAAAGATAATATAAGAAGACTTAAACAAATAAAAAGATATTTTGATAAAATGAATTCTTCAAATTCTGACAAACAAAAAAATTATTACTTAGAAGGCATAAAAATGCTATTTGATAAAGGTGAAACAGTAGAAAACTTTGAAGGCATCCTTGATGAATATAAAAAAGCTTTAGTAGACAAGGAAAAACAAATAGATAAATTAAATGAAGAATTAAAACAAATCAGGAAATTAAAAATTTAAGAACCATAGTCCAAATTTTTGATTTCACCCGGTTTACTATATACTAGAAACCTAATAATTTTAACGAAAGAGGAGTATTAAATGTTTGAGCAAAAATTTGATTTTTATGATAAAACAACTTTAAAATCTTATAATTTAGATGTCACTATGAGATATCAATTAACTATGCTAGATAGTTTAGATCCATTTACTAGAATTCATAGCGAAAATGTTGCAAGTATCACCTGTAGGTTATGCGAATATTTACGTTGTGATAAGAATTTTACTGCTTATTGTACTATATGTGCATATCTTCATGATATTGGTAAAATGTTTATTCCTTCAAAAATTTTAAATAAACCAGACAGATTAACAGCTGAAGAATTTGATATCATGAAAACACATACTCTTATTGGCTATAAAATGTGTATGGATGATATTAGATTAAGACCATATGCATTAGGACCAAAATACCATCATGAAACATTAGATGGTACAGGATATCCGGAAGGCTTGGTAGGTAATTTGATTCCATATGAAGATCAAATTATAAAAGTTGCAGATGATTATGATGCTCTAGTTACAAAAAGACAATATAAAACTCATATTCATATATCAGACACTTTAAAAGAATTAATTAAAGATACTGAGCCAAATGTAAAAGTAGCAGCTTTAGATAATGCAGCACAAGGGGTAAAACTTGGAAAACTTAATAAAAAAGTAGTAAAAGCTTTATTTAAAGTTGTTATTGATGATACCTACTACGAAATTAGTTGTGTTACAGGATATGTTGACTATCTAAAAGAGCAAATAAAAAGAATCGAACAGATCTTAGAATATGAAGAAAAAATGGATAAAGCTCATTCCGAAAAAAAGAAGAATTATTATAAAGAAGGAATGGAAATGCTATTTCAAGAAGGTGAAAATTTTGAAAATATTCATAAAATATATCATGAATATCAAACAGCACATTTAACCAGAAAAGAAATTGTAAACAAATTATATGAAGAAATTAAAATAATAAAAAAATTACAAGTTTAGGGATTTGGGAACGTTCCTTTTTTTCCCTTTTCGGGATTTGGGGACGTTCCTCTTTTCCCTATTTTATTCAAATTACAATTCAAAAAAAAGAACGTTCTGAATTTCTCCTTTAAAGAAAAATCAGAACGTTCTATCTTAATTATTCGCCTAAACCAAAACTAACTCCAAGCGCATTATTTATCTTTCCTATAATTTCATCATTGTCTATATGTCCTATTCTCTCTTTTAATCTACTTTTGTCTATTGTTCTAATTTGTTCTGCAAGTACTATAGAATCTGATTTTAATCCAAAGTCTTTTGAATTAATTTCTATATGTGTAGGCAACTTATTTTTAGTTTTTTGAGATGTAATTGCAGCTGCAATTACAGTTGGACTATATTTATTTCCCAAATCATTTTGTATTATTAAAACTGGTCTAATTCCTCCTTGTTCTGAGCCAACAACAGGACTTAAATCTGCATAAAACATGTCGCCTCTTTTAATGTTCATTTTCTTCACTCCCATTATTAGTATATATCTTGTTTTAAATACTAGCTCGAGATAAAGAAAATAGCCTTTTTTACTACTTATAACTTATCTCATTATATAATATGTAAACAGTTATATTTTGGTTAATGTCTTGTACTTCTAATTTTTTTGGTTTATTTGTTTTTTTATCTATTGTTAATTTCTTCTTTATTTGATACTTATTTTCCTGTGTTTTGCAATCTGTTTGTAATATAATTTCATCTTCAGTTTCTTCTTTTTTTGAATTGCCATTATCGTTAAAATCTTTTATAAATTCATTTAAAAATAAATTATTTTCTGTAATGTATTTATAATTTTCATATACATTTGTAAGATTTAAATTACTATTTTTTAAAGTTAATGTATTATTATTATATTCAATTCTTACTCCTCTTATATTTTCTGGTTCTTCTATTTCTTGTATACAATATTCTCCATTTTTGTATTCTTGTATCATTTTATATTTATTAGTATTTTTATTACTTACTATAGTTACTTCTATTTTAGCTTTATACGAGTTCATATTTAAAATTTGATTACTATCATTATTCCCAATTTCGATTTTTTTATTATTATTTACTGTAAAAAAAATAATTAAAGAAATTATTATTATCGCAAAAATCAAAAAAATGATTAATTTATTTTTTTTCATAAAAAACCTCCTAATAAGTTGACTCATATAAAATTAGAAAAAGAATAGTATAAATACTATTCTTTTTCTAATTTTATTCAATTATTTTTTAGATATTCAAAATATGTTTTTATTTCATTTAACAATTCATCTTTATTTATAATTTTATTTATTCTATCTCTCATTTGACTTGCATCTTTTAAATTTTTTATATACCAACTTAATTGTTTTCTCATTTCTTTTATGGCTACTTCTTCTCCTCTTTCTTCTATTTCCATGTTTATATGTCTTACCATAGTATTATATCTTTCATCCAAAGTTGGCTTTTCTAATTTTTCACCTGTTTTTAAATAATGTATTATCTCTCTAAAAATCCATGGATTTCCAAAAGCTGCTCTTCCAATCATTATTCCATCTACATTTGTATATTTAAACATTTCTTCTGCTGTTTCTTCATCTACTATGTCTCCATTACCTATTACTGGAATTTTAACACTTTTTTTCACTTTTTTTATAATATCCCAATCTGCTTTTCCAGAATAAAATTCTTTTCTGGTTCTACCATGAATTGTAATAGCAGAAGCACCTGCTTTTTCTATTATTTGTGCTGCTTGAACTGCTACGATATTATTTTCATCCCAACCTTTTCTTATTTTAAAAGCAATTGGTTTATTGGTATTTTCTCGTATTGCCATAACTATTTTTTCTATCAAATCCAAATGTAACAATAAATTACTGCCATCACCATTTTTTACTATTTTTGGTGCAGGGCATCCCATATTAAAGTCTATAATATCAGCAATTTTATCTACTTCTTGTGTTGCATATTTTATTGCTTCTAAATCACTACCAAATAATTGAATACTAATTGGCTTTTTTTCTCCATCTAAATTATATAGTTTTTTAGTTTTATTATCATGATAATAAATTGCTTTTGCACTTACCATTTCTGTTGTAGTAAGCCCTACACCCATTTCTTTGCATAAAATTCTAAATGATTTATCTGTAATTCCTGCCATAGGTGCTAAAAATACATTATTTTGTAATTCTAAATTTCCAATCTTTATACTTTTTAAATACAAATCATTTTGCTCCTTAATTTTTACTCTATGAATATTGCTTTTTGCCTTCTACCACTTATATTTAATAATAATGCTATTAAAATAAAATTAGTTAATAATGAACTTCCTCCATAACTTACAAATGGTAATGGTACACCAGTTATTGGTAATAAGCCCATTGTCATTCCTATATTTTCAACCATATGGAATAAAAATATTCCTGCAATTCCTATAGCAATAAATGTTCCGAGGTCATCCTTTGCGGTTTTTGCCACATATATCGCTTTAGTTATCAGTATTACATATATTATTATTACACTACCTGCAACTATAAATCCCATTTCTTCGCCAATAACAGAGAAAATAAAGTCTGTTGTCTTTGGATATAAGAAACCTAATTGAGTTTGATTACCTTTTAATAATCCCATACCTGTTAATTGACCTGCTCCTATTGCAAGTTTTGATTGTGTTAAATTATATCCTGAACCACGTGGATCTGACTCTGGATTTAAAAATACTTCTATTCTTTCTTTAGCATGATCTGGTAATACAAAGAAATATAATAATGGAACTGCTATAACTACTAATAAAATAGTTCCTATAATATATTTCTTATTAATTCCCGCTGTAAATAAAATCATTACAGTCGCAACTAAAAATGCTGCTGCTGTACCGTAATCAGGTTGTTTTATTATTAATAAAACTGGCACAGCCACTACTGCTAAAGAAATTAATAATTTAGTAGGTCTATTTATTTCATTTTTATCTTTTTCTTGTATCTTACACAAGACCAGTGCAAGAAATAATATTACCGCTATTTTGGCAAATTCTGCTGGTTGAAAAGAAAAAACACCAAAATTGAACCAGCTTGTAGCACCATTTACTGAATCTGTAAATAAAACTCCAATTAGTAGTATCAGAACTATTCCATAGAGGATAGGTGATATTTTTGCAATAGCTTCATAATCTATAAATATTATTATAAAAACTATAGGTATGCATACAACAAACCATATTATTTGTCTTTGTAAACTAGTATCTTCAGAATCATAAGTTGCAGAAAATAATGCCACCATTCCTATAACTGATAGAATAATACAACATATAAAAATTCCCCAGTCTATATTTTTTAAAATTTTCTTCTTCATTTTCCATCCTTTACGTATTTATTTTTATTAGTTATACATCCCTTATCTTCTACTTTTTCTTTTCTTATTTCTTCTTTTTCTATTATTATGTATCACAGGTTCTTGTTTTAATTGTGTATTTGTTGTTAAATTATTATTTTCATTTTTTACATTGTTTGTAATTTCTTCATTTTTACTTTGTGCATTCCCTTTTTCTTCTATTTTTTTATTGTCTGTTCCATCATTCTTTGTATCAGTATCTGTTTGAGATTCTTTGTTTTCAGTATTTTCTTCTATCTTACTTGACTTTACTTCTTCTTTTTTTACTTCTTCATTTTTTTGAATATCTTTATTTTCTTCATTTGTTTTTTCTGTTTTAATTTCTTCTGCTACATCTTCTTTTTTATCTTCTAATTTATCTGTTATATTTTTTTCTTCTATTTCTTGCTCTTGAACTTTTTCTACTACTTCCTCATCCATTTCCCCAGTATGTTTAATACTAACAATTGGAATATTAGCATATAACGCTGGAGCAGAGGCTGTACCATCTTCATTTGTTTTACTTGTCAAATGAACATCTATTTCTTTTTCATCTACATCGATATATTTTTTTATTACATCTATAATTTCTTGTTTCATCATTTCTAAGAAGTCTGCTGAAACATTTGCTCTATCTTGCATTAATACTAGATGTAATCTTTCTTTTGCCATATCTTTATTGTTTTCTTCTTCCTCTTCTTTTTTTAATAACTTCTTGAAGAAACCTACTATATTTTCGAACATATTTTACCTCCAATGTTACTTATTTTCTTTTAAAAAATCTTTTTAAAGCTGCAAAAAATCCTTTTTCTCTTCCTGGTATTGTTACTTCTATATCTTCCCCTAGAATTCTCTTAGCAGTCTCCATATATGCTTTACCTGAAGGTGCTTTTCTATTAGATATAACAGGTTCCCCTTTATTCGTTTGTGTAATTACATATTCGTCATCTGGTACTACTCCTAAAAGTTCTATTGATAATAAATCTACTATATCATCAACATCCATCATTTTACCTTTTCTAACCATTTCTGGTCTTAATTTATTTATAATTAATTGTGGATTTTTTATATCAGATGATTCTAATAAGCCTATTATTCTATCAGCATCTCTTATGGCTGAAATTTCTGGCATTGTTACAACTATTGCCTTATCTGCCCCTACGATTGCATTTTTAAAACCTTGCTCTATTCCCGCTGGACAGTCTATTAAAATATAGTCAAATTCTTCTTTTAACTGTTTTGTTAAATCTCTCATTTGTTCTTCTGTTATTGCACTTTTATCTCTTGTTTGGGCAGCAGGTAATAGGAATAATTCTTGAAAACGCTTATCCTTTATTAATGCTTGTCTTAATTTACATTTTTCTTCTACAACATCTACGATATCATATACGATTCTATTTTCTAGACCCATTACAACATCTAAGTTACGAAGACCTATATCTGTATCTACTAATACTACCTTTTTGCCTTCTAGTGCTAGTGCAGAACCTAAATTAGCTGTTGTAGTTGTTTTTCCTACTCCTCCTTTACCTGATGTTATAACTATTACTTCTCCCATAACTCTTCCTCCTTAAGCTAGTGCTTTAATATCTCATTTATACATAAAATTTGACATTACTATAATATATGAAAAAGTATAAAAAGTCAATGTTAGAAACCTTATTTGCGTAAGATTTATACGTATTTTTAATTAATATTTTTACAAAGAAAAAAGCGGGATAACATCCCACTTCTCTCTTAATACTATTCATCTTCACAAATAAATTCGAAAAGAGTAATCATCCATTCTGCTACACCTTTTTTTCGCTGAGCTTCTATTATTTTATCTTTATTAAACTCATCAAATGGTTTATCTAAGATATTGTATATAGATTTAATATCTTCCAGAATTTCATTTTCCTCTTCATCCATTTCTTTTGAAGCTAACTTGTATGCTAACTCAAACTTACTAAGTTCTAACAAGTCTGAATTTACAGAAGTTGCAGATTGCAATGAATAATTCAATGCAAAATGCTTTAACATGCGATAGTAATTATAATCTGACATTAAACATTGCTTCTCAATTCTTAACATATATTCTTCATCATACACTGTTGTTAATAGATTTTTTACATATATCCATTCTTTTTTACTCATTCCATTTTTTAGTATTATCTCTTCTAAAGTCTTATGAGTAAATCGAAACATTTTAAGATATGCAAAAATTTCTTCCAACTCTGTTTCATGTTCTCTAGGATGATAGAAAATATCTGGCGAAATGTTTTCCAAATCTTTAACTAACAAAGCATTTATTCTTCTTGCCAACGAAACAGCTTGGTTAATCACAATGTTCTTCTCCTCTCTGCTCATTTCATAGAAGAATCTTATTTGGATGCTACTATTCATTATAATTCCAGTTGCTAAGTTATAATAAAGATTTTCTTTAACAAGTTCCTTTCCTAAACCTTTATCTCCGTCAAAGAGTTCCTTGCAAAGTGCTTCTGTTTCTTCACTATTTGGATAATATTTTTCTAAAACTATCCTCCCTTTTGCTCTCCAGAAGTCACTGATATTATCATCCAACTTTTCCAACAAACCTACTATACACCAATATAAAGCTCTATTTCTTTCTATTGCATATAGAGTGTTCTCTAAGAATGGATGTACTAAAATATCAAGTAGTACTAAGTAGTAATATTTTAGTATGTTAATCTGTTCTTCTGTTACCTCCTGCAAATATACTCTTTCTTGAATTGGTTTTGGAAGTTTGATTGACCGCAAATCAGTTTTCTGCGTAATCCTTCCAGCAATTTCCCTACAATCTGCTTCTAAAACACAAACTTCTGTCTCTTCGTTTACCTTATCATCTTTAAAAAAGTCAAGAAAGATCAAGATTTGTTCATAAATCATTATCTTTTCATCTTCTTCTAAGCCTTCGATAAAGTTCCCCGCTTTAGCATTAGAAACAATTGGAAGCGCATTTTTTTCCAATTCGACAAAAGTTCTTAATATGAAACGTTGCGCCTCGTTCATATCCCTATAAATGTTTGTAAGTAAATTCCGGTGTATTCTAACTACTCCTTCTCCTTTAATATCTTGAATGAAAAGTTTCTCGCTTGATAATATTATTTGCGAGCTTACTTTCTCATCCTCAAACTGTTCTTGAATCTGTTTGCTAGTTCCTTCAAGTGGTACAATGAATTGTTTTAAATCGCCAAAGTACCGATTAAATTCATTTAGTTCCTTTGGCCTTAATTTTGTTTTAATTAGCATATTTATCCTCCTTTAAAATTTTTTTCAACTTGCTTTTAGCCCTTATAGTATATCACTTTTAATGTGTTATGTCTACTTTGCTTTTTATATTTTTTATGACCATACATTCTAAGAAATCTGCTTGACACTTACGGCTTTTAAGCATATACTTTAGGTGTATATTTATACGTAAATTTACTAAAAGGAGGTTAGTTCGAGCCAATGAACGATTTAATTGAAATTAGATGGCATGGTAGAGGTGGTCAAGGTGCAAAAACAGCTTCTTTATTATTAGCTGATGCAGCATTTAACACAGGAAAATATATCCAAGGATTTCCTGAATATGGTGCTGAAAGAATGGGTGCACCAATCACAGCTTATAACAGAATTAGTACAACACCTATTAGAATACATTGTAATATTCACAATCCAGATTATGTAGTAGTTGTTGATGACACTTTATTACATTCTGTAGATGTTACTGCAGGTTTAAAGGAATCTGGAGCAATTATAATTAATACTACAAAAGATGGTGAAACACTAAAAAGATTATTAAAAGGATATAAAGGACACATATATACAATAGATGCAAGAACTGTTTCTATCGAAGCTTTAGGAAAGTATTTTCCAAATACTCCTATGCTTGCTGCGGTTGTTAAAGTAACAGGAATTATTCCTGAAAAAGAATTCTTACAAGATATGGAAGGTTCTTTTAAACACAAATTTGCAAAGAAGCCAGAAGTTATAGGTGGAAATATGAAAGCATTAGAGATAGCATTACAAAGAGTCGTAGAAATACAATAGGGATTTTTAGCAATTTTGCTAGGGATTTAGGGACGTTCCTTTTTTCCCTGTATAAAATTTCACTTAGAGTTCTATATTATGTATACGAATGAACTTTAAGCCCTATCCCTAAAGTTCAAAAGAAAGGAGTTTAAAAATGGATAAGACAAATATAAATAACTCAACTCCAATGGAAGATATGACAATTGGAGGAACAATATATAATGCTGGAAATTCTCGCGAGGTAAAAACAGGTGATTGGAGAAGCATGAAACCTATATTTGATAGTGAAAAATGTAAACAATGTGGATTATGCTTCCCTGTTTGTCCAGAAAATGCAATTCCAGTTGGAAAAGATATGAAAAGAACTGATTTTAATTTTAATTATTGTAAAGGATGTGGCGTGTGTGCCAAAGTTTGTCCTTTCAAAGCAATCTCAATGGTAGAGGAGGGAATTGAATAATGAGTATTAGAGAACGTTTAAGTGGTAATGAAGCTGCAGCTACAGCTATGAAACAAATAAATCCAGACGTTGTTGCTGCCTTCCCTATTACACCATCAACAGAAATACCACAATATTTTTCTACTTTTGTTAGCAATGGTGCTGTTGATACAGAATTCGTTGCAGTAGAAAGTGAACATAGTGCAATGAGTGCCTGTGTTGGTGCAGAAGCTGCAGGAGCAAGAGCAATGACAGCTACATCATCAAATGGTTTATCATTCATGTGGGAAATGATATATATAGCTTCATCATTACGTTTACCTATAGTAATGTCACTTGTAAATCGTGCTGTATCTGGACCATTAAATATCCACAATGATCACTCTGATGCAATGGGTGTTCGTGATGCGGGATGGATAATGCTATTTTCAGAAAGTAATCAAGAAGCATATGATAACTTATTAATGGCTCATAGAATTGCAGAACATAAAGATGTTTTATTACCATTAATGGTTTGCCAAGATGGATTTATTACATCACATTCTATAGAAACAATAGATTTAGTAGAAGATGATAAAGTAAAAGATTTTGTTGGTACATATAAACCAGAACATTACTTATTAAATAGTAAAGAACCTATTTCTATAGGACCTTTAGATTTACAAGGATATTTATTCGAGCATAAAGCTCAGCAAGCACAAGCTATGAAAAATGCTAAAAAAGTTATTTTAGAAGTAGCTGAAGAATTCGAAAAATTAACAGGTAGAAAATATGGTTTATTTGAAGAATATAAATTAGAAGATGCAGATGTTGCTGTTGTTTGTATGAATTCTACAGCAGGTACTGCAAAATTCGTTGTTGATGATTTACGTAGCAAAGGTATTAAAGCCGGATTATTAAAGGTTCGTGTATTTAGACCATTCCCAGCAGAAGAAATTGCTAAGGCCTTAGCAAACGTAAAAGCAGTTGCTGTATTAGACAAAGCAGATTCTTTAAATGCTGCTGGTGGTGCATTATTTACAGATGTTACATCTGGTATGTATGTAAATAATATTCATGTACCTACAGTAAGTTATATCTATGGAATTGGTGGTAGAGATACAAAAGCTGATGACATCGAAAAAGTTTATAATGATTTATTAGAAATCGTAGAAACAGGAAAAATTGATAATCCTTATAGACATTTAGGATTAAGAACGAAAGGAGCTGAAAAATAATGCCATATAATTTAAAAGAAGTAGTCGCAAATAAACCTTCAAGATTTTCCGAAGGGCATAAAATGTGTGCAGGTTGTGGTGCTCCACCAGTTGCTAGAATGGTTTTACGTGCATTAAAGCCAGAAGATCATGCTGTAATTGCTACAGCTACTGGATGTATGGAAGTTTCTACATTTACATACCCATATACATCTTGGACAGATTCATTTATTCATACAGCTTTCGAAAATGCTGGAAGTACATTATCTGGTGTTGAAGCTGCATACAAATCTTTAAAGAAACAAGGAAAATTAGAAGAAGATACACATACAAAATTCATCGCATTTGGTGGAGATGGTGGAACTTATGATATAGGTTTACAATCACTTTCAGGTGCTATGGAAAGAGGTCATGATATGGTTTATGTATGTTATGATAATGGTGCATATATGAATACAGGTATTCAACGTTCTTCTGCAACACCTAAATTTGCAGATACTACAACTTCACCTGCTGGAACAGTTATCCCAGGTAAAGCACAAGAGAGAAAAGACTTAACAGAAATAATGGTATCACATCATTTACCATATGTTGCACAAACTCTTGCTATGACTAATTTTAAAGATTTATATGAAAAAGCAGAAAAAGCAATATATACAGAAGGACCAACATTCTTAAATGTAATGGCTCCTTGCCCAAGAGGATGGGGATATGCAACAGAAGACTTAATGCAAATTAACAAATTAGCTGCAGATACATGTTATTGGCCATTATATGAAGTTGTAGATGGTAAATATAAAATAACATATAAACCAGCTAAAAAACTTCCAGTAGAAGAATTCTTGAAACCACAAAAACGTTTTAGACATATGTTTAAACCAGGAAATGAATGGATGATAGAAGAATTCCAAAGAATAGTAGATAAGAGATGGAATGAATTATTACAATTAGAAGAAATGACTAATAAAGAATAGGGATTTAGGGACGTTCCTTTTTTCCCTCTTTTTCATTATATTTAAGCTACAAATCTATGATGATTTTATTCTTTTATAATTTAATTTTTTAAGAGTTAAGATTCTATAATCTTAACTCTTTTTATGCATTTCTCTATTATTTATAATTTCAAAACCCAATTTTGTTATTTTGTAAACTGTGACTGTTTTTCCTGTATATTTACAAGTTTTCTTAGCAGTTGCTTCTACAAGACCCATTTTTTCTAATTCTGTTAATCTTGGAGCAGTTGTATTACGTTCATCTGTATTGGTTAATTTTTGCCTATATAGTTCAACCGCAATTTCTTTAGCAGTTTTATTTCCTAAACATAAACTTTCTAATATTTGTTCATATCTTACCTTTCTATTTGGCTTAATCTCTTCGAAACTTTTTCTTCTAGTTAGCCAAGTTATCTTCATTTGTACATCTCCTTTATGGATTTTGGTAGGGATTTGGGGACGTTCTTTAAATCCCGCTTTTACTACTATTTTTATTATAAATACTTAATTATTTCTTATTTTAGTTTTTTCTCTATTTGCGAAATTCTATTTTTACCTATTCCTAATATAGCACAAATATTTTTATTACTTATTTTATATTTCACCATTAAAAAGCTTTTAAACTCTATAATTAGGCTATTAGATTTTCTAATTTCAGCTATAGATGTATTATACTTATTGCAAAATTCTTCAATAATTATTTCTATACCTTTTCTTTCAATTTTTTCCACTCTTTCATCTTCATCAATAAAATGATATTCTATTTTTTTATCTACATCGGTAGATGCATATTTAAAATTCTCTCCAAAAACTGAACATAAAATATCATTACTCATCTTGTCCTCTAAAAAGGCTCTGCATGAAGAATATTGATAAAACTGCTCTTTTTCTACTATTCCAGCTTTCACTGGATTTTCATGGATATATTTTATGCAAGAAAGCAAATGAATCCCATTTTCTATAATTTCAGAATGATATCTATTTAAAAAAACATATCCAGCTCTCTCTTCTTGTAAGTTATAAAATATAGCATATGCTGTATTTATTTTTCGCATAAGCTTTTCTATATTATTTATTTTCTCAGTATGTATTAATAAATGTGCATGATTATCCATAATACAATATGCTATTAAATCTATCCCTTCTAGCTCTTTAATAGATTTGTTTAATAGTGATGTATACTTTTCTTTGTATTCTTGTTTATAAAAAATAAATTCATTCTTTATACCTTTCGCAACAATATGGACAAATTTAGATACTATATTTTTTCTGGCAATTCTAGACATCAGCCCTCCTTTTATTTTACTAATTTGGATAAAATTTTGGAATTAATAATAAATTAGATAATAATAAAAAAATTAATTTTAATTATAAGAAAAAATTGATTAAAAAATTTTGAAGATATCAAAATACTTAATTTAACGGAACGTTCTTTAAAATAATTTAGGGATTTAAAGAACGTCCCCAAATCCCTATCCTAGTTTATCTATGTATTTATTCTTCCTCTGGCGCCTCAACAGGGCAAACTCCTGCACATGTACCACAAGAGATACATGCTTCTGGATCGATTACGAATTTATCATCTCCTTGTGAAATGCATCCTACTGGACATTCTGCTGCACAAGCTCCACAACTTATACATTTATCTGTTATTTTATATGCCATATTTTTCACCACCTTTCAGTACTATATTTTTTACTACATTTTGCTACTACTTTCTTCTACTATCATACATTAATTCATTATATGTTATATAAAAAATATTTATTACATATCATCATCTACTAATATATCATTTTTTGCTAATTTTTCAAGTTCTTCTAATTCTTTCTCATTTTCTTTCTCTTCTGGATCAATTTCTTCTGTTTCGCTTGCTTTTATTAATTTGACATCTTCTGCTTTATATTTTTTGTAATGATATCCATCATCATCTTCAAATTTTACTCTTATATTTTCTTTTAAGATTTCTACGCTGTCTACAGTCCCTTCTCCATCAACTGTTTCTACAATAGAGCCTACTTTTGGCAATCTTTCTAATTTTTCTTCGTATGCTTCTTGTTCATATTTTAAACAGCACATTAATCTACCACAAACTCCAGATATTTTAGATGGGTTTAATGACATATTTTGTTCTTTAGCCATCTTTATAGAAACTGCATCAAAATTATTTAGGAAACTGCAACAACATAATTCTCTGCCACAAACTCCATTTCCACCCATTCTTCTAACTTCGTCTCTAACACCTATTTGTCTAAGCTCTATTCTAGTTTTAAAAATAGCTGCCAAATCTTTTACTAATTCTCTGAAATCTATTCTACCATCTGCTGTAAAGTAAAATAATATTTTACTTCTATCAAATTTATATTCTACATCTATAAGCTTCATTGGTAATTTATGCTTTGCTATTTTATCTAATGCTATTTTAAAAGCTTCTTTCTCTTTTTCTTTATTTTCTTCATTTTGCTTTATATCTTTTTTATTAGCCAATCTTATTACTTTCCTTAAAGGTTCTACTATTTTCTCATCAGGCATTAATTTATTTGCCATAGCTATTTTAGCAAATTCTTCACCATTTGCAGTATCAGCTATAACCATATCTTGCAAATTTAACTTTAGCCCTGCTGGATCAAAAAAATATATTTTTCCTGGCTTTTTAAATTTAATACCTACTACTTCTTTCACTATTAATCTCCTTCCACATATTCATTAATAGATAGTCTATAGACATATCATAATTACTATTTGCTCTTAATCTTTTTTTAACTTCTTCTACCGTAAAAATACAATTTGCAAACTTAAAAGAATTATTGGAATTTGACCTTATTTTTATGTCCAATAATATGTTTATATAATCTAATATATTATAAATATCATCTTTATTTTCATATATAATATTTGCTGAATTTATAAAATTTACTAGATTCTCTTTATCTATTATATCAAATAATTTATTTATTTGCTCGTATTCTGATGATTTTTCTTTTATTAATAATGCTTTTTTTACACTTCCGACTCGTAGCATCTAAGAAAGAATCATTTATATCATTCATACCAAACTGTACTTTTAATACCTTTTCGATATCAGCATTACTCAAATTATTAAAATATAATTTCATACATCTTGATTTTATGGTATTTAGAACTTTGTTTTCATTAGATGTTATGAGTATTATCACAATATATTCTGGTGGTTCTTCCAATGTTTTTAATAAACAATTTTGTGCCTCTACTGTCATAAGCTCTACATCATTAATTAAATATACTTTATAGTCTGAATTAATTGGTTTTTCTGCAATTTTAACTTGCATATTTCTTATTTGATCGATTTTAATTGCTGTGCTTTCTTCATTTATTAAATTAAAATTCACATTATTATTTGAATTAAATTCTACACATGACTTACAAATCTCACATGGCTTACTATTCTCAGATGTACATAAAATTGCTTTAGCAAATTCTTTTGCTAACATCTTTTTACCAATACCTTCTTCTCCTATAAATAGATAGCTATGCAATATATTTTTTGTATTTATGTTATTTTCTAATATATTTTTAATATTTTCATGACCTGTAATATTTTCGAACAAGTCCATTCCTCCTATTTTTTCACTTTTCCAAATTCATTTAGTGGCCAAAATCTAATTAAAACTTTTCCCTCTATCCTTTCTAATGGAATACATCCAAAAGCTCTACAATCAACACTTGAATTTCTATTATCACCCATTGCAAATACTGTATTTTCTGGAACTATAATATCCGAAAATATACCCTCTGCATCATCTGTAACAATTCCAGACTGTAGATAATTTTCTTCTAATTCTTCATCATTTACATATACTTTACCATTTTTTATTTGAACATGGTCTCCTGGTAATCCTATAACTCTTTTAATATAACTTGTCTTACCAATTTCCAAAACATTATAGCTAAAATTCTCCAAAATATTTCTGTCTTCTTCTTCATAAATTGCTACTGGATTAGAGATATCTGTATCTTCTTCAGTTCTATACGTAACTGTTGGTGCCTCAAATGTTATTATATCTCCTCTTTTAGGTAATTGTTTAAATGTTCTACCAAGTCTACTTAAAATTAATCTTTGATTTTCTTCTAAAGTTGGATACATTGATTCTTGTTTTACAACCGTTGGAGTTAATACAAAATATTTTATTAATAAAGCTAATATAACTGCAATTACTATACAAATAATCCAGCCAATAATTTCTTTAGTTATTTTCTTGATCCTGGATATTTGATTGTTGTCTAGCTTTTTCATCATTTGAGTTTTCTTCCTCCTTTAGGATAAATTTATTATTTGTTTTTGTAGGTATTCTTATTACAACTTCTGTTCCTTCATTTAGCTTACTTTTTATATCTATTGTTCCATTATTTCTATCTAAGATCTCTTTTGCAATAGAAAGTCCTAAGCCTGTTCCTCCCATTTCTCTAGTTCTTGCTTTATCTACTCTGTAAAATCTTTCAAATATTCTCTCTAAGTCTTCTTCTGGAATACCTATTCCTGTATCTATAAATTTTATGTATGCATCATTATATACAAACCCTACATAAATATTAATTGTTCCATTTTCATTTGTATATTTAATACTATTTGATAATATGTTTATAATTACCCTTTCTATTCCATCTTTTTCAGCATATACAGGTGGTACATTTGCAGTAACTAAACAGTGTACTTGTAAATGCTTTTTATCTATCTCTATTTGAAGTTTTTCTTGGCATTTTTTAGCAAGTTCACCTAAATCAAACTCCTCTTTTACAATATTTACCCTATTACTATCAAATCTAGAAAGTGATAATAAATCTGTAACTAATTTTGACATTCTTTTAGCTTCTGAAGATATTACTCCTAAAAATTTAGTTTCTATTGTTTTATCATGTTCAGTTTCTAGTAAAGTATCTGCATACCCCATTATTGATGTTATCGGCGTTTTTAATTCATGTGATACATCAGCTACAAATTCTTTTCTCATATTATCTAATTTTACATGTTCTGTTATATCTTGTATAAGTACCATAACTCCTGATGGTCTATCTTGATCATCTTTTAATATTTCAAATGCTAAGTTTAAATACCTATCCTTTACTTTAACTTTTTGCTCTGATGATGTCCAATCTTCTAAATAGATTATTTTTTCCATATTTATATCTATGTTAACATTTTTAAATATTGTCTCAAAATCTGTATCTTCATCCATTATGCACAAAGCTCTTGTAGCTGCTGGATTTATTAGTATAACTTTTCCTTTCATATTAAATGCAATTATACCATCACTCATATGTAAAAGAATCGTCTCCATTTGCTTTTTCTGTGTAGAAATCTCTGATAAATTATCTTGTAATTTTGTTGTCATTTGTTCAAAAGTATCTGCCAAATTGTCTATTTCATTTTTATTTTTTACATGTTCTGTTTTTTCTTTTGATGTTAATTTTTCTGCATTTTTTATTAATTTATCTATTGGCTTAACTACAGTTTTAGATAAAAAAATTCCTACAATAATACTAATAACTCCTAATAACACTAATGAAATCATAGATATTGTTTTAATATTATTAACTTCTTCTACTAGTACATCTGCAATTTCCGCTGTATTAATAGATGTATTTATAGCTTCTAACGAATTAGTAAAAAAGAATCCTAATCCTATAATTATAAACATTCCTAATATAAAAAATATTAATACTATTTTTAATTGAATATTCTTTACCATTTATTACTCCTCGCTATACCACTTCTAGTGATTCTTCCTTTATACTAATAAAATCGCCAGTTAAAATAGACTACATACCTGTATATTTTGACCGACGATTTTTTGTTTACTCATTTGTAATTGTTGCAACATAACCTTCAGCATATTTTTGGTTACAATTAATATTTATTTATCACCTGTAGCTATATAATAACCTACTCCTCTTTTAGTTATTAATATTTTTGGATTTGATGTATCTTCTTCTATCTTTTCCCTTATTCTTCTTACAGTAACATCTACTGTTCTAATATCTCCAAAATATTCATATCCCCATACTTTTTCTAGTAGAGTCTCTCTTGTTACAACCTGTCCTAATTGATTTGCTAAATATTTTAATACTTCGAATTCTCTTAATGTTAAATCTATAACTTTATTTTTAACTCTTGTTTCGAATTTATCTACATCTAATTGTAAATCTCCTACAATTATTTTATTAGTGTTTGCTTCCATTTTGCCATCTTCATAGCTACCTTTACCTTTTCTTAGGTTAGCTTTTATTCTTGCCATTAGCTCTCTTATGCTAAAAGGCTTTGTTATATAATCATCTGCTCCTAATTCTAATCCTAATATTTTATCTATTTCTTCACCTTTTGCACTTAGCATTATAATTGGAACATTTAGAGTATGTCTTATTCTTTTGCAAACAGATAAACCATCCATTTTAGGAATCATAATATCTAATAATATTAAGTCAGGTGTGTTATTTAACGCTATATCTACAGCTTTTTCCCCATCTGTCGCTTCTAATGTGTTATATCCTTCTTTTTCCAAATTATATACTAGCATATCAATTATTGGCTGTTCATCATCCACAATTAATATTGTTTTTTTATCGCTATTTGTTTCGCCTTCCACAAATGTTCCACCTTTCTTATAAAATTCCATACATAATTTATATCACAATCTTAAAATTTGTACAAGTATTTAAGTAATTTTTTTCTATAATAAGCTTGCGGCTCCAATAATTCCGGCATCATTACCTAAGCTCGCAAGTACAATCTCAATTTCTTTTCTTGAATTAAATAATAGCCCTTTGTCATTGATTTCTTTTTTTAGTCTTGGAATAATTAAATCACCAATAAAAACAAAACTTCCACCAATACATACAATCTCAGGTTCAAATATATTTATTAAATTTGAAATTCCGATAGCTAAATACTCTATATATTCTTCAATTAAAGGTTTTATTCGTAAATCATTAATATGTTTTCTAATTTCATTTACAATATTTGCACTTGTTTCATTTTCATTTAATTCTAATGTCTCTATAATTTCTCTTTTTAAAACTTTCATTGAGCAATATGTTTCAAAACATCCTTTGCTACCACATTTACAGTCTCTACCATCTTTCTCGATGATCATATGTCCAAATTCCATACCAGATCTATATTTTGGCTCAACTAATTTGTTATTTAAAAATGCAGCTCCACCTATTCCAGTACCTAAACATAAATATATATTATCTTGTGCTGATTTTGTACTACCATACATACTTTCCGCAATTCCAGCACATTTAGCATCATTTTTTATTTTAATTTCTAAATCAAATTCTTTTTTTAAAGATTTTGATATATCTAATTTATCTAGTCCTAAATTCACAACATTATATATACAATTATTTTCTATTGTCCCTGGTGAAGCAATACCTATATAACCAATCTCTTTTACATTTATATCTTGCTCTTTCAAAATTGATTTAATAAAATTTATAATTGTATTTATAATCATTTTTTCTATATTCTTTTTATCTTTTTCTGTAATATCTACTTCTTTTTTATTTATTATCTTTCCACTTGAACCTACAATTCCTACTCCTATATGACTTCCACCTATATCTATTCCTATATTCATATCTATTGCTCCTTTCTAATTAGGAATTATACTATATATTAAAACAATTATATCAGCTATGCATAAATAAAAACCAATTGGTAATTTTGCAAGTTCTTTAGAATTTTGTTTTTTAATTACTCGTCTTTTTCTTATTGTAGAAATTCTTCCAATTAAAATATATAAACCTATAGATAGCAGCATATATATAACAGTCATTGCAAAAATATATTTATCTGTAAATATTGCCATATACATACAAAGCATTAATACTTGAAGTACATATAAAGACTCTCCCTTTTTCCTAATAATAATTGTATCTATTATTAATAATATAATAAAAATTATTAAATAAATTAAATATTCAAGTAAATGAAATCTACTATTTACATATAAATAAATTATTTGTATTGCTTCTACAACAAAACCTATTAATAATATTCTTTTCGAAATCTTATGTTCTTTTTTATCTATAATAGCAATACCTATTAAAACTAATAAATATATTATACTAAATATTAAATTAACCATTTTTTTCTCCTAACATTTTATAGGCATATACTAATGTATATGCCTATTCTACCATATAAATATTCACTTGACAATTTTAATTATAATAGTTCACACAAAATTTTAATTTACATCTTTTACTTTTAAATTTTGTGTATCTATTGTAACTACATATTTATCTCCATTATTTGTAACATATTCTACAGAGCTTCCATCTGCTCCTTCTTTAAAGTTTGAAGACTTATCTATTGCTTTTACAACTTCATCTATAATATCTGGATTTGTATTATTTGTTTGAACTAATCCATTAACATTCATTTGAGCTTGTTCTTGATCTTTTTCTACTATTTTTAATGCCATTGTTACAATATCTTTAGCATATGCTTTATCTCTTTCTGCCTCTAACGCATTATCTTTACCTGTTAACCCATCTTGACCAAATACTAAATATACTATAACTCCTGCTAAACATAGTAATACAATTATTGTTATTATTAAGACCACTAATGTTATTCCCTTTTCTTCTCTTACTTTATTTAACATATAAACGTCTCCCTTCTTTTGTAAAAGTATTTTGCGTAACACTTGTGCATTTTTCTTCTAACAATATTTTATATGTTTATGTAAAAAAGTCAAGGTGTTTAATTCAAACATAATATTAATGTAATATTCTCGTAACATTATATTTTATCTTACGCCACCAGCGCCTCCTCCAGCACCATTTCCTCCTCCACGAGAAAATCCTCCACCAAAACCTAACTCAGATGACATTATAAAAGAACTTACTGAAGCTAAATCAATTGATAAATTTAAATACAATTCTGATATTATTTGCGAAAAATCTATATTTATATTAAGTACCAAATTCTCTATCATTCTTAAATCACTTTTTATTTCATATATATTAATTGAATTGTTTCATCTTATATCCCTTTATATTCTTTTTAACATTGTTATAAAAAATCCATCATGATTTTTACTTGGTAAAAATTGAAGCATATTATTAGTAGTTGTTTTAGAAAATTCACTTGGAATCTTTTGATCTACATTAATTGTTTCAAAATCCTCTTCATTTATAAATTTCTCAATTATTTTCTCATTTTCTTCTTTTAGCATACTACAAGTAGAATATACTAAAACTCCATCATTTTTTAAGTATTTCGAACATGTTTTTAATATCTTAAATTGAATATTAGAAATTTCTTCTATATCGCGTTCTTGTCTATTCCATTTTATATCTGGCTTTCTTCTAATTACTCCTAATCCCAAACATGGAACATCAAGTAAAATCTTATCAAATCTTTCTACATAATCTTCTTTTAATTTTGTAGCATCATGCAACTCTGTTTGTATTATATTAATTCCTAGTCTTTTGGCATTTTGATTTACTTGTTTTAATCTTTCTTCATAAATATCCCATGCTATAATGCATCCTTTATTGTGCATAAGTTCTGCCAAATAAGTGGTTTTTCCACCAGGTGCACTACATGCATCTAAAACATTTTCACCCTCTTTTGGATCTAAAATAAAACCACTTAAACCTGCTGCTTCATCTTGAATATTTATATATCCTTCTATATATTCTTTAGTTTTAGTAATATTTTTTGTTCCTGTAATTATTCTAAAATCATCTAATATTCCTTTTTCTCCTATTGCAATTTTATTTTTTAGCCTATTTACCCTAACTGCTATATTAGGTCTTAAATTTAAATTTTGGCAAATATTGGATGCTTGTTCTTCTCCATATTCTTCATAAAATTTTCTTACTATCCATTCTGGCATAGAATATTTTAAACTTATTCTTGTAATACTATTAGTTATATGATCTATTTCTTCATAATCACTTTTTTCTATTTTTCTTAAAATAGCATTAACTAATCCGACCGATTTAAAATTATATTTTTTACATAAATTAACACTTTCATTTACAGCTGCTGATTTTGGTACTTTATTTAAAAATAATATTTGATAACTGCCTAAGTATAAAATATTTTTTACCCAGTCAGACATTTTCTTTATTTTTATTTTTGAATATTTTTGAATTATATACTCTAATGTTAGTTTCCAAGTTACAACACCATACACTAACTCGGATATAAAATTTATATCCAAGTTACTTAATTTTTCTCTATTTTCATTTATATATTTATCTAACACTATATTTGAATATGCTTGTTTTGTATTTATTTCATATAAAATTTTTAGTGCAATATTACGTGCAAAATCAATTTTCATCATTTCCAATCCTTTCATCGGGATTTGGGGACGTTCCTCGGGATTTGGGGACGTTCCTCAAATCCCGGGCAGGGAAAAAAGGAACGTCCCAAATCCCTTAAAAATCCTTTTTTATATTATATCATCCAACTGTATAAAATTAAATTAAATGGAAAAAATATTATTAATTTTATTTATAGGAGGTAGTGTAATGACTGTAGAAAAACACATTCGTGTTAGAGGTTCTTCTAACATATCATGGAAAGATGCAATTGTGCAAACTATTAGTGAGGCTTCAAAAACAATTAATTATATATCTGAAGTAAAGGTAATTGATCAAACAGCAAGTATTCAAGATGGTAAAATTTCTGAATATTTTGCAGAAATAGAGTTAACATTTTATATAGATCATTCTAATATGTAGAAAGGAGTAATTATGCAACCTATAGAAACACAAAAAAAATATCAAGAATATGTAGATAAAAAATCTCCTAATTCCCCCATATTAAAGAATTGCTTTAATGCATTCTGGGTTGGAGGTTTAATTTGCACTTTTGGTCAAATAATTTTACTAATTTGTAAAGCTCGTGGATTTGATGAAGCGACTTCTGGAACTATCGTTTCTATTATCTTAATAGGTATTAGTGCATTTTTAACTAGTTTAAATATCTTTAATAAAATAGGAAAATTCGCAGGTGCAGGTTCTTTAGTTCCTATTACTGGTTTTGCTAACTCTATTGTTGCACCTTCTATAGAATATAAGTCCGAAGGTTATGTTATGGGTGTTGGTAGTAAAATGTTTACAATTGCTGGACCTGTTTTAGTTTTTGGTATTTGTAGTTCTATTATTGTTGGTATTATATATTTAATATTTAATACTCAAGGTATTACTTTAGCATAAGGAGATGATTTTTTGGAGAAATTAGGAAAACAAACTATTAAATTTACTAAGCCTCCTACTATTTTAGACACAGCATGTATTGTTGGTCCAAAAGAAGCTGAGGGACCTCTTGCTAAATATTTTGATAAATGCTTAGAAGATGAATTCTGGGGAGAAAAGACTTGGGAAAAAGCCGAAAGTAAAATATTAAAGGAAACTGTTTATTCTGCAGTAAAAAAATCTAATCTTCCAATTTCTAGTATAGATTATTGTTTTGCTGGTGATTTATTAAATCAATGTATTTCTTCTAGTTTTGGATTACGAGATTCTAATATTCCATTTATAGGTATATTTGGTGCTTGTTCTACTTTTGTTGAAGGTTTAGGCTTAGGCTCTGTATTTATTGATGGTGGTGCTGCTGATAATGTTATATGTGCTGCTTCTAGTCACTTTTGTAGTGCAGAAAAACAGTTTAGATTTCCACTAGAATTAGGAAACCAAAGACCTCAGTCTTCCCAATGGACCGTTACTGGTTCTGGTGCTGCAATTTTATCTTCTTCTGGCACAGGTCCTTTTGTAACTCATTTTACTCCTGGTAGAATTATAGACATGGGAATTAAAGATGGTAATAATATGGGAGCTGCAATGGCACCTGCTGCTTTAGATACTTTAATTACACACTTTAGTGATACTGGCAGAAATCCAAGTTATTATGATGCAATTATAACTGGTGATCTTGGACATGTTGGTAAAGAAATTTTAATTGAACTTGCACAAACAAAAGGTTTTAATATAAAAGCTAACTACAATGATTGTGGAGTTTTAATTTTTGATAAAGCAACCCAAGACACACATGCTGGTGGAAGTGGTTGTGCTTGTTGTGGTACAGTATTCTCTGGGTATTTATTTAATATGCTGCAAACTAAAAAGTATAAAAAGATATTATTAATTGCTACAGGAGCTTTAATGAACTCTACATCTACACAACAAGGTGAAAGTATTCCTGGAATTGCACATGCTGTTAGCATAGAAATTTAGGGATTGGAGGAGATTTCATGAGTAATATTGATTGGTCAACTGTTTTTGAATGGTCCACACTTTTAAAAGCTTTTGTTGTTGGTGGATTAATATGTGTAATAGGACAAATTTTAATTGATAAAACTAAACTAACTTCTGCTAGAATATTAGTTACTTTTGTAACTGCTGGTGTTATTTTAGGTGGACTTGGTTTATATAAATATTTAGTTGATTTTGCGGGCGCTGGTGCAACTGTTCCTCTTACAGGATTTGGATACAATTTAGCAAAAGGTGCAATAGAAGGTGTTAAAACCTCTGGACTTCTTGGTGCTTTTACTGGTGGTATAAAAAATGCAGCAGGTGGCATTGCTGCTGCAATATTCTTTGGTTATTTAGCTTCTTTAATTGCTAAACCAAAAATGAAAAAGCAATAAAGATTAAAATCTTTATTGCTTTAAAACTTTTAAAAATACTAAATTGCTAAGCACATTTCTTAATTCTTCTGATAAATTAAAATTCTTATATATTTTATCATGCACTATATCTTGTGCTGCTTTCATTTGCTTTGTTTTTATTTGTATCTCTAGAGGAATATTTTTTTCTACTAAATAGTTTAAATGTATACTTTTATAACCATTCTTTGGATTTTTTATATAATCTTCCGCTAAACAATTTCCCAAGTTATTTTCTATTCTATTTTTAATTTTATAAACATCTTCTACTGTGTCTGTGATTATCATATATCCAATAAAATCACTTATTTGATTTGCAGAAACAAAACGTCTTATTTTCATTTTGTCTATTGCAGATTGTTTTTCTTTTACTCTTGATATTATTTCTGCATTATTACCGATTATATTCTTCAATTTATTTAAATATTTATCACAAATATTATTTTGATTTATATAATCTATAATTGATAATATTTTTTGCTCTTCTACCATTAAAATATTCCCCCCTTTCCTATTTTTAGTTTATGTTGATTGAAAAAACAACAATCGCACATATATAGATTTCTTACTATATACTATGCATTTTTATGCGCAAAAATACTAGTTTTTAACAAACTAGTATTTTAGAACTTTATTTAATTATGCTTTTTTTGCAATTTCAGCAATCTCTGTGAATGCTTTTGGATCTGTTATAGCTATATCTGCTAACATTTTTCTGTTAATTGTTACATTAGCTTTCTTTAAACCTGCTATTAATTTGCTATAAGAAATTCCGTTCATTCTTGCAGCTGCATTTATTCTTGCTATCCATAATTTTCTAAAATTACTCTTTTTATCTTTTCTAGCTATATATGCATACATTCCAGATTTCATAACAGCTTGTTTAGCCATTCTAAATCTGTATCTTTTTGCACCAAAATATCCTTTTGCTTGTTTTAATACTTTTTTATGTTTTTTACGAGTAATTCTTGCTGTTTTTACTCTTGCCATTTTCTATTCCTCCTCATTCTTCGTTCTTTTTATTAACCATAAGGTAATAATTTTTTAATTCCTTCAACACATGTTTTGTCTGCATAAGAATTTTGTTTTCTAGACATTTTTTGTCTACTTGTTTTTGTAGATAATCTATGTCTTGCATTTGCAGATGTTCTCTTTACTTTTCCTTTTGCTGTAAAACCATATCTTTTGCTTGCAGCTTTATTTGTTTTTAATTTTGGCATTTTAATTGCTCCTTTCTATTTATGCTTTTTTTGATAAAATTACAAACATATTTCTACCTTCTAATAAAGGTTTCTTTTCTGGAGATGCTATATCGTTTAATTCTTCTATAAATTTGTTGATAACTGCTTCTCCTAATTTAACATTATTAACTTCTCTTCCTCTAAATCTAACTGTAATTTTTACTTTTGCCCCATCTTCTAGGAATTTTCTTGCATTTTTAGATTTAAAACCAAAGTCATGCTCTTCTATATTAGGTGTTACTCTAATTTCTTTTAATTCGAACACTTTTTGTTTTTTCTTTGCTTCTTTTTCCCTTTTTGCTTGCTCAAATTTATATTTTCCATAATTCATAATTTTGCAAACAGGTGGTACTGTATTTGGAGAAACTAAAGCTACATCCAAATTTTTCTCTGAAGCTATATTAAGTGCTTCGTTAAGTGACATTACTCCTAATTTTTGACCATTTTCGTCTATTAAATTAACTTCTTTGGCTCTTATTTTTTCGTTAATAGGTAAACCTTGTTTAATTCTAAAACACCTCCATATATTTTCGTCTAATTTTCTTTTAGACAATAAAAAAATGAATTAACTTAAAGACACAAGTTAACCCACTAAAATAATTACAATATATTTATTTATATTTAATTATTTACCTTTCTATTATTATAGCCAAGGTGGAAGTGGTTCCCTTCTTCTTTAATCGCTCATATATAATAACACGTTTTTCCATTATTGTCAATACATAAAATTAAAAGACCTATATAATTTAGGTCTTTTAACTTATTTTATCTCCTGTTGAGTCTCTTTTTTATATTCATCTCCTGATTTAAACAAGAAATTCTTTATAGTTTGCCATATTACTTGAAATTTATTTTTTCTTTCAATTGGTAAGCCAACCTTCTCTTGTTCAATATTTTTAGCTAAAGCTCCACTTTCTAGTTCATTATATTTATTTTCTAATTTGTTCATAGTTTTTATATAATATTCGTTAAATGTATCAATTCCATCAACATATCCTACTAAATCTTTGTAATTATATAATGATCTTCTATAATTTTCTACTTCTTCTAAGTTAGTAATTTTCTCAAAAGCTTTATCAAAGTAAGAAGTTATTATTAAATTTTGAGATTCCATAAATGTACTTTGAATATTGTTCTTTATTTTTAGTCTTTTTTTATTAAGTCCTGAATTTAAATTATCTGAAAGTTCCATTTTATTATTTAATTTTAATAAATCTTCTTCAAGTTTTAATATCTTATCAAAATTCTTTTCTAATGTATAAAAGGTCTCTTCAGAAGTTTTTTCTATAAAAGCATCTTTAAAATTATTATTACTATTAAAAGTACTTTCAAAAAGAGCTTTTTCTCCTGTTACATATGCCATTTGTGCAATCAAATTGCATATTAATGGGTAACAAGTAGGGCTAATTGTATCAAAAGAAATTCCATAATATTTTACATTATCTTTTGGTTCTTTTGTTGCTTTAGCTGTTGCATATTGCACTGCTGCTTCATTTAATGCTAACCCATGAACTTTATATTGTGTTAAGTCACATAGACCTAGCCTTAATAAAAATCCTGCTTTATCTTTTCTTTCTTGTAAGTAATGAATACATTCGTGAATAGCATAATTTTCTATTTTATCTATAGGGACTTCTTGGTTAAAATAAATTGAAGTGTTTTTGTAGAAGTAATTAGCTTCTGAAAAGCCCTTTGGCACTTCTGCATAATACATCTTTAATTGAGAAAGTTTTATAAATACTTCCCCTAATTTAAAGTCAAGTTCAGGAAATGCAGCCACAATCTTTTGAGCAACATTCTTTGCAATAGTATTAACTTTTATCTTATCAAGTTCTTCTGTAACTTTTATTCCTTCTTTTCTTAAATTAGATTCAATCCCCATATCTATTCTCCTTGGTATACCTATAGATAATTATATTATACTACATTAGCCCAAAAGTTCTATAACATTATTGTTAAAAAAACATTACAGCCATGTTACAAAACATAACTGTAATGTTCCTGTTGACTTCGTCAACTATAGCCCACTGTTGCCAAATCAAAGATTTGGACAGTGGCTTATTTAACTAATTACTATATTATAAATTTTATTCTTTACATATATTTCTTTTATAATTTTCTTACCTTCTAGCTGACTAGCAACTGCTTCTTTAGCTTTTTCTTTTACTTTTTCTTCATCTTCATCTTTCATGATTGTAATTGTAGCTCTTACTTTTCCTTTTATTTGTACAGGAATTTCTATTTCATCTTCTATAGTTTTAGCTTCATCATATGTTGGCCAAGCTTTATATGCTAATTCTTCTGTGCCACCTATTTTTTGATATAGTTCTTCTGTCATATGTGGTGCAAAAGGATTTAATAATTGTAAAAATGTTGCAAATTCAGCTTTATTAATTCGTTTTTCTTTATAGAATTCATTTACCATTGTCATAAATGTAGCAACAGATGTATTAAATTTCATCTCTTCTATATCTGATGAAACTTTCTTTATTGCTTTATACATCATCTTCTCGAATTTTTCTGAATATTCATCGCCAGGTACTAAAAAGTCTTGCATATTCCATACTCTGTCTAAGAACTTCATACATCCTCTAATACTTTCCATAGACCATGGTGCTGTTTGGTCAAAAGGCCCCATAAACATTTCATATACCCTAAAGCTATCAGCACCAAATTCATCTACTATCTCGTCCGGATTTATTACATTACCTTTTGATTTAGACATTTTTTCTCCGTTGCTTCCTAGTATCATTCCATGAGATGTACGTTTTGCATATGGTTCTTTAGTTGGTACTATACCAATATCATATAAGAATTTATGCCAAAATCTTGAATATAATAAGTGTAATGTAGTATGTTCCATACCACCATTATACCAATCTACTGGTGACCAATATTCTAATGCTTCTTTTGAAGCTAATGCTTTATCATTATGTGGATCCATATATCTTAAATAATACCAAGATGACCCCGCCCATTGTGGCATTGTGTCTGTTTCCCTTCTTGCTTTTCCACCACAATGTGGACATGTAGTATTAATCCATTCTTCGTGTTTTGCAAGTGGAGATTCGCCATTTTCACCTGGCTCGTAATCTTCGACATCTGGTAATTTTAATGGTAATTCTTCTTCTGGAATTGGAACCCAACCACATTTTTCACAATATACCATTGGTATTGGTTCTCCCCAGTAACGTTGTCTAGAAAATACCCAATCACGAAGTTTGTAATTTACTTTTCTTTCGCCTAATTTATGTTCTTCTATATATTCTATTGCTTTATTTATGGCCTCTTTAGAGTCTAGACCATTTAAGAAATCTGAATTTATTGCAATTCCTTTATTAACATCTGTAAAAGCCTCTTCTAACTCATTTGATTCATTTTCTGAATTTTTATCTTTTATAACTTGTTTAATTAGTAAATTAAACTTTTTAGCAAATTCAAAATCTCTTGTATCATGTGCTGGAACAGCCATAATAGCACCTGTTCCATATGTTATTAATACATAGTCAGAAATCCAAATTGGAATTTCTTCGTTTGTTAATGGGTTTACAGCTTTTATTCCTTTTATTTCTACACCTGTTTTTTCTTTATTTAATTCTGCTCTTTCAAAATCAGATTTTAAAGCTGCTTTTTTCTTATATTCTTCTACTTCATCAAGATTTGTAATTCTGTCTTTATATTTTTCTATTAAACTATGTTCTGGCGCTATAACCATATATGTTGCACCAAATATTGTATCTGGTCTAGTTGTGTAAATAAGAAGATTATCATCTGTTCCACTTATTTTAAAGTTAACTTCTGCTCCCTCACTTCTTCCTATCCAGTTAATTTGTTGAGCTTTAATTTTATCTAAGAAATTAACATCATCTAAATCATCTATTAATCTTTGCGCATATTTTGTAATTCTTAGCATCCATTGACTTTTTTCTTTTTGAACAACTGGACTTCCACATCTTTCACAAACACCATTTACAACTTCTTCATTTGCTAAACCTACCTTACAACCTGTACAGAAATTGATTGGCATAGTTGCTTTATATGCTAGTCCATGTTTATATAATTGAATAAAAATCCATTGAGTCCATTTATAATAATTAGGATCTGTTGTGTTTACTTCTCTTGACCAGTCAAAAGAAAAACCAATAGATTTTAATTGTTCTCTAAAATGATTTATATTCTTTTCTGTTGTTATTTTAGGATGAACATGATTTTTTATTGCATAGTTTTCTGCTGGAAGACCAAATGCATCAAATCCAATTGGGAATAATACATTATATCCTTGCATTCTTCTTTTTCTTGCTATTATATCAAGTGCTGTATAGCTTCTTGGATGTCCAACATGTAAACCTTGTCCTGAAGGATATGGGAATTCTATTAAACCATACCATTTTTCTTTTGAATAATCATTTTTTGCATTAAAGGTACCTTCTGCATACCATTTATCTTGCCATTTTTTCTCTACCTCTTTAAAATTGTACATAAACTTCATCCCTTCATTCTTTGTGTTTGCAAGCATTATATATCAAAAAATGGAAAAAGTAAACATATTTAGGTATATGTATATAAAAAACAGAAAAGCAACTCGTATGAGTTGCCCTTCTGTTTAATTCATCTACTCTAAGTAGATGCAATCATAGTCCAGACCTTCACAAAGCTCTGCTCTAATCTCCTCTTCCAAGGTTTCAAGGGTATGTTCATCTTCCCCTGTAAGAGTGATATCTCTACCATTTTCATAAATAGCTAATCCCTCTTTTTTCGCAACCTCGTGCAGTTTGCTTACTGCATTGTTTGAAGTTATTGTTACTATGAGTTTCATAGCGTCCCTTTCTCCCTTTATGGGTGAATCTACTGCTTGTTACAATTAATATTATAGCATAAATCTTATGTTAATATAAATTATATACCGTTTTAATATCCCTCAAAATACTAAATACACTTTCCAACATTTGGTAAGTGTATTTAACTCTTTATTTATAAATCAAGTATCATTGCAGTTTCGTCTTTTACAAATCCAAGTTTAGAATATGTTTTTATAGCATTTTCTTTGCTAGAATTTAATTTTATCCTTTTTATTCCATGCTTCTTACATTCTTCTAAACTTTTATTTAAAAGTTCTTTTATTATACCTTGTCCTCTATATTCTGTTTTTGTATATGCACTGCATAAATAAGCAATTCTGCCTTCAATATTAGTCATTGTTGGTAAACTTAGCCATACTATATATCCACATATACTAACTAATTCATCATTTATATATGCTCCAAACATATAAAAATCTTTATTTAAATTTTCTTCCAAATATTTTCTAGTATTTTCTACTATTGATTTTTCTTCTTCATTTAAACATTCGTGATATTCTTTTTGTTGTTCTATTCGTAAATTTAACAATTCTGGAATATCCTCTTTTGCTAATTGCTTTATTTCCATTATTCTTCTCCTAATAAATATTTTTCTATTTCCTCTGAGGCATTTCTTCCAGAACGTGCAGCCCAAGCCACAGTTGCTTTTGTTCCTATTAAATCTCCTCCAGCAAAAACTCCTTTTCTAGATGTCATATATCTTTCATCTACCTTTATGTTTCCATACTCAGTTGTTTCTAGTCCTGTTTTTTCTACAACATCCTTATTCGCTTTAGAACCAACAGCCATTACAATATAATCCATATCTAATGTATAGTTAGAACCTTCGATATTCACAGGAACTAATCTTTTTTCTCCTTCTTTTTGTACAAGCTCTGTTTTTATACATTCTAATTTTTCTACTTTTTCATTTCCTATTATTTTAACAATATTATTTTGGAATAAAAATTCTACTCCCTCTTTCATTGCTTCTTCCACTTCGTAATCTTCTGCTGGCATTTGTTCTCTTGCTCTTCTATAGATTACATATACATTTTTTGCACCTAATCTTTTTATAGTCCTTGCAGCATCCATTGCTACATTTCCGCCACCACTTACAGCAACAGATTTACCGGTATAATCTGGATGAATTCCTGTTTCTAATAATTCATTTCCACCATATACACCGTCTAAATCTTCACCTGGTATATTCATTTTTGATGATACATTTGCTCCAAAACTTAAATATACAGCATCATATTGCTTCTCTATATCTGCTAATTCATAATCTTTTCCTAAAGTCTGATTACATTTTGCTTCTATTCCTAAACTTAATATTTTTTCTACTGTTTTATCTATAACTTCTCTTGGTAGTCTAAAGTCTGGGATACCATATCTTGTAATTCCACCAAGCTTTGGTTGTTTTTCGTAAATTGTAACTTTAGCACCATTCATGCTTAAAAATGCTGCACATGTAAGTCCAGAAGGACCTCCACCTATTACTGCAACTCTCTTTCCTTCTAATTTATTATTTGTTTCTATTTTATAATTATTTTGTAAAGCATTATCAAAAACATAAGTTTCTAAATTTCCAATATTAATCGGTTCAGATTTAATACCTCTTACACAACTACCCATACATTGTTTAAAGTGAGGACAAACTCTTCCACATATTGCACCTAAAACTGTAGTTTGAGTTAAAATTTTAAAAGCCTCTTCTAGATTATTTTCTTTTACTTGCTTTATAAAACTGGGAATATCATTTCCTAATGGGCATGCTTTTTGACATGGTTTAACTTTACAATTTAAACATCTATTTGCTTCATCTATTATATTTTCCACTTCTTCCTCCTATCGGGATTTTTTGTCCTTCCTCTGGATTCGGGCCTTCCGCGGTATTTTGGATTTTCTCGGGATTGTGGCCTTTCTCGGGATTTGGGGACGTTCCTTTTTTCCCTCTTTTCTATTTCTATATATTTTCTTGCAAACTATATTTTCGAAAAATAACTTAATATCGCTATTAGTTCTGCTGAAGAATGTATCTCTCCATTTCTATATAATTCTTTTAATTCATCTACAGGTATTTTATGTACTTTTATATCTTCTGTAGGATCTAAATGTCTTTGTGTTTTTGTTAGATTTTTTGCTTTAAAAATATATACTTTTTCGTCTGAATACCCTACTGCTGGATATTCATATATTATTTGTTCAATTTCTCCTGCTCTATATCCTGTTTCTTCTTCTAATTCTCTTTTGGCTGCTGTTGCCGGATCTTCTCCTTTTTCTATTAGCCCTGCTGGAAATGCTAATATACTTTTTCCTATTGGTGTTCTTATTTCTTCTATCATTATTAATGTATCATCATCTAAAAATGGCATTATAACAGCACCATTTCCTGCTTTTATATGTTCACGATAAACTTCTTTATTATCTCTTTTATTATAATATTTTTCTATTTTTACTTTTACTCTTTTTCCATTAAAAGCTTCTTCTTCGGTTATTTTTTCATAGTCCATATCTTTAAAATATTTCTCCATCTTAGCCTCCAATACTCATTCCTCTTACATATGTTTAATTAAAATTTTTAATTAACATCTAAATTTCTATTTTTCAATCTCAATTTTTAATTCTTCGCACATTTTAAGTACTTTTTTAAAGTCTCTCCAAAAGTCTATTTTTTTGTTTTCGTCTCTTAATAGTGCTGCTGGGTGCCATATTGGCATATACATTATTCCTTTCTTTTCTATCCAATGTCCTCTACTGGCTGTAATCTTATATTCTTTTCCAAGTATATTTTGAAGTGCTGTACTTCCCATAATCACTATTATTTGTGGTTTTACTAATATTACTTGATTTCTTAAATAATCTAAGCATGCTTTTGCTTCATCTTCTTCTGGAACTCTATTATATGGTGGCCTACATTTTACAATATTAGCTATATATAGTTTTTTTCTGTCTATACCTAAACCCTCAAATGCTTTGTTCATTAATTGTCCTGCTTTACCTACAAAAGGTACCCCTTGCTTATCTTCGTCTGCTCCAGGACCTTCTCCTATAAGCATTACATTTGCATTTTTATTTCCATCTGCAAATACTATATTAGTTCTATTAGTACATAATTTGCACTTTTTGCAACCTATTATTGATTTTTCTAAATCCTCCCAATTGTCGTACAATTCTTACACCTCTTTATGCTATTTTACACACTCTTCTAATAATTTTATTTTTACTTCATCATCTGTATCTATTCTTACTTTAACACCAATTGGTATAACTGTTTTTGGATCAATATGTCCAAAATTGTCTGATTGGATTATTGGGAAATCATATTCATTCCCTATTGTATCTTTTAAAACTTGTGCAAGTGTTATTCCAGATTCATGCTCATATCCACCAAGCCATATACCTTTAATTTTGCTAAATACATCATTTTGCTTCATCCTATAAAAATATGAACTCACTGCTTCAGGTGGAGATTCTAACCAAAATTCTTCTAAAAATAGAATTTTATCTGTAACATCTACATTATATTTTCCTGTTATTAGATTAGACATAATGCTTAAATTTCCGCCAATCATAATTCCTTCTGCCTGACCTGGATTAATTACTTTATATTCATCATCCTCTGTTCCTAATTCTAAACTTCCATCTTGAAACCTTTTTATAATTTCTTTATAGCAATATTCTGTTTCACAGGCTGAAAGCCCTTTAAAAGTTTGACCAGAAAATGTGACTAATCCTGTTTTTTCGTATATCATATTTGCTATAGCTGTAGTGTCACTATAACCACATAATATTTTTGGATTCTTTTTAATTAATTCATAATCAATCAAATCAAAAATAGAATTAGAATTAAATCCCCCTTTTGCACACCAAACCATTTTTACATCATCATCTGCAAACATTTTATTTAGGTCTTCTGCTTTTTGTTCTGCTGTAGCACCATACCCTGTTGGATTAGCAAATACATTTTTTCCAATTTTTAATTTATAGCCAGAACCTTCCATTAATAATATTGAATTATTAAATTCTTCTAAGTTCTTCTCTGTTACACTATCTGATGGTGCAATAATTCCTAATGTATCACCTTTTTGTATCCTAGCTGGTATCATGTGTTTTTCTCCCTTCTGAACTTTAGGAACAAAGCTTAAAATTCAAATTTTATTTTAAACAACTTTTTACTCCTATGCCTAAAATTCATCTTATTTTATAGTAAATCGGGATTTAAGGAATGTCCCCAAATCCCTAAAGGAACGTCCCCAAATTCCTATAATCCCTATTTAAGCATTACGATATTCATATTTCTATCTGCTTTATCTTTTTCTGCCCTGTATGAAGACATACTATCTGCATTGCAAACACTACAAATATCGCTGTCAAATATATTTTCTCTCTTTATTCCTATTTTGCTTAAATAATCTATTATTAAATTTGTCGTGTCAAAATAATATTTTTGTTTTCCTTCTATGACTTCTCCTAGGTTATAATATTTATCTATATTTCCAAATTCTTGCTTGAATTTAGCTATAAAGTCCGCTTCTACTTGAAAATGACATTGCTTTATGCATGGTCCTATACACACTATTATATCTGCTGGATTGCAATCATATTTTTCCATCATTAATTTAGCTGCTTTTACACTTATTCTTTGCAGTGTTCCTCTCCATCCTGAATGTACATTTCCTATTACATTTTTGATTTTATCATATAAAATTATAGGTGTGCAATCTGCATATTTTGTAACTAATGGTATATTCTTCTTATTTGTTATAAATCCATCTACAAATTCGAATTTTTCATCTGTATATTCTTCTATATCTTTAACGATATCTGTATGTTTTTGTGCTGACTTAATTATTTGGTTTGAATCTATCTCCAATGCTTTACATATTTTTTTATAATTTGCTGATGCTTGTTCGTTCTTATCACTAAATTGCAATGGTTTTAACGAATATGCATGTTGAAAGTTATCTGCATATTTTAGTAATTCTCTAAACTGTAAATATTCAACATCATCTTTTTTGACATGTATTATGTTTTCATTACTTAAATCCATTAGTCTCTCCTTTCTAAATTCTAGGCACTTGCTTTAAATGTAGTTTTCGTATTCTTATGACCTTTTAACCACGTCCCTAAATTTCATGTTTCATATATTCTAATATATAATCTTTTTCTAGATTGTCTATATAATTATAGTCATTTCCATAAAAACCCTTTTTAAAATTACATATTGAACCATATACACAATATTCACATGGTTTTCTTTTATTTTTAACATTATAATATGGCTTTATGTCTATATTTCCATCTAAAATCTCTTTAGAAATATCTCCTAAAGTTTTCTTTACATATTTTTGTAGTATTTCGAATTCCTTTCTTGATACTACTTTAGATGTTTTATCCATACTTCCATCTTTCTTTAATTTAACTGGAATTGTAGTAGATTTCTCGCCATCTTTTAAGTTATTATCCATCATATTAATTACATTCATCTCTGCCAATACTAACCCATTCATTCTAAAGTGTTCTCTTATTTTTTGTTCTACCTCTTCATCTGTTATGTTTTTAGCATTTTTTACTTTATCTAATTTAGGCTCTGTTAAGCCAAAATATAATACTCCTGCTGGTATTACATCCTTTTCTTCGCATACTGCGTCTAAATATGTAATTAATTGCAATTGTAAACCAGCTAATACTTCATTTAAGTTTATATCTTTTGCTGATGATTTATAATCTATTATCCTAATATATTTTCCAGTTTCATCTTTTGCTAAATCAATTCTATCTATCTTACCTGTTATCTCTACTTTTCTTCCATCTGATGTTGTTATCTCTATTGGCTTATATTCCTTCCCGTTTTTAAATTCTAGCTCATTGCCTACTACCTCAAAATCAGTAGTTTGTAAACCTTGAACAATATATACTATAGAAAGAGCTACTAGCCTGCATAATCTATTTGTTAGCACCATAAATTTTGGAATACTTTTAAAAATATAATTAGCTTTTAAATTTAACTTTTCTTCTATTATTTGTTTTACTATTTTTTCTATCTCTTCTTTTTCAAGTTCTTTTATACTTATTTTTTTATCTGCAACTTCTTCAAAAAATTCATCTATAACCTCATGCATAAAAGATCCTGTATCTATTGGTTGTAACTTTAATGATTTCTTCTCTTTTAGTTTTAGTCCATATTCTAGGTAGAACGAAAATGGACAACTTCTATATCTTTCTAATCTCGAAATTGTTGTATGTAAAGTTTCTCCATATAATTTTTTTATAAATTCTGGTTTAATCTTTTCTGGAACATTCGTATATTTTATTCCTTCTAGGCTTTTTTGTAATCTACCTTTCCATAGTGGATTATTCTCATAATATTTTAACACATCAAACCAAATATCTTCTATCTCTTCTCCTTCTTGATATGCATTTAATTTTTCTATTAAATTATCAAATGTATTGTTTGTAGTGATAATTTCTTTTTCTTGAGTAATTATGTCACTTGTTTCTTTTAGCTTTGGATAGATTTTCTTTAATTTAGTAATTAATATAGAAGGTCTTAATGTTCTTCCTTCATTGTCTGATGACGCATATGATAAGAATAATTTTTCTTCTGCAATTGTAAAAGCTTTATATATATTAAAGTTTTCTTCATATAAATTTTCTAAACTTCCATTCGCTAGATCAAAGCCCTGTGCTTTTAAATATTCCCTATCTTTGTCGTTAAAGAATCCTTCATCTTTATAGATACTTGGAAATTCACCATCATTTATTCCTATTATAAATACTGCTCTAACTTTGTGACTTCTAGATCTACTTACATCCCCAACAATAACTTGATCCTGTGTTGCTGGAATCTTTCCAAGTCCTGTATTTTTTAAACCAATTTTTAATATATTTATATATTTATCAAAATTAGTTTTTTCTTCTCCAAAGACCAATACGATTTCATCAAATAATTCTATAAGGACTTTAAAACTACTTTCGTATTCATTTGCAATCTCTATAAATCCTTTTTCTTCTAATTTTTCTATTTTAGAAGTAATAACTTCTTCTATCTTCATCTCTTCTAAAAATTCGTATAAAATCTTAGTTAAATTTATAAAACTATTATCTTTCTTAGCCTTTTCTTGCATTTTTCTAATTGGTGTAACAATCATTTTTCTTAGTTCATTTAGTCTTGCAAGTTCCTCTTCTGTATATTTATCTTTTCCTACATAATTCCAATCTTCTTTATACCACTTATTACCTTTTATTCCCCATCTTATACAATAGTTTTCTAGTTTAAAAATTTCTTCTTTGTCTATATTTACAAAACCCGTTTTTAAATAATTAAATACAGCTTCATATGACCAATTTTTATTACAAATCTCTAATACTGCTATTAAAAATTTTACTAAAATGTTTTCACTTAATTCCTTTTTTTCATCTATAAAAACTGGAATATTATAGCCCGCAAAAATAACTTTTATTAAACTAGAATATAAATTTAAATTTTTAGTTATAACAGATATATCTTTATATCTATAATTTTCGTTTCTAACTAATTTTACTATTTCTGAAGCAACATGTTCTATCTCTGTATATTGGTTATTTGCTAAAAACATTTTTATATTTTTTGGCTCTTCTTTATATGTTTTATATGGTACTGCATAAAAATTCTCTTCTAAATGCTTTAATTCTTCATTTTTAAAGCTATATAACTCGGTAAGTTTTACATCATCTTTTATTTCTATTCCATATTCTTTTGCTAAATTAATTAGTTTGATTCCTGTATTTTTATTATCATAAAAAATATCTTTATCTGCCTCTTCTTGTTGAACCAAATTATCTGTACAGATCGTAATATTTACTTCTTTTGCAAGTTGCATTAATTTTACTATAATCTCATATTCCTGTGTTGTAAATCCGACAAATTCATCTATATAAATTATTGCATTTTTAAACTGATTACTTTCTAAAATTTGTGTATTTAAAATATCTAATACATCATTTTCGTCTAAAAATTTATCTTGTATACTTTTTTCAAATTCTTCATACATTGTAATCATATCATTTAATTTTAGCTTTAAATACATATCAGTAGTTGTATTAGACTCTTCTTTTAAGTTTTCTATATTTATTCTATGTTTTTTAAATTCTGTAATTGAATTTCCTATAATATCAACATTTTCTGCATTCTTCCCTAAGAAATTCAAATTATCTTTGCACTTACTTAAAATATCATAAAGAAGCATTGCTTTACCACTTTTACTTAAATTAGTTTTTTTTGCTCCGCCTATCTCATTTCTTACTCTAAATGCCATTCTGCTAAATGTAATTACTTCTGTATTTACTAATGCCAAATTATTTGCCTTTTCCATCAATCTTTTTTCTGCCATTAAAGCCATTTGGTTTGGCACAATCATATATATTTTTTCTTTATTAATATTTTTTGCTATCTCATTAAAACAATATTCGCTTTTTCCACATCCAGATTTTCCATATATTAATCTTAAACTCATCTGCTCACCTCATATATGCTAAATCTTATCATATTTACACAAGAAAAAACACCTCTAAATGTTATTTTTTTAACATTAAGGTGTTTTGTTTTTTACTATATTCATCATTAATGCACTTTAATTATTTTATGTGACCAAATAGGGATTTAAGGAACGTCCCCAAATCCCGATTTTATTTATCTATTCCTGTTGCAATTACAGTAATAACTATTTCATCTTCTAAAGAATTGTCTATTATTGTTCCAAAGATAATATTTGCTTCTGGATTATCTACTTTATCTCCAATTACAGTCATTATTGCATTTATTTCATCTAAAGGCATTTCTTCACTACCTGCAATGTTTACAATTACTCCTTTTGCCCCTTGTATCATAGTTTCTGTTAGAGGATTACCAATTGCTTCTTTTACAGCTAGTTCATTTCTGTGTTCACCTTTTCCTCTACCTATACCCATGTATGCATTTCCTTTGTATCCTATAATTGTTCTTATATCTGCAAAGTCTATGTTTACTAAACCAGGTGTTGCAATTTGATCTGTTATTCCTTTTATTCCTTTTTCTAAAACTAGATCTACTTCTTTAAATGCATTTTGTAATGTAATTCTAGAGTTACCTTTTAATAGATTATCGTTTAAAACAACAATTAATGAATTTACATTTTCACGTAATTCATCTATTCCTCTTTCTGCTCTTGCCATTCGTACTTTTCCTTCAAAAGAAAATGGTTTAGAAACTATACCTACTGTTAAAATTCCCATTTCTTTTGCAAATTGTGCTATTGCAGGAATTGCTCCAGTTCCTGTTCCACCACCCATTCCGGCAGTTAAGAACAATAAATCTGTACCTTGTAATATATTCTTGATTTCTTCTTTATTTTCCATTGCTGCTCTTTCACCTATGGATACATCTCCGCCAGCACCTAATCCTTTTGTAATTTCTTTCCCGATTTGCATAACATTTTTTGTTTTTGCTTCCTCAAGAACTTTTACTTCTGTGTTAAACTCATAAAATTCTACCCCGTCAATTCCATCCTCAATCATTCTGTTAACAGCATTGTTACCGGCTCCACCGATTCCAATTACTTTAATATTAATTAGATTCTTTACATTTAATTTATCCATATATTATCTCCTTTATTTATTATATTTCAATAATATATTACCAGGCATTTTATAAAATATAACACTTCGTCCACATTATAACACGTTTTTCGGGTTTTGGGGAGTTTTTTTTGAATTTTTTTGAAATTTAATATGTTAACTAATTATTTTTGCTTGTATTTAACAAATTTCCTAAATCTAAATAGTTTTCTGGGATTTCACCTATAATCACATTTTCTGCTAATATAACCTTTTCCTCGATCTGACTGCTTATAGTATTAAATGGTGTTAATACATCTATTTTGCAATTAATATTAGCAAATATTCTATGTATAGATTGATTTATTCCTGCAGATAGAAATTCACTATTTAATTTTGTATCCAAATTACCTATACTAGAAATTCTAATAGGAACCTTCGGGCCTCGCCCTGATAATAATGTGATTCCAGTAAAGGTTCCTAATCTTATAGAAATATCTCTACTATCTTGATTGTCTATTTTCTCCTGTATCTTAAGTGCAATTTGAGAAACAATTTTATTCATTACTGCAATATTCGCTTGCATAGATACTATTTTGCCATCTTTATCCTTTACTGTTGTAATTAAATCATTATACCCGTATTTTTCCATTACCTCATCTATCGTTTCATGTACAATTTGTGTTGCAGTTGATTTTGCTTCACTTAAACATAACTGGTTAAACGTAGGACCTATCGTTTTTATTAAGTATACCACTGTAAACAATGCTGTTACTAATACTAATATTAGCATTCTACACTTTTTAGAAAGATTTATTTTCTTTCTAGAATATATCTTTTCCATACTACATAGCCTTAACTTTTTCTACATATCTTGGAATAAACAATTGTTGATTTATTTCTAATTTATCCTCATCTTCAATATTATTAATTTGTTTTATATTTTCTACAGTACTTCTATATTTCTTAGCTATATTCCACAAAGTATCTCCAGCTTTAACAAAATATACTATAATGCTATATTCTTCTTGATTTTCTAGTTCTTTTTCTTCTACATTATCAATTATATTAAGTTCAATAGTTTTAAACATTTTTGTACTTATATTTAGTTCTATATTAACTTGAATATTATCATCTTGTGATGATACATTATAATTTTCTACCTCCAACATAATATCTAGATTTTCTTCGTTCATGCCTTCTAAAATGTCTATTTCATAATTAATTGGAAATTTAAATTCTTTTTTATCTATACGAGTTACTTCTGTACTTTCATATAAAATATTTACAAAAGCTTCGCCTTCATAAATAGCCTTACTTCCTACTATTTTTACAGTATTTATATTTGTTGTAGTACTAACATTATATATTCTACTATTACTAATCTCTGGACTTAGTATCTGTTCATTTATTGCATATTTATCACTTATATTTTGAAGTCCTACCATTGCTTTTATACTTTTTCGATTATATTCAATATTAGAAAAAGGAGTATAAACATCTTGTATTAACTCTACATCTTTTGTCTCATATGAATAACAACTAATCTCTACTTCTATTTCTAAATATATAGAATTTTCATCAGTATTATTTAATTTTACTAATATATTTTTCATACAATATTTTACATCACAAATATTTTCTTCTGTTACATTTTCCATATCTATAAATCCCATAATAGGAATTATTTTCTCTACATAGTTTATTCTTCCATCTTCTGTTAAATATAATATTTTAACACTAACCTCTGATTTAGCTACAACCTTATTATAACTAATCTTAAAATCTTTATTTATTATTCTTATTTCTTTCTTTAGTATCTCTACAACATGTTCTTCTTGATTTAATATTATATTTTCCTTTGCAATAGATTTAGCAGTATTTTTCCCAACCATAGAATTTAATTGAACTATTTTATTAAGTTTTTGTATTCCTCTTGCGCCATTTATATCCTTCAAAATGTTTACACCATCATTTGAATATAGTCTAGCACTTAACTCTATAGTAGCTTTTAAATTAACTTTTCTTCCATTCAATACTTCACATTCCATATTTTTTATAATTATATTTGCATCTATATCAGCTTCAGAAATATTGCTATCAATTTCTAAAAACTCAGAAAAATCTATATTACTATTAAGACCCCTTATACTTTCATCTACACTATCTACTAAATATATGATGTTACAATCTATTGTCCCATCAATTTTTATTCTCCCATTTATTATTTCTTTTTTATATATACAAACATTTCCACTTAGATCTATAGGTTTTACAATATCTGGTTTAACATCTGGAACTATAATAGAACTTTCTAATGTAATTTCTTTTTTCTTCCTTTCTACTAATCTATTAATACATATATTGTCTTGCAAAACTTCTATACTCATTTTTTACCTCCTTTTCTTTTTTATATTTATATGAAAGAGGCAAAAAAAAATTCCTATTTCTAGGAATTTTAGTTTATTATTAAACCAAGTTCATTTATAAATCCATTTTTTTACTTGGCTTTTTATCTTCTGCTGGTGGTATTAATGGACTATATTCTTGACCATCAAAAACTTGAACCTCAACAGTTCTAGTTAAGATATCTGTGTAACTATAAGTTACATTTCTATCATTTTCTTCATATTTTACTATAAAAATATTTGGATAGGCTTTTTCTATTGTGGCTTCCTTTTCAAAAGTCCTGCTTCTGCCTAAAGATCCTTTTACAATGATCTTTTGACCAACTTTTCCATCAATATCTGTTTTTAGATTTGTTATATCATCTCTACAAATCATTTCATCACCTACTTTTCAAAACTGAATTAATTATATCAGTTTTGTCGAACAGTGTCAAAACGACGCACCTCATGTCTATCAACGGTTTTGCCTCATATATAGGCAAATTTTAGGTTTCATTTTGTTAATGTTACATTTATATTACATTTAGGTTACGATACGATTACTTTGTGTTTTTTTCCTCTAGCACCAATTCCTCCAATTCCGTCTTTTCCATCTCTTAAGTCGTCTACAATATCATTCATTGTAACATAATAATCGCTATCTGTTGTAGCAACCTTTTCTGCCACAATTAATGGATCTGCAAAATCTATTAATACTCTTGCAGGTGATGATGCAAAATTTGCTCCTGCAGACATTAAAGCTTCAAAATAACTTTGACATGCACCTGCAAATATAACTAAATTCTTTCCATCTTCATGTTCTCTCGCTCGTCTTACTGTATTTACAAAAAATCTAGAGTTCATATAATTATATATATCACTATAATTTCTTCCTTTCTTTATCATCCCATCATGTCCTGTTATAACTAGTATATCTGGCTTATATCTTGAAATTAAATCTTTTATAATATATTCTTGCTTCTCTTCGGGAACATATTTGACTATAGCATTTAACCCTAATTTTTTGTAATATTTATAAGATTTTTCCATATATCTTCTATCACCATCTAAATGTACTATTCTTCCAGGCTTCATATTATTATAAGAATTTTTTCTACTATAAATTAGTTTTTCTAATACTTTATTTCTTTCATCTATATATTTATTAACATATTTCCTATCAACTAATTCTAATTCCTTTACTGGTATTTTCTCTATTATTCTAATATATAGTCCTTTTAAAATTGCTATCTTTTTTTTATTTTCAGAAGTTATTTTTTCCACTACAAATATGATTTCATTCTTATCTGTCTTTTTTACAACAGCACTACCTTTTTTTATTCTGTTCATAATATCACCTAGTATATTTTATGTAAATGTAAACATGCCTGTGATATTAATTTTATTTTGTATTCTATAAATCAATTATTAAGAAAAAAAGCGCCATATATTAGCGCTTTTATATAAATAGAATCACCATTTTTCCATATTCAACAAAGCTAAATTAGCTATGTCTATTGATGATTGAACAACAAACATGTACATGTTGTAAAGAAATTTTTTTATTAGCCTACTTTGTCTTCTCTTATATGACTATACTTAAGTTTTGTGGCCATTCCACCTCTTATGTGTCTTTCTGCTTTATTTTTATCAAGAATTTTTCTTACTTCCTTCGCTAAAACTGGGTTTATCTTTAGTAATCTTTCACTTAAGTCTTTGTGTACCGTTGTTACTTTTCGTAACGGTAGAATTTATTACGGAAGAAAAATCGTCAGATTTTTCTGTAGTAACAAGGTTAAGCTTCCTTGATTCGTGCAGTTGCGAAGCAACTTGCACATCGGACGAAGTCGCTTTTCTTATATCATCAAAATTCGTAATTACCATAGGGCTACTTCCAATTTCATTTA
>CAMMLJ010000003.1 GCA_946497695.1 uncultured Clostridium sp. | reverse complement strand
TTCACTTATATTTTATCATCTTTTTGTGCGAAAAAGTTATTTTTTTCCAAAAAAAAATAGCAACTTTTTTGATTTTGCTATGTTTTTTAGTTTATTCTTTTTTATTCGTTATTACTGTAATTATGGCAAATTGTTTGCAATTTTATGCAAAATATGCTACTATATTAAGGAAAAATATTCGTAGCTATGCGAACTATAATAAGAATAGCAGGTTGTAAATTCTCATATTACAAATGTAAGGAGGAAAAAGTATGAATAATAATGAATTTAACATTCAACGGAAAGATCATACATTTTTTACTACCATAAGCTTTACGCTTCAAAATGGAAATCTTATTAACTATTTCTCTTCAGAAATAAAAGATGTAATAAAAGAATATTCTATCTCTGAAGAAAAAATAATTGATATTCATCTTTCCAAAGTAGAGCAAGAAAATAATGAATGTTGCGTATCAGTATCAATTAAATATTGCAAATTTGATCCATACGAATTAAAAGCAATGGATAAATTAGAACAGATTAGATTTGCATTAAAATTGTTGGGGTATACAGATGCAAACATTAGGAGCATAAAGTATAGAAAATACTGGTCTAATTCGAATGAGTTAGTATGGGTAGCTGATATATACGATCCTAATTATGATTTTGATCCGGATGAATCTTATTCTGCTAGAACATATGAATCGAGTGTAATGGATGCTATACAAGAAGCTCTTGGTTTTCTAGTAATTGTTGACTTTAACTAAAGTCTATGCCAAAACTGCAATTATTTTATAATAGTTGCAGTTGTCTATTTTTGTATTTATAATCTTAAAGAATAAGTTTAAACTTTATTTATTATTTTTTATTGCAATTTATCAAAAATATGATATACTTTAATAAACTGATTGATATTTGTATCAATCGCTATGAGATTCAAAAAGTTGTAGATAACTACTTCGTTGGCACCAAATAATATCAAGAGTTTGGAAACATTCTCTTGGTATTATTTTTTTTGCTTAAAAAAGTTCTAATGTAAAAAAGATATATAAATATTAAAATTTATTTAAAAAAAATATAATATATGATACAATTTTTCTATATAATTAATTGATACAAAAGTGAATAAAAGGAATGAAGCTAAATGCCAAAAGCAAAAGAAAGATTTGTAGATATTTTTAATAGAATATTTAGAAGAAATAATATTCCAAGGATTTCAAATGTTACCAAACAAAATTATGATGAATATTTTAAAACATATAATACTTTATTTGAAATATTTAGTAAGGTAGATGGAATAGATGCATATCTTGTAGGAGGAATTTCTGCGGCAATTCAAACAAAACAAGAGTTATATAGACACAATGATGATATAGATATTATGTGTAAAGAAGAGGATCTAACGCGATTAGTAGAAACATTAAGACGTATTGGATACAGTGTAGAAGATAGACGTGGTATACAAACAAGAAATAAAGTAGATATGGACGGAAAATTTCAAGCAGCTGACCATGAATTAAATGCAGATACTAAGAATAAAAATATGTTAGGTGTTGGTATATTTACATATAAAGTTAAAGGTAATGAGGTAATATGCCATTCATATGCTTTTGAAGAAAAAGAAGGAAGAGTTGTAGGAACAGAAAAAGTAATGCCTAAAGAACTATTTGATTTAATGTACGAAAGTAAAGCTGTTGATTATAAAGGAGTTAAATTAAAAACACAATCAAAAGAATATATTTATATGTCTAAATGTATGCTCGATAGAGAAAAAGATAAATTAGATGCTTCAATTATAAGACCAAGTCTAGATGATAAATCAAAACACAAGATAGATAGAATTAGAGAATTAGAAGCGAAAACAAAAAATTATAGGTGTATATATGATAAAGATGGAAAAATTTTATCTAAAACTAGATTACCAACAGTAGAAGAAAGAACGTATGCTTATCTAGATTCATTATATATGCAGAGTACAACAAAAACTTCTGAACAAATTGTAGCAGATGTGTTACAAAGTGAGGAATATCAAAAAATAATTAGTGAGCATCCAGAAATGAAAAAGTTATTAGCAAATTGGGAAGAAAAATCTAGAAATTATACATATGAAGATAAAATTAGATTATTAACAGCTAGTTATTCAAATAGGCTTGAGGAATATAATGGATGGGCAATAGAAAATGTTTTAGATTTTATTAAACAAAGACAAATAAATGAAGCAAGAGCTGATAATGATATTAGTCTTTCTGACGAAGCAAAAGATATTTTTAAATTAATGCAAGAATATGAAGATTCAATAAAGAAAGTATTTGTAGATAATAATATTTGTCTTACTCATATAACTGAAGTCGCACCAGATGAATTAGAAAATGGAGAATTAAGAAAATCTATAGATCGACCTAATAATTATTTTACAGAAAGAGTTGATGGAGTATTTGCTTCTTCTACACCTATTAATGGTAAAAATTTATATATAGCACGTAATGGATGGGGAATGGTTAGATTAGCAAATTTAACTTATATTTACGGTAATAATAATATAAATGTTATTCAAGATTCAGAGGGTAAAAAACATGCTATTTTAAAACAACCTAATTATATTTATAAAATTAATCCGGACAAATTCAAACCTGTATGCAATTTAACTATAGACCATAATACACATAAACCAATTTTTGAATTCTCAGAGGAATGGATTTCAGATACAGAGATTGATATTAGGGATAGAAATCAAGTACTAGGTATTGATAAAGTAGAAGATGTAACTAGTTTATTATATAATTATACAATTTTATGTGATACACATAGTCAAAATATAGGAAAAACAGCAAGAAAATTCCAAAATAGTGAACAAGGTTTAAAATATATTTTAGAAAAAATTGATGATGGAAGTGTAAGAAATATAAATCATGAAACTGGAATTAATGATAGGAGATTATCATTGGATGAAAGAGAATAGTATATAAAAACATTCTATTTATAATAGGATGTTTTTAATTATATTTCTAAATCTTTAAGTATTTGCTTATTCTGTTTTGTAGCAGGCCAAGAAATTGTAAAAAATAATATAAAAAATATAATAACTAAAACAAAACCAATAATTGTACTATAACGCATTATAGCTAAAGATTCAAAAAGCGCTATTATAATAGCGTAAATTTTTCTATAATTTTTTACAAGAATTTGTTTTTGCTCATCAGAAGCTTTTTCTTTAACTTTTTTTGCTAATAGAATATCTGGTTTAGCTATACTTATTATTAAAATTATTATTAAAAATAAATCTAACACAATATTTCCTCCTTTGTTAATTTTATTTAATATATCATAAGAAAATAACACAAACAATATAAATTTATCAAAAAGATATTATTTACTAGTATAAGCAAATGTGCTATAATAAAGTTTGAGAAACTCGTAGATTTATCCAAACCGCACATTAAGTGCAAAGCCTAATAGGAGGAAGAAATATGAAAGAAGTATCAGTTGATGCAAATGTAGTGGAAACAATGCGGCAACTAATTGTTAGGTGCATTCAGGACAATAAATGCGAATGTACTCAAATATGGCTTAACGATGATGTAGTAAAGCAGATTAAGGATGTTCAGATTTATGGAACAATCAACTATCCTTATGAAGGATATACTATGTCAGCTTTTGAACTCAGGACGGGAGAGAAAATGGAAATAACGTATAACAGGGAAAAAAGTGTTGCTATAAAAAATTGGCATAATACTTGGAGTAACTGGAATGTGGTTAAATACGTATATTTCCCGGATTCAGAAGAATATTTCTTTTTCGGAGCTACAGAGGAGGAGATTTTAGTAATTAAATAATCAATCTCTTGTTTCGTACATGGCTTTCCTACATTAAAAGTAGGGAAGCCATGTATTAGTTTATATAAAAGATTAAGGTAATTCTATTTTTAAATGTTCATTTTTTAGATCTTTTAATTTATTATTTATACGACTAGCAATTTCATCATTATAATCACTATGTTTTTCTATTAAATTAATATAATAATTTAATTTATTCAAATAATTTTCCGAATTATTATTTTTTAAATATAAATCATAATATATATAGATCAATTCTTCTAAAGAATCTATAAGCTCACAAGAAGATTCTTCAAACAAAGAAGTAGCTTTATCTAAATCTTTATGAATTCCAATTTCTAAACATCCATCTTTATAAAAATATTTTGCTAAATTATATTTAGACCAATTGCATAATGTAAACTTTGGTGATTCACTAGATAAAGTGTAATAATCAAAAGCCTTTTGTAAATTTTTATTCCCAATTTTTCCTATTCTGTAAAATTCTCCAACTCTATTCTGAGCCCAACTATCACCTAAATTAGCAGATTTCATATAATAATCAAAAGCGAGTTTTAAGTCATTTCGAGCCTCGTAAATCTTACCAAGATTATTAAATGCATATACATGTCCCATATCTGCCGCAATTTTAAACATTTCAATTGCTTTTTCTTCGTTCTTAGAAATATGAGGAATATTACCATAAAGTAGCATATTACCAATACTGGTGTAAGCATTGGCACAATTTAATTTTCTAGCTTTGTTAAAATATTTTAAAGCCAAATACATATCGTGTTTAGATTTAGTACCAATATGTCCTTCATAATATAAATAACCAATAGCCCAATTTGCTGTCGGATGATTTGACTTAGCAGCAACTTGATAGTAATCATAAGCTTTTTCATATCTAGCTTTTCCAGTTATAATTCCATAACATTCCATAGAAGCCATTTCAAAACATGCAAAAGGATTACCATGTCTTGCTAATTCATAGATTCCTCTAATAGACCAAATGCCAGAAGTTAATTGAATATTAATAAAATCCTCAATATCATTTACAGAAATATTGGTATCATATATTTTTTTTTCAATTATATTATTTAAATTTTCGTCAATATAAATAGGTTGTTTTTTATCTAAAACAGTATAAAATAATACTTCTGCGATAAAATTATATAAATCGTTATTAGTTAAATTTGAGTATAGACGATTAGAAAGATTAGTGGTAATATCTGAATCATTTTTACTAATAGAATATAGTCGTGTACAAATATGATACATTTTTTCATTCGAGTTAAAGCTACTAATTGTAATTTTTGCTGGAGCATTAATATCTACTAATTTTAAGAGTTCAGAAAAGATAGGGAGTAAAACATTAGTATTTTGCATATATTCACTTTTTAAATTTTTTATATAATTTTTATACGTAGAATTAATTGCTCTAAAACCTGTACAATAATTATTAACAGTGCTATCTGCAATTGAAGCTGTATTAAAAATTATAGAGAATAAATCTGCTTGCCAAAAGCTTGCAGAATTATTACTTTCTTCTTTTAAAATTCTAAAAAAATTACCAAAAGATAAATAATTATCATTTATATTTAAACGTATAAAATTCTTTTTCATAAAAATAAATCCTTTCTAGCTTTATATTAAAGTATGTTTACTAATCAAACTGAATATTTAATATAACTATTATATTTACATAATGCATAAAAGTCAATAAAAAACCGTGAAATAAACGTGAATCGATGTAAAATATGTGAAAAAGTATGAGTTGATATTGGCATACTATAAAATATAGAATAGTAAAAAATAATAAGGAGCTGATTAATATAAATATTTTAGGATTAAATATTAATTACATAGCGCAAGGTGAAGGGGATAATGTCTTAATTTTACCTGGTTGGGGAACAGATTATAATGTATATAAAAATTTAATAGACAATATCTCTAAATATGCGAAAGTATACTATTTTGATATGCCAGGTTTCGGAGAATCAGAAGAGCCAAAAGAAGCATGGAACACAGATAATTTTATAGAATTAGTAAAAGAATTTATTAAAATAAATAAAATAGATAATATAACACTAATAGGACATTCAAATGGTGGAAGAATTGCAATAAAAATGCTAAGTGAAGGGAATTTAGGATTTAAGGTAAGAAGGTTAATTTTAATCGGAAGTGCAGGTATAGTTCATAAAAAAACAGCAAAACAAAAAGCAAAATTGTCTATAGTAAAATTGGGTAAAAAAGTATTAAATACGAGAATTGCAAAAAAGATAGCACCAAATGCGTTAGAAAATTTAAAGAAAAAAATGGGATCAGTAGATTATCGTAATGCAACACCTGTTATGAGAAATACATTAGTAAAATTAGTAAATGAAGATTTAAAAGATAGATTACCAAAAGTAAATGTTCCAACATTACTATTATGGGGAGAAAATGATACAGAAACACCAATAGAAGATGCTAAAATTATGGAAAAAGAAATACCAAACGCAGGGTTAGTAGCTTTTAAAGGATGTTCACATTATGTATTTTTGGAAAGGCCTGTACAAATAAATAATATAATTAAAAATTTTATGGGTAAATAAATTCGGAGGATATTTATGAAGATAGTAATTATAATAGAACTTATTATAAATTATATTTTATTACTAATATTTAACATACATATGTTACAACTAAATTCATACTTTTTCTTAAAACATTTTAAATGGATGAGAAAAAATATTAAAAAAATATTATTACAGCTAATTTTAGTAATACCAATGGTAGTAACTTACTTTAATAATACATTGTTAGACATACTTGCAATAATTATATTAGCAATTTCAATAATATATAATATTCCAAAAAGAAATTCGAAGATATCTTTAAAATTTACAGGAAGAGTAAAAAGATTAATTTTGACAGATATGCTAATATCAGTATTAATTTTAGCTATTGGAGGAATACAAAACTATATAATAACTAAATTAATAATTATAAATATATTTGCAAATATGTTAATAATATTATCTAATTTAGTAAATCACCCTATAGAAATGTTAGGAAGAAAGAGATACATAAACGATGCAAAAAGAAGATTAAGCGAAATGCCAAATTTACTAGTTATAGGAATAACAGGAAGCTATGGAAAAACAAGTATGAAAAATTTTTTATATAGTTTATTGTCAGAAAAATATGATGTATTAAAGACCCCTCAAAATTATAATACAACAATGGGAGTTGTAAAAACTATAAGAGAGGAATTAAAGCCAACTCATCAAATATTTTTGTGTGAGATGGGCGCAACAAATGTGGGTGATATTAAAGAAATATGTGATATTGTAAAACCAAAATTAGGAGTAATTACAGCTATAGGTCCACAGCATTTAGAAAGCTTTAAAAGCATAGAAAATATAATAAAAACTAAATTTGAATTAGCAGACAGTGTAAAACAAAATAATGGAACTATATTTTTAAATTATGATAACGACTATATAAAGAATAAAGAGATAGATATGAATAAGATAACATATGGAGTAAATGATAAAAACTTAGCTTATAATTCATATGATTTAGAATCTTCTTATAAAGGATTAAAATTTAAAATTTTTGATAAAGAAGCTAACGAAGAAAAAGAATTAAAAACAAAATTAATAGGAAGGCATAATGTTGTAAATCTTACGGGAGCAATAGCTGTGGCAAATTATTTAAAAGTTCCAATGAAAAAAATTGCGGTAAAAGTAAGAGAGTTGCAAAATGTAAAACATAGGTTAGAACTATTGCCAAAAGGTAATATTGCAATAATAGATGATTCATATAATGCAAACCCTATAAGTTCAAAATCAGCAGTAGATACTTTGAGTGAATTTAAAGGAATAAAGGTAATAGTTACACCAGGTCTTATAGAACTTGGCAAAGACCAAGAAAAATATAATTATGAATTTGGAAAGTATATGGCAGATGTTTGTGATTATATTTTCTTAGTCGGAACAGATAATTACGATGCTATGCTTAAAGGAATAAAAGAAAAAAATTACGAGGAACAAAAAATATTCAAGGTGAATTTGCCACAAGAAGCTGTTAGTCAAATTATAAGTTGGAATTTAAAAGAAGAAGTAACAGTTTTATTGGAAAATGATTTACCAGATAATTATAATTTATAAAAATCTTAAGCTAAACGAAATATTTAGATTCATATAAAAAGGAAGGTAGGTAATTTTTATGAAAATTAAATTAGGACTTTTCTTTGGAGGAAAGAGTGTTGAACATGAAGTGTCCATAATAACTGCACTTCAAGCAATAGAAAATATTAATAAGGAAAAATATGATATTGTACCAATATATATCGCAAAAGATAATAAGATGTATTGTGGAAATTTCGTTGATGATATACAACAATATACAAATATAGAGAATTTAAAAAGAATCAGTACACAAGTAACACTTTCTTTAAGAGATAATAAAACGGTATTATTAAGAACAAATAAAAAATTTTACGAAAATGAAGTATATGACTATATAGATGTTGCATTTCCTATCGTTCATGGTACAAATGTAGAAGATGGTACACTTCAAGGATACTTAAAAATGTTTAATTTACCATATGTTGGCTGTGATGTTACATCATCTGCAGTTGGAATGGATAAATATGTTTCTAAAACTATTTTAAAAGAAAACGATATTCCAGTTTTAGATTGTAAATGTTATTACAAAAATGAAGAAGTAGAAGATATAATAAAAAGTGTTGAGGATAATATAGAATATCCAGTAATCGTAAAACCGATCAATCTAGGATCAAGTATTGGAATAGTTGTTGCCAAAAATAGAGAAGAATTAGAAGAGGCAATAGAAGATGCTTTTACATATGCAAGAAAGATTTTAATAGAAAAAGCTATAAAGAATTTAAAAGAAGTAAATTGTTCTGTTCTAGGTGATTACGAAGAATGCAATGCCTCAGAATGCGAAGAATTAGATAAAACAGCAGATATTTTATCATATGAAGATAAATATATTTCTGGAGGTAAAAAGACAGGCGGAGCTAAGCAATCTATGAATGCAGGAGTTTTAAAATTACCAGCAGATATAAGTAAAGAATTAAAAGAAAAGATTCAAACTTTAGCAAAAGAAACATTTAAAATATTAGGTTGCACAGGTGTAATACGTATAGACTTTTTAATAGATGAAGATACAGATAATGTATATGTAAACGAGGTAAATACTATTCCGGGTTGTTTATCTTTCCATCTATGGAGAGCTACAGGAATGGAATATCCAGAGTTATTAGATAAAGAAATAGAATTAGCATTAAAAAGAAATCGTGAAGAAAATAATATGGTATTTTCTTTTGATACAAATGTATTAGAAGGATACGCAAATGGCGGACTTAAAGGCGGAAAAGGAAAGCTTGAACTATAGGGTCGGAGCTTAAAGCTCAATAAATATTAGAAAGTTAAATCCCCTGTTACCAGAAAGGTAATGGGGATTTGTTTGGTTTTGCTAGGTTAACACTCGCCAACGATGGAGGCATAATATAAAAGTATTTAAAATACAAAATAGATAATACGCTCTTTCTGGTCGTAATTAAGCGAAGTTACTTTAGGACAACCAGTTTGAGTAGCGAGATAATTCATATATTGATAGCTTGTTGCTATATCGGACAAATATGAAGAATCTGCTAGAAATGCTTTATGGTCTTGGCCTATTTTAGTTAAGACTCGTAAAGCTTCTTCATCTGTAAATTTTTTAGTGAAACATTTGCAGATATTTTTAGGAAGCCCTGTAGAAGACATAAACAACCGTAACTTTCTTGTATATTCTGCTTTAGCAGTGGAGATGTTTACCATAATATACTTTCGGTTTTGTTTAGTATTTCCTTCGATACGAAGCTCCCAAGTATTATCGATTTCATAGACAACTAGACGAGAACCACAATATTTTAAGTTAACATTTTTATATTCTGTTCCGATTTGGCTTACTACAAATTTTGTTGTTTCAACATCGTGAACGATTCGTTCCCTTAGAATTGACAGTTCCTGTACAGCTTTTTCTTTAGCAATAAGCTGTTTTACATCTGCAGTTTTTTCGTTTTTTAAATTTAAGCAGTGCCTGTGAAAAGCAAGTAACGAGCTAGAAGGTATTACTTCTTTTTCTTTTCTTATCTTGTCACTTTTGGTAACAATGTAGATATCTTCTGGGTTAAGAATATTTATGAGATAATAGTAAACTGTGTTATTATCTTCTATTATATAGATATCCCCAGAAATTGAACCTACATATTCTGACCGCCCTTTGCCTAAAAATACTTTTTCCATAAAACTCCTTTCCAATCAATTGATTACCATTAATTAAACAGTTGCTAAATTGCTTTATACATTGTATTATAATATGAATATATAATTTTAGTAAAGATGTAGAAAGTAATTGTAACAAAAATAAAGTTTTTAACACTAATAAAATGAAAGGGGGAAATTATGCAGGATATAGAAGAGATTTATAATAATTATGCTCAAATAGTATATAAATACATATTCTGCTTAACCAAAAATAAAGATCTAAGTGAAGACATAGTGCAAGAAACCTTCTTAGTAGCGGTTAAAAACATAGATAAATTTAGAGGGGAAAGCAAGATTTCTACATGGTTGTGTCAAATTGCAAAATTTATTTTATATAAAGATATAAGAAAAAAAGAAAAGCAAAAAAATATATCTTTAGAAGATGTAGAAAATGAACTTATAACAGAAAATTCACTAGAAGAAAATATATTTTTACAAGAGGATAAGCTGGATTTATTTAAGAAAATTCAAAAGCTAAATGATGAAACAAAAAGCGTGATGTATTTAAAATTATTAGGCGGGCTAAAAAATGAAGAAATAGCAGAAGTAATGAATAAGACGCCAAATTGGGTAAGAGTTACGTATTTTAGAGGCAAACAAAAATTAAAGGAGGATAAATCCTAAAAAAAGATGTTAGTAAGTCATAATATAACAAAAGTAAGAGAGGAATGGGAATAAAGATGAAAAAAGAATGTGATATCGTTCAAGATTTATTATTTAGTTATAAAGATGGATGTTTAAAACAAGGTTCAAAAGAATTTGTAGAAAAACATTTAAAAAAATGCGAAAATTGTGCAAAAATATATTTAGAAATGAATAACGAAGAAGAGAATCCTACTACTACTCAAAATGAAATAGATTATTTAAAAAAGATAAAAAAGAAGATGAAAAAGAAAACTAAGATTATTATAGCAATTTCAATTATATTAATTATTTTAATTATCTTGAATATTGCTGTATTAATTAATTATGATAAATATATAAGTGAAATGACAATATTTTTAGAAGATTCTATAACAGATGAAGAGCGAGTAGAGATAGAAAATATAATAAAAGAAACTGACAAAAATGCAGAAATTATATATAAATCAAAAGAAGATGCACTAAATGATATGAAGCAACACTTTGCAGACAGACAAAATTTATTAGAAGGATATGAAGAAAATAATATATTTCCAGCTTATTACGAAGTAAATTCAAATAAAAAAGCGATTGAAGAGATAGAAGCAAAACTTAGTAACAATAAAAAAATAAAGCATATAAGTAGTCGTAAAGGTGGAAATCCATATGAATTGTTTTTCCTACAATGGATATATGCGCCATTAACAGGAAAGAATAAATAAAGTAACGCCCCACTACACAGAAAGAAATTTATTTCTTGTGTAGTAGGGCGTTTTACGAGACCTTAAGCAACGTAGAAGTTGTTGAATGGATCTCGTATAGTTTCTTGTAGACCGATTAAATCCAGAGTTTCCCCATTTTTTGAGAAGTAGGAGTCGAGGTTAACCTTCTCTGGATCGAAGACAACCTTTATTGCAGCTTGCCTTTTAGCATCAGCTTCCTTCTCTTCTTGGGTAAGTTCCTTGCTACTGGCTCCGTATCTTTCATCTTTGTGTGCAAGATGAGTAGCATTGTACTCTGCATGGAAGTGGCTAGCAAATGTCCTTAATTGAACTTCAATTGTTAAGCCACTCTTGGTTACGAATACCATATGAAGAGCTTGATAGCCCTTCTTTTTAGGAGCAACAAAATAGTCTTTGACGTATTTTGCATATTCTGGGTAGATGAGCCCTTTTGATGGAACAAATACCTTTGGAAAAAGTTCCTGATTAAAGCCAAGGCCATTTGCTGGAGATGGCTTTATTAATTGGTAACCTTTCCGGATAACGAAGAAAGCAATCACTTTGTTAGCTACTTCGTAGAGTTGACTAATTGACTTTTCATCATCATATCGGCTTGTTCCTATTACTATCCTAAAGCCCAACTCGTCGTTGATAGAGTATGGATCGAGACCATCATAGATGAATGTTCGCACTTTCTCTAAAAAAGCGACATAGTTTTTTAGTCGGCCAGAAATGGAACAAGGAATCTTTAGACTTGCTAAAAATTTCTTTAATTCAATAATCTCCTTTTCAAGTTCAGCCAATGAACCGTAATTATAATAGCGGTTCAAGTAGTTTTCGAGTTTTGTGTGATACATGTCCAAATAATTTGGAACAAACGTATTTCCACGAAGCTTATCTGCCTCAAGCATTACTTCATCCAGATACAAGCGTTGAACCTGTACTAGAGAACCTACTCCCCGGTATAAAATGGGAGCAATATCTGGAAACCAGATGTTGTTTTGCACGGTTTGTACTTTGTCGGACATAAATTGTCCTCCTTTCTTCAGCTATTTAGTGTCTATATATTATATCACATTTACATAAAAAAGTAAAAAATAATTGAAAAAAATTATAGACTATTATGTAAATTTATGCTAAAATAAAAAAGATAACTCGTAGACCATAGCAAAAGTAAAGGAGAACATAATGAAAGTATGTGAAGGTAAAACAAAAAAATGGGAGGAACTTGAAAACGATATTTCTAAGGAATTTGCTACAATGTGGGCAGATGAGATGGAACGGTTGTTGAAAGAATCTTCGTCATTGCATGATGTTGCATTTCCTGCATTCGAAAACTGTTTAAAGAAACTGTCTATTAATGGCAGTGAGGAATATGCAGCGCTTGCTCTTTTAGGGCAGTATTGGTTTAAAGGCAATGATTTGTACATGCTGTGGACAAGTGGTGGCAAAATGCCCGAGTAAATCACAAAGGGGAAACATTTCTAAGGGGGGATGTTTCCCCTTCTTTATGTTGATATGACAGTAAAAGAGCTAATATACCCCTCTATTGACTAAATACCTATACAGGGTATATTATATATCAAGAGGTGGTTAAATGAATAATGAATGTTGCAACAACAAAAAGACAGTAAGAAGTGAAGACGAAAAGAAAATAATTAATAACAGATTAAATAGGATAGAGGGGCAGGTTAAGGGCATAAAAAATATGGTGCTAGATGATAGATATTGTAATGATATATTAATTCAGCTATCAGCAATAGAAAGCTCAATAAAAAGTTTATCCATGCATATATTAGAAAATCACTTATATTCATGTATCACAGACAGCATAGAAAAAAAGGATACAGAAGTAATAGATGAACTTATGAGTTTATTTAAAAGATTTAATAAATAGTATATTAATAAAAAATGTTTATTTATAAATTATAGAAAGATATAAGGAGGAATAAAAATGAATGAAATTATTTTAAATGTAGAAGGTATGATGTGTGGAGGATGCGAAAAAAGAATAGAAAATGCATTAGGAGAAGTTAAAGCTATAAAAAATGTAAAAGCAAATCATGAAGACGGAACAGTAAAAATAGAAAGTAAAAAAGAAGTGGATATGAATATAATTAAAGAAAAAATAGAGAATTTAGGATTTAAAGTAAAATAAGGAAAAGGGATTTGGGAAAGGGGATTTGGGGACGTTCCTAAAATCCCGAAAGGGAAAAAAAGACCGTCCCTAAATCCCGATTTTCCAAAATCCCGAAAGGGAAAAAAGGAACGTCCCCAAATCCCGACAAAATTCCAAAGGAGTGAAGTATGAAAAAAATTATTTTAAACATAGAAGGAATGACTTGTAGTGCTTGTTCAAATGGTTTAGAAAAATATTTAAATAAGCAAGAAGGAGTAATTAGTGCTTCTGTAAATTTGGTCATGGCGACAGCCTTAATAGAGTATGAAGATAATTTAAGTATTAAAGATTTGAATAGATTTGTTAAAGAAGCTGGTTTTAAAAGTTTAGGAGAAAAGAAAGAAGAAAAGAAAAATAATGAATTATTTAAACTAATAATATTTTCTATATTAGGAATTACTTTAATGTATATATCAATGGGGCAGATGATTAACTTACCAACTCCAAAGATATTAAATATGATGGAAAGCCCACAAATATATGTAATAACTCTAATGGTGCTGTCATTATTATTTATTGTTTATGGCTTTGATATTATAAAAAATGGAATAAAAAATATTGTTCATAAAATGCCTAACATGGACTCTTTAGTTGGTGTTGGAGTAATCGTAAACTTTGTGTACAGCTTGTGGAATACAGTTCAAGTATTTATGGGAAATACAATGCTAGTACATCATTTGTACTTCGAATCATCAGCAATAATAATTCTTTTTGTAAAAATAGGTAGATACATAGATAAGAAAAATAAAGATAAAGCAGTTGATACAATTAAAAATCTTGTAACAATAACTCCTAAAAACGGAACAATTTTAAAAGATGGAAAAGAATTACAAGTTACTATAAATGAAATACAAAAAGGTGATACAGTTATAAGTAAACCAGGTGAAAAGATAGCAGTTGATGGAACTATTATAAATGGTAAAACACATACTGATGAATCATTTATCACAGGCGAAAGTAAGCCTGTTAGCAAAAAAGTAGGTGATACTGTAATTGCAGGAAGTATTAATTATGATGGATATATAGAATATAGAGCAGAAAAAATAGGTAGAGATTCTAGCATTTCTAATATAGTAAAAATGGTAGTAGAAGCTACAAACACAAAAGCTCCAATTGCAAGAATTGCAGATAAAATAAGTGGATATTTTGTTCCAACAATATTTATAATTGCCTTACTTTCATTTGTTTTAAATTTTGTAATAACCAAAGATATTAATGGGTCAATTCTTGCATTAGTAAGTGTTTTAGTTGTTGCATGTCCATGTGCGCTAGGTTTAGCAACACCACTTGCTATGGTAGTTGCAATTGGAAATTGTAGTAGAAAGGGAATATTGGTAAAATCTAGCGAAACTTTAGAAGCAATAAACAAAGTAGATACGATTGTATTTGATAAAACAGGAACATTAACAACAGGAAAGATGAGTATAGCAGATGGAGTGTATAATGAAGTTACTTTAAAAATATTGAAAAGTTTAGAAAAAAATTCAAATCATCCATTAGCCAAAAGTATTTATACTAATGAAAAAGATATTTTCGAAGTTAAAGATTTCGAAGAAGTTCCAGGACTTGGCGTTAAAGGAATTATAAATGGAAAGCAATATTATGCAGGCAATTACAAATATGTAGAAAAAATGAATGTAGAAAATAAACTAAGAGATAATGAAACAATATTTGCAAGTAAAGGTGAAAGCATAGTATATTTATTTGATGAAAAAGAAACTATTTTAATTATAGGTTTAGCAGACACAATAAAGAAAGATATTATAGATACAATTAAAAAATTAGAAAAATTGGATAAGAAAATCATAATGCTTACTGGAGATAATGAAAAAACAGCAAGAGCCATTGCAAAACAACTAGGAATAGAAAATATTATAAGCGATGTAAATCCAGAGCAAAAATTAGATAAGATAAAAGAATTGAATAAGAATAATAATGTAGCAATGGTTGGTGATGGGATTAATGATAGTCCAAGTTTAAAAGCTGCAACAGTTGGAATAAGTGTGGAAAACGGAACAGATATTAGTGCAGATTCTGCAGATGTTATATTACTTAACGAAAATATGGACAATATAGTAAAAATATTTGATCTTGGAAAACGTACAATAAGAATAATTAAGGAAAATTTATTTTGGGCATTATTTTATAATGTATGTATGATACCACTTGCAACAGGATTATTACCAATAGCTTTAAACCCAATGATTGCAAGTTTAGCAATGACATTAAGTAGTTTGACAGTTGTTTTAAATAGTTTAAGATTATTAAAAAGATAGAAAAGTTTTTATTAATACAAAGAATGTTGTACAATTGCAGGCAAGAATTTTCATGGTTAAGATAGATGGATAGTTTTTACTATCCATTTTGCTTGTTTGTATAAAGTAGTTGTGATAATATAGCAGAAAAAGGAGGAATATTGTAATGGTAGAATCTAAAGCATGGAACTGGAGCAAGGCGAGTAAACTTGATATTTGGAAAGAGCCAAGTATTGAATCATATTACTTGCTAAACAGATGGAAAAAACAAATGAAAAAAGACTTTTTTGATTTAGGATGTGGAATGGGAAGACATACGATTTTATTTGCACAAAATGGATTTAATACATATGCTTTTGACTTAAGCGAGGAAGCTGTAAATGCTACAAAAAAGTGGGCAGAGGAATTAAATTTAAATGTAGATTATAAAATTGGAGATATGCTAAATCTGCCATACGAAGATAACTCTTTTGATTGTATATTATGTAGAAATGTTATATCACATACAGATACTAAAGGTGTAGAAAGAATAATTAAAGAAATAAATAGAGTACTAAGAGAGGATGGAGAATGTTATTTAACATTAGGATCTAAAAGCTCTCCAGCCTTTTATAATAAAGATTTTCCGGTAGTTGATGAAAATACAAAAATAAGAGTAGAAGATGGACCGGAAAATGGAATACCTCATTTTTATGCAGATTATGATTTGATACAAGAACTATTTAAAGACAACATAATAGACTTAGTAGAACATATCGAAGATTTTTACGAGGAAAAAGGAAAAACTAGTAGTTCTTATCATTATCATCTTTTAATAAAAAAATCTGAAATTAGTCCTGAATTAAAAGAATATATTGAAGAAAAGATATTTCCCGAATACAATAAGAATGGAAAATCACATGATATAAGACATATAAAAGAAGTAATGAGAAATGCCTTAATATTAGGCAATAAGTATAATGTGAATTTGGATATGCTATGTACAGCTGTAGCTTATCATGACATAGGCGATCATATAGATAGAGAAAATCATGAAAAAGTATCTGCAAAAATAATGGGAGAAGACAAAAATCTGAATAGATTTTTTAACACAACAGAATTGAAATTAATAAAAGAAGCGATAGAAGACCATAGGGCATCTAAAACAGGAGAAACCAGAAATATATATGGAAAAATATTAGCATCAGCTGATAAAACTGTTACAATAGAAATATTTTTTAGAAGGACATATGAATATGGAGAAGAACATTATGGAAATATAGACAAAGAAGAACATATTAAAAAAGCATGGGAACATGCAGTAACTAAGTTTGGAAAAGAAGGATATGCTGCCAAAAAAGATTGTATAGAAAATGAATATAGAGAAAAAGAATTAAAAAAATTACAAGATTTAATAGATGATAAAGAAAAGTTCTACAAAGTAGCAGACGAAATGTATAAAAAATATATGGAATAAAGAATTAAAATGAACGAAAAAAATAAGGTCTGTTGTACGGTTAGAAGACTATACAATGGATTTGTATGTCGTATTTGCCGATGGTGAACTCAATGTTTTACCACCATTCGATATGGGATTTGTCAACTTCGCAAAGATGATCCAGAGCTTTTTCGAAAAAGACAGTGAATTTATTCCTAACATGGAAAACTTCATTGGAGAGAAAATCAATTCAATTTCATTTGAATTCAATGGAATTGGAATGAATATAACTCCAGAAAACTCGTTTTGCTACGATATTATAGAACAGTTTCTGTATATAAAGGAAACAGCATGGTATGGAAACGAATTTGTTATAAGGCTTGATAAAAGCTCAAAAATTAATTTTAAAAATGAAACTGCAAGAGCAAAGTGGATGAAGGCTGTAGAGAACCAGTCCTTCAATATAATCGACATAGCTCGTAGATGGGCAAAGATAATGCAGTTTCATCTAAAAAAAGGAGCAAAGGTGGAAGATATCGTGGATATTGCATATCAGCAGGCAAATCTCTCAAAAGATGGTGGCACAGGGACAATGGAACTCTTTGCTACCAACATATTGGTTCAATGCTGGAAATATGGCGATGAACTTAAAAAAATTTGCATTGCAAAGAGAAGGAGGGCGTCTTAACAGATGCTCTCCTTTATAAAATTATGTAAGGGAAAAGCCTGCATCTATTTTGTTTGATAAAATCTGGTAAATATGATAATATACAAGAAATAAAAGTAAGGAGGGTCAAGATGTCTAGTAGAATAGAATTAGAAGCAAGTTATCATTTAGGAAAAGATTATAAAGAAATATTAGAAAAAATAGAAACTGAAAGTTTTAAACTTATAGAAGATAGTGTAGAAGAAGATACATATTTTACAGATAAGAATTTAGAATTTGTAAAGAGTAGGACTTGTTTAAGAACCAGAAAAACAAATGAAGATTTTTTAGAACTTACATATAAACCAAAATCAGATAATAGCACAGAAAAATATGGAAAAAAAGAAGTAAATTTAAAATTAGACCCAAAAGACTACGAAGACACGAAATACGTTATAAATCAACTTGGATATATAGAATATGTTTCGTTTAAGAAATATAGACAAGTATATTCAAAAAATATTGACGGATTTGAATATAACATTATGATAGATAAAATAGATGGCGTAGGTAATTTTATAGAATTAGAAATTTTAGCAAATACAGAAGAAGAAAAAGACAAGCTAAGAACGGAATTAGATAAATTTGTAAAAAAAATGAATTGTAGTAAATTAAAAGAAAAAGAAAAGCCATATCGAGATATAGTAAAAGAATATAGGGATAGTAACAAATAAGGAGAGCAAAAAAATGTCATTAGAAAAAGCAAAAGAATATTTAAAAAAATATAATTTAGAAAATAATATAATGGAATTTGAGACATCATCTGCAACAGTTGAGGAAGCAGCAAAAGCTTTAAACTGTGAAGAAAAGGAAATAGCAAAGACATTATCTTTTTTAGTGAATGATGAAGTAATATTAATAGTAGTTGCAGGAGATAAAAAGATAGATAATGCCAAGTACAAAGCAGAATTTAACACAAAAGCTAAAATGATACCATATGATGAAGTAGAAAATTATACTGGACATAAACCAGGTGGAGTTTGTCCATTCGGTGTGAAGGAAAATGTAAAAGTTTACTTAGATGAATCGCTAAAAAGATTTGATGTAATTTACCCAGCATGTGGAAGTAGCAATAGCGCAGTAAAATTGACGATTAGTGAATTAGAAAAAGCCTCAAACTATGAAAAATGGATAGATGTATGTAAAGATATATAAGAATGTTATGGAAAGTAATGAGTATTTAAATTTTGCAAAAGAGATGTGCATCAAAGCTGATAAAATAATGAAAAAATATTTTTACCTCATTTATTTATATATTGAACTTGGAGCAGGAAAAGGAAATTTAAAAATTCCAAATAAATATGTAGATGATTGGATATACAAGGAGAAAATAAATGATACGACCAGATTATAATAATAGTATATTAAATTTAATAACATCAATTTTAAAATATTATAATGTAGAAAGTAAATATAATAGTTTACCAGACAAATGCAGATCTAAAATATCCAGGAATAGATCAAGGTGTAGAATATGATAAAACAAACCCAACTCCATATTTTGTAGAATTTACAACTACAAATGCTAATAATAATCGATATGCAAAAGTTGGAGATCAAGTTTGGGTAAAAGTAGGAATTAAAGAAGAATTATCTAAATATCCGGTTATAAAAATAAATGGTATTACAACAAATACAATTATTAATGATCCAGCAGGAGTAATATATGTTGGATGGATAACAATGACAGAAGATATGACAGAAGGAAAAATGTCTTTCGAAATATCTGGATATGAAGATTTAGCTGGTAATGGTGGAGATACTATTACAACAACTACAAATAATACATCTGTAACATTTGATAAAACAGCACCAGAGTACTTAAAAGTTCAATTATGGGATAATGAAAATAATGAAACAGAAACAATAAGAAATGGTCAAACAGTAAGAGTAAATGTAACATTTAACGAAGAAATAGGAACAGAACCAACATTAAAAATTGGAGAGCAATCTGTTGTAATGGAAAAAACTTCAGATGATAAAGGTGGAGTATTATATTCAGGATATATAACAATTGCCGAAGATGAAGCTACAATACCAGAAGGAAGATTACCATTTACAATAAGTGGATACACAGATTTAGCAGGAAATGAAGGAGCAGTAATTTCAGAAAATAATGAAAACGTAACAGGAATAATTTATGATAGAACAGCTCCAAAGACATTAGCAAATAATATTTTAAAATTAGGTGAATCTAACGAGCAAAGAGAATATTATGTAAGACCTGGTGATTCAATTTATATGTGCTATACAGCAAATGAAGAACTAGGACATAATCCAACATTTACATTAATTAATAATGGAAAAGAATATGTAATGGAAGATTCACAAGTAATAGTAAAACAAAATCCTGCAAAAGCATGGGATTACACAGTAATTTATGAAATTCCAGAAGATACAACTTTTGTAGACGGAGAAATTGAATTAAAAGTTTCTAATATAGAAGATAAAGCTGGAAATAAAAGAGAAGACGAAAATGGTCCAACTAATGGACATAAAGTATACTTTGATACTACAGCTCCTGAAAAAATAAATTTAGGAATTGCTCGTAATACAAGTAGTGAAGATACAAGAGATCAAAGATATGCAAAAGCTGGTGACAGCATTCGTGTATTAGTATCTTTCCCAGAAAAATTAGCTGTAGAACCAAAAGTTGAAATGTTTGGAAAAGTATATGATGTAACATATCGTCCAGATAGTTCAATTGAAGAATCAAATATTTATTACTATATGGCAGATGTTAAGATAGACCAAAATACACCAGAAGGTGAAGTAGCATTTAAAGTATATGGATACAAAGATGTTGCAGGAAATGAAGGAACACCTTTAACAAATGCTAATATAAATGATGGAACATATACAAATGTAATAATTGATAACTCAAAACCAACTATAGAGACAACAGAAGATTCAGTTTCTGGATCAGAAGGTAATTATAGTAGAATAGGACTTAAAGTTACAGATAATAATGGTGTAGCTTCTTATGAAATTAATGGTAAAGATGGAGCAATAATCTTTACAAATGGTGAAGTTTCATCTGAAACACTTGCACGATATTTAAATGAAGGAGAAAATACAGTTGTTGCTAGTGATGAAGCTGGAAATACAGCTGAATATACATTTAACTATGATGCAGTAGCACCAACAAGAGAGTACTCAAACATCATGGTTAATGGTGATAATAGTAAAGAACATGAATTTTATGCAAAAATAGGAGATAAACTTTGGGTAAGTATAGGAGTTAAAGAAGAATTAGCACATAATCCATCATTTACATTAATAAATAATGGTGTAGAATACCCAATGGATGGTGATTTAGTAAAACCTAATTACGATGAAAAGAATGATAGATATAGCTATGTTCTAATTTATGAAATTCCAGAAGATACTGCTTTTGTAGATGGAGAAATTACATTTAAAATTTCTGATTTAGTAGATTTATTTGGAAATAAAATGACAGATGAAACAAAACCATCTAATGGAAATAGAGTATTTTTTGATAAAACAAATCCTATTATAAAAGTTAATGACAATGCAGAAGGAAACGCACCATATTTTAGAAACAATATAGGATTTACTATATCAGATAATCTAGGAATTGATTCTTGTGAACTAAATGGTAAAGAAATAGAATGTAATAATGGACAAATTAGTTTTGAATCTATAAAAGATAAATTAAATGAAAACGAAACAAAAAATACATTAACTGTAACAGATTTATCTGGTAATGAAGTATCATACGAGTTTTGGTATGATTATAAAGCTCCAAAAGCTAATTTTGTACAAATAAGAAGTAATAAACAAATAAATAAAGATTATGCTCAACCAGGAGATGATGTTTGGGTATACATCAAAATTAAAGAAGAATTATCAGTATTACCTACTATAGTTATTAATGGTCAAAAAGTAGATACTTTTAAAAATGGAGAACCAAATGAAAATGGACAAATGTATGCAGGTAAGTTAGAAATGACAAGAGATATGGAAAATGGAGAAGTTTCATTTAAAATATTTGGATATGCAGATAAAGCAGGTAATGTTGGAGCAACAATAGAAAACACAACAACAGATAATTCAAATGTTATATTTGACAAAGATGCACCAACAGTAAATTTAGTTCATATACAAAATATTACTAGAGGTGGTTCAGAAGCAAAAGTAGGAGATATCATATGGGTTTATGTTAATGTTACAGAAAAAGAATCTGATTTATCAAATGCTCCAGAAATTACTATAAATGGAAAGAAAGCAAGAGTATTTGTAAATGAACCAAGTGTTCCTTCAAATACTTCTACAAAATATGCTGGAGAAATAGAAGTAACAGAGGACATGGATATAGGAGAAATGACTTTCGAAATTTCTGCATATACTGATAGAGCAGGAAATGTAGGAAATGTATTAACATCAACAACAGATGGTTCTTCAATGACAATTGTTAAAGATTAATCACAAAAGTATAAAAGGTAGAAAGTACTTTCTACCTTTTATATATAATAAAACTTAAGATATATAACCTAATAATTTAAATAAGGGGGAAATATTTTGGCAAAGAGATATAAAAATGAAACAGTAAAGAAATCTAGTCCTCACCGAAAAGCGAAAAACTCAAGAAAAATGGACAAAAGGAAAGTATTAATTTTCTTTGTCATAATCATTATACTAATTGCAGGTTACTTCATAATTAATAATATACGAAGTAATGAAACAAATAGTGAAATAAAAATTAGTAATTCAGACAAAAAAATATCTTCAGATGTATTAGTTTTAAACGATTTAAACAATGAGGTAACAGAGCATTTAAATATGAAAAATATGCAGTTAGTAAAAGCTCATTATAAATTAGAGAATTTAGAAACAGGAACAGTAGATTTATATTATAAAGTAGATGATAAGGAAATAGTTAAGGTTGATATAAACATTAAGGATAAAGTAATAGAAAAAGCAGAAAAACAAGAAAATGCAGAAGAAATGTCATTAACACAAATTGGCAATAACATGACTAGAGATATAAAGAAATATTTTAATGACAATCAAAAAAGATTAAAGCCAGATGAAGGAAAAAATATTTTAAATATTATTGTAGCAAACGAGCAAATAATTATAAATGCTAGTGAAAATTAAGAAAAAGTGCTTCTTATATGAAAGAGGCGCTTTTTTGTATGTATAACTGTTTTTAATTAAAATAGAAATAGCAGGGATTTGAACAACGTCCCTAAATCCCTTTAAAAAATCGGGATTTGAGGAACGTCCCCAAAATCCCGATGCATTGAATATATATTAAACAAAAACATTTAACAAAGTTAAACAAATTGCTGCTAAGATTGTTTTAACAGAAATTGTTATAGTTTTCTTAACTGCTTTGTTAATAACTACTAACCTATGTTCTTTTCTGATTGTTAAAGCTAAACAATCAGTTTTATTATAATTTTCCATCGTATTTCTCTCCTTTTTATCTATAGTATCTATGTCAAAAATCTTTAGTATTTTTCATAATATAAATTCATTATAGAGCAAATATTAAAAGTTGTCAACATTTTTGTTACAAAAATGTAAAAAAAATATATTAAAAAAGTAATATTGGAAAATTTTGTGAAATTTACCAAATGGACATAAAAGTATGATACAATTTAAATATAGAAGGTATAGTTTAAAAGAAAATTATTTTCATTTTTTATGTGTACCTTCAAGCGAACCGAGAAAGGGAAGGACTTTAATATGCAAAAAATACTATTTGTATGTCTTGGAAATATATGTAGATCACCAATGGCTGAGTACGTTTTTAAAGATATAGTAGCAAAAAATGGACAAGAGAAAAACTTCTACGTTTCTTCTGCTGCAACGAGTACAGAAGAAATTGGAAATGATATGCATTATGGGACAAAAGAAAAATTGCTTGAACATAATATACCATTTCAAAAGCATAAAGCTAAGCAATTAAAAAAAGAAGACTATAATAAATATGATTATATAATTGGCATGGAAACTAGTAATATAGTAAGAATAAAAGCAATTGTAGGAAGAGATCCAGAAAATAAGATATATAAATTATTAGATTTTACAAATGAGAAAAAAGATATAGCAGACCCTTGGTACACAGGAAATTTTACTAAAACTTATGAAGAAGTACTAAAAGGATGTAATGCTTTATATAATTACTTAACAAAGGAGTGATTATTATGTCATATATCGAATTTAAAAATGTATGTAAAGACTATAAAATGGGAGAAGTTATAATACACGCCTTAAGTAATGCGAATTTAAGCATAGAAAAAGGAGAACTAGTTGTAATAGTAGGTCCAAGTGGAGCAGGCAAAACTACAGCTTTAAACATATTAGGTGGTATGGATAATGCTACATCTGGAAGAGTTATAGTAGATAATAAAGAAATCTCCAGATTAAAAAATAGGGATTTAATAAAATATAGAAGAGAAGATATAGGTTTTGTATTTCAATTTTATAATTTAGTTCAAAATTTAACTGCAATAGAAAATGTAGAACTTGCAACACAAATATGTAAGAAATCTTTAAATCCAGAACAAGTAATGGAAAAGGTAGGACTAGCAGATAGAAAAAACAATTTTCCATCACAACTATCTGGAGGAGAGCAACAAAGAGTGGCTATCGCAAGAGCTATAGCAAAAAATCCAAAGTTGTTGCTTTGTGATGAACCAACAGGAGCCTTAGATTATAAAACAGGTAAACAAATTTTAAAATTATTGCAAGATATGTCCAGAATAGAAAAAATGACTGTTATAATAATTACCCATAATGGGGCAATAGCTCCAATGGCAGATAAAGTTATAAAATTTAAAAATGGAACCGCAGAAGATATGATAATAAATGAGAATCCAACACCAATCGAGGAGATAGAATGGTAGTAAGGAGGTGGAGATATGAAAAAAGCACTACTTAAAAATAGTTTTAAAGAAATAAAAACATCATACAAAAGATTTATTTCTATTTTGCTTATAGCACTATTAGGAGTAGGCTTTTTTGCAGGCTTAAGAGCTACATCTCCAGACATGGTAGATACCATAGACAAGTACTATAAAGAGCAGAATGTATATGATATACAAATAATGTCTACATTAGGACTCACAGATAGTGATATAGATGCTATAAAAAACATAGAGAATGTAGAAAATGTTTATGGCACATATTCAGAAGATATTTTAGTAAAAGTAAATAATAAAGAATTAGTATCTAAAATATTAACAATAGAAGATATTAATAAACCAAGATTAATTGAAGGAAGTATGCCATCAAATGCCAATGAATGTTTGGTAGAGCCATCATTTTTAACAACAGCAAATAAAAATATTGGTGATACTATAACATTGGAAGCAAACGAGGAAAATGAGCTTCTTAAAGAATTAACTCTGAAAATAGTAGGAACAGCGGAAAGTCCATTGTATATATCAAGAGAAAGAGGAACAACAAGCCTAGGTTCTGGAACAATAAATAATTTTATTTATGTTTCGAGAGCTAATATAGAATCAGATGTATATACCGAGATATATGTAACTTTGAAGGATACAGCTAAATATACAACTACTTCTAATAAATACGAGGATTATGTAGAAGAAACAAAAGAGAAAATAGAAGAAATAAGAGCAGAACGAGAAACTGCAAGATATAATGAGCTTATAGATGAAGCAAATACAGAAATTAAAAAAGCAGAAGACGAGTTTAAGACGCAAAAAGCAGATGGAGAAAAACAAATTGCAGATGCAGAAGCTAAAATAGAAGATGGCAAAAAGCAAATAACAGCTGGTGAGAATGAGATAAAATCAAATGAAGAAAAAGCCAATAAAGAATTTGCAAGTGCAGAAAAAAAGATTCAAAGTGCAAAAGCTGAAATAGAAAAAAATGAGAAAACACTAGAAGAACAAAAGCAGAATGCACAAACACAAATAGATGAAGCAAATACTAAAAAGGCAGAGCTAACATCAACATTACAGACAGTAAATCAATCATTAGAACAAGTAACACAAGCATATAATGATGTATTAAATAAATTAAACGATAGTAGTTTAAGCGAAGAAGAAAAAATTACTTTAACTGTAAAAAAGCAAGCATTAGAAACACAAAAAACAGAATTAGAAACAAGTAAAATGCAGTTACAAGCAGGAATTACAGAAATAGAAAATAAGGTGAATTCTGCAAATAATACAATAAGTGATGCACAAGCCAAAATTGAATCAGCAAAAGCAGAAGTAAGTAAACAAGAAAAAACTTTAGCAAGCACAAAAAAGAAGACAGAAACACAGCTAAGTAATGCAAAAGCTGAATTAGAAACTTCAAAACAAGAACTACAAACAGCAGAGGCAGAATTAACTACTCAAAAAGAAGAGTTTAATACTAAAATTGCAGATGCAGAAACAGAATTAATCGATGCAAAAGAAAAAGTTAACGAGATAGAAAGTGCAGAATGGTATATATTAGATAGAAATCAGAATAGTGGATATGTAAGTTTTAAACAAGATACACAAAGTGTAGATAGTTTAAGTATCGTATTCCCAATTGTATTTTTTGCAATAGCAATATTGGTGTCATTAACTTCGATGACAAGAATGGTAGAAGAAGATAGAACAGAACTAGGAACGTTAAAATCTTTAGGATATAACAAAGCTCAAATAATGTTTAAATACATATTATATTCTAGTTTAGCTTGTATAATTGGTGGAGTAATAGGAATAATTATAGGATTACAATTAATACCAAGAGTTATTTGGATGATGTATAGTATGATGTATACAATTCCAGAATTTGTAGTAGGACTTAATTCGGAACATTCATCATCTGGTTTAGCACTTATATATATTTGTATTGTTGGTGCTACAATATATGCAGCAGCGAGAGATTTAAAAGAAAAGCCAGCAAACCTATTAAGACCAAAAGCTCCAAAGCTTGGAAAAAGAGTTTTATTAGAAAGAGTAAAATTTATATGGAAAAGACTAAACTTTTCACAAAAAGTTACTATTAGAAATATATTTAGATATAAAAAGAGATTTTTAATGACAATTATAGGTATCTTTGGTTGTACTTCATTAATATTAACTGGATTTGGAATAAAAAATTCTATATCTACTATATTACCAAATCAATATGAAAAAGTATTTTTATATGATTTTCAAGTTAGTATGAAGAGTAGTTTGACTGATGACGAAAGACAAAGTGTTATTACAGAAATACAAAATACCGAAAATGTTGATAATATTGTAGAAACATATATGGTAGCTGATACTGCAAATCATAATGAATATTCAGAAGATTTGCAAGTAGTAGTTCCAAGTAATGCAGAAGAGTTAAAAAATGTGATTACAATAAATGATTTAGCTAATAAGAAAGAAGAAGTTAGTTTATCATCAGATGGAGTTATTTTAACAGATAAATTGGCACAATTATTAGATGTAAAAGTTGGAGATACAATAACTTTAGAAGGAACTTCGGAAGAAAATAAAGAAGTTAAAGTTTCTGATATAACAGAAAATTATATTGCTCATTATATATATATGACAAAAGATATGTACGAAAGCTTATATGGAGAAGCATATAATACAAATGTATTACTTGTAAGGGCAGAAAATTTATCAGAAGAAGCACAAGAAGAGCTTTCTAAAAAATTATTAGATGGTGGTAAGGTATCTACAGTTTCGTTAAATTTAAATGCAGAGAAAACTTTGGATGATACAATTAGTTCATTAAATTATGTTGTTGTAATACTAATTGTTTCAGCAGGATTGCTTGCATTTGTAGTATTATATAATCTATCTAATATAAATACTAGTGAAAGACAAAAAGAACTTGCAACAATTAAGGTATTAGGTTTTTATGATAAAGAAGTATATACTTACGTAACAAGAGAAACAGTATTATTAACGATAATAGGAATTGCACTAGGACTAATCGGAGGATATTTCTTAAATTACTTTATAATTGGTACATGTGAGATAAATATGCTTAGGTTTGCAAAAGTTATACATCCATTAAGTTATTTATATGCTATTTTAATTACAGTTGCTTTTACCATTATAGTAAATGTAATTACCTATTTTGCATTAAAGAAGATTGACATGATTAGTAGTTTAAAGAGTGTAGAATAGGGATTCGGGATTGAATAGGGATTTGGGGACGTTCCTTAAATCCCGATTTTTTGCTAAAATAAAGAAATGCCCTCGTCACAGCGTGGCGAGGGATAAAGATTTAAAAGAGATGTTAGAATGTGATTGCCTGAATCCAGTTGATTAATTCAGAAAGAAGGCGAGCACCTTCTGTGAATACTGCCGAGAGAGTATCTCCTGCTTCAGGTATGTTCAACGTAAAAAGTTGAATCACAGCCTTTAAAGCAGTAAACGTTGCTCTTAATAAGAATTCATAGAAGACTAATATTCCTTCACATAACTGAAAGAAAACCGGACATTTGTCCGCAACATTTGGACAGAAATTAACAACGAGCATGGCTACTAGAGCCAATAACAAGTTGAATCTCATTGCCCGTGCGAAACTGTTGATAGCATGCTCTACGCTGAGAGCAACAGTTTTTGCTGTAGCCTGCCGCGCTTTCTTACTTCCGAAATGTTCTGTCCACCAAGATTTTAACCGATCAATCGGTGTAGGCTTAGGTGTCGCAGTTTTCGGAAGAAAGGTAGTCGATTTAGCCTGAGTTGTGATAGTTGCATTCATTTTCATGTTGCTTTTCATGTTATTTCTCCTTTTCCTTATCAAGTTGCAAAGTATCAATTGATACTAGATACAAAGCAACAGTTTATAGTCAAATTTAATTATACCATAATTATGTTAATTGTTCAAGCTATGTGCTTAGTTAGAGCATATTTAGGAGAATTAGCAAAAAGATTTAATAATCTAATAAAGCTAGAAAACTATAAAAAAATATGATATATTAATTGCAATAATTATCGGAAAGAGGAGAAATTTGTGAAAGAAAAAACAAAAGAAATACTAAATAAGATTATAAATTCCAGTTTTTTTATTATAATACTCGCAATTTTTATAATATTAAAAACCATATTATTTTATAAATTTACTGTATGTATAAATGAAAAAACTGATATAAATACAATACAAACTAGTATAATATATATTTTATCTTTATTTGGAATATTATTCTTATTACCCAAAAAAGGAAGAAATATTGGTGGAATAGTATTAGATATGATAATAAGCATAATTTTATTTGCAGACAATATTTATTACACTTATTCAAGTAATGTATTATCAGTATTACAAATAACTAACCTACAATATGGCGAAGAAATAATGTCAACATTGCCAATGCTATTAAAACCACACCAAATACTTTATTTTATAGATATATTGCTTCTAATGATTTTATTTGTATCAAAATTTGCAAAAATAGAAAAAGGTCAAAAGAGTAAAGTACAATATATTGTTAGTAGAACATTAATTGGATTATTTGCGATATATGTATTTATTACATCAGCAATAGAGGGAAATGAAAAAGCTTTAGAAGATCCATATAATAGGGATACACAAATAAAGAAAGCAACAATTTATGGGTATCATATATCAGATATATTAAATGTTATTGATGGCTCAAAACAAGCCAAATATAGGACAAAGACTGAGGTGATGGACGCATATAATTCTTTAAAAGAAGAATACAACCAAGAGTATGAAGAAAGTTATCTAGATATTGCAGGAACAATGGAAGGTAAAAATGTGATAATTCTTCAGCTAGAATCAGTGCAAGAATTTGTCTTAAATAAAACTATAAATGATAAAGAAATAACGCCAAACTTAAATAAATTTATAAATGAAAATATAAGACTTTCTAATATGTATATGCAAAGCTATTCTACAACAGCAGATTCAGAGTTCTCTACTGTTACATCATTATATCCAGTAGAAAATGGAATGGCATATAGTAGATATTATAAAAATACATATGATGATATTTTTAAAATGTTCCATCAAAAGGATTACACAACTTCGTATATGCATGGAAACTATGGATATTTTTGGAACAGAACTAATGTATATAAAAATATGGAAGTTGATCATGTAGAATTAAAAGATAATTTTGCAGATATTTCAGAAGATGTAATGGGATATTTATCAGATGAATTATTATATAGACAAGCAGTAGAAAAATTATCAAATTATGACGCTCCATTTGTATCATATATTGTTGCTGCCTCATCACATACTGGTTTTACTTTAGACGGTTTGCAAGATAGAGGTAAAGTTAATATAGATGTTGGAAAATATAAAGATACATTCTTTGGAAACTATCTAGAATCTGCAAATTATGCAGATTATGCATTTGGTATATTTATAGATGAGCTAAAAAAAGCTGACTTATATGATGATACTGTAATAATTTTATATGGGGATCACAATGGACTAGATATATATAATAACGAAATGATAGAATTTTTAAGTGAATTAGATGGAAATGTTACAGATGTAGATATAAAATTAAATTATATTAGAGTGTTAGCAGGAATGCGAATACCAGGCATTAGCAATTTAAGAATAGATAAACCTGTAAGTAAATTAGATATAAAACCAACTCTTGCGTATTTGTGTAATCTAGATCCAGGAGTATCTTTAGGAACAAATATGTTAGCTAAAAAAGATTTTATATGTTTAAATAATGAAAGAATTGTTACAGCTGATTTTTACTTTGATGAATTATGGTTTAATTTACAAACAGGAGAAATGGTAGAGGAAAATGAACAACTAAAAAAATATTATGAATATATGAAAAGAGAACTAGATATATCAAAATCTATAGTTTTAGAAGATTTGTTAAGATAAGGTGATAAAATATGAAAATATTAATTGGAACGAAAAACAAAGGAAAAATAGAAGGTGCCAAAAGGGCATTCGAAAGGTACTTTAAAGATGTTACAATAGAGGGTATAAGTGTAGAATCAGAGGTTGCTGACCAGCCAGTAAATGATGAAATATTACAAGGTGCAAAAAACAGAGCAAAGAACTTAAAAAAATATGCAGAAGAAAATAATATAGAGGCAGATTTTTTTGTGGCAATGGAATCTGGAATAACAGATAAGTTTGGAGCATGGCTAAACTTAACAACAGTATATGTAGAAAATAAAGCCGAAGAAGGCGCTGTTGGGTTTGGACCTGCATATCCAATTCCAGCTAGATATATAGAGGAAATAAAGGAAAAAGAATTAAGTTATGTGCTTGCAAAACTTTTCGAAACTAAAGAACTTAAAGCTCCACAAGGTGGAATATCCCAACTAAGTCATGGACAAGTAACTAGAATAGATTTAGCAGAGCAAGCATTTCTAATGGCGCTAACACATTTTATTAATGGAGAGAAGTGGAGATAAGATGAACTTTTTTGAAAATAATAGTAAACTTGAGCCACATAAGATTTTGCTAAATTTTATAAAGAATAATCCGAGTATAAAAACAGCAGTAGATTTAGGATGTGGTGCAGGAAGAGATACTAAATTTTTAGTACAAAACGATATAATTGTAACTGCTATTGATAGGGTTAATGTTACAAAATTTTTGTATAAAGATTTAACAGAAGAAGAAAAAGCAAGATTAAATTTCGTGCAAGCTAAATTTTCTGATGTGCATTTACCAAAAACAGATTTAGTTATTTCATATGAAGCGTTACCTTTTTGCAATAGAGAAGAATTAATCAAGCTGATTATTAAAATAAAAGAGTCTTTAAATGAAAATGGATATTTCTTATGTAATTTTTTTGGAAAGAATGATTCATGGTATGGAAATGATAAAATCCAATTTTATGAAAAGAAAGAAATCCAAGATTTTTTCCAAAATTTTAAGATATTAAGATTAAACGAGATTGAAACAGATGCGGAAACTGCAATGCATCAAATGAAGCATTGGCATGTGTTTTGGATAATTGCAAAAAAAGAAGAACAGAAAGGGTGAATAAAATGAAAAAAATAATAGGACTTGTACCAGCATCTAATAATTTATTTAAAACAGACTTGGTATATGAAGATAAATATTATTTTATAAATAATTATATAGAAAGAATAAATGAAGCTGGAGCAATAGTTAGCGGAGTATTACCTTGTAGTGCATATATTGATGAAGAAACCTTAAGTTTATATGATGCATTTATATTGTCAGGTGGAGGAAAAATACATCCATATCATCTACAAGTAGTCGATTATGCAGTAAAAAATAATAAGCCATTATTAGGAATTTGTATGGGAATGCAAACTTTAGCTATATATTTTTTGTTATGTAAAGAAAAGAAAGAGAGAAATTTTGAAGGTAGTATAATAGATTTATTCGAATATTTAATAGAGACTAAATATAATTTTACAGAACCTATAGAAGGTCATAGAAATGCAGATTTAACGAGAGATAATATAGAAGATATAAAGCATAAGGTAATATTGGATAAAAATAGTATATTATATAATTTATATAAAGAAGAAGTATTAAATATGCCTAGTATTCATAGATATAAAATTCCACAAGTAGAAGAACCATTAAAAGTAGTAGGAAGAGCAGAAGATGGCACGATAGAAGTTATAGAATATAATGATAGGATATTTGGAGTGCAATTTCATCCAGAAAATGAAAGCATAAATAATTGTATTTTTAAATATATTATAAGTAAATGTTAAATAAGAACTAGATAAATTATAATTAATATATAAGAAAGGAATGAGATTAGATGAAAGTATTATTAATTAATGGAAGTTCTAGAAAAGAGTGTACATATACTGCATTAAGTAAGGTGGCAGAAAGCTTAAATGAAGAAGGAATAGAAACTGAAATTATAAATATAGGAGGAACACCTGTAAGAGATTGTATTGGATGCAAAATATGTGCTAAAAATGGAAATGCAAGATGTGTATTTAATGATGATATCGTAAATGAAATAATAGAAAAAGCAGAAGAAAGTGATGGTTTTATATTTGGTACACCAGTATATTATGCACATCCATCAGGAAGAATTTTATCTGTTTTAGATAGAGTCTTTTATGCAGGCAAAAAAGCTTTTGAATTTAAACCTGGTGCAAGTATTACAAGTGCTAGAAGAGGAGGAACAGTTGCTTCTTTTGATGTACTTAACAAATATTTTACAATTAGTCAAATGCCAATAGTTTCTTCTACATATTGGAATAATGTACATGGAAATAACAAAGAAGAAGTTGTACAAGATTTAGAAGGTATGCAAACAATGTATAATTTAGGAAAGAATATGGCATGGCTTTTAAAATGCATAGAAAGTGGAAAAAGAAATAATATTAACAAACCACAAAATTCAACTGTTAAAACTAATTTTATAAGGTAAAACCTTGAAATTTAGCTCAAAATATGTTAACATAAATGGATGAAAAAGGATGTTGATGTAATTTGAGTATGGAAGCAAAAACTGTAGAATACTGTTTTGATTCTAAAATATATTCTGGTGAAGATATAAAAAGAAAAATAGAACAAATAAAAAGAGATTTTAGTAGAATTTCTAATAAACCAGTAGAAGTAAGAGTAAAACTTAATGAGTTAGGAATGTATGTTTTAACTTTTAGGTTTTATGCCAAACGAAATATAACTAGGATGAAACCAGAGAAAATAACTAGATTATATATAGAATCACTAGGAGAATATTCGGATGGATATATAACTAAATTAATTGGAAATAAAGAAAGCGAATATATAAAGAAATTAAAAAATAGAGATAAAGAACATAAACAATTGCAGAAAAGACTTAAAGAGCAAAACAAAAAGAAAAATTATGCAAGGGTAGAATATGTAAAAGAAGATAAAAAGAGGGAAAAAACGAAAACAGAACCTGTAAAGCAAAGACAATATAATAATTACAATAAAAAAGCAGAAATAAAAACAAAACAGGAATCAGTAAAAAGAGTACCTCATATAGAGTATTTACACAGAGAAGAGGAAGAAAAAAAGTTTACAGAAAGATTAAATGAATATTTGCAAATGTTAAAGAATGTTAAGGCACCTAAGTTAGAACGTAAAAATAAAATTAAAGTAAAAAATAAGATAGAAAAGAATAAGCTTCAATATGAACAAAAAATTGATAAAAGAGTACATTATAATAGTTATAAAAAAACAGATAAAAAAGAGCAACCAATAGGAGAAAAACACTATTGGAGTGACAATTATATTCCAAAAGAATATGGTAAATATAAAGAAACAAAGAAATTTAAACCACTATAAATCGGGATATTAGAACGTCGGGATTTGGGGACGTTGCTAAAATCCCGATTTTTTGTTGTAAGTGAAAATAAGTGTTAGTTTATATAGGGAAAAAAGGAACGTCCCTAAATCCCTGCAGAACGTCCAAAAATCCTGAGAAATGTCCCAATCCACCTGTCAAATTTCTATAAATGTGTTACTCTTGCTTTTATTTCTTTTGTTTTACCAACATTCCAGAAGTTTTCTCCTAAATAGCCACATGTTCTTCTTGTTACATTCATTTTACTTTGGTCTTTATTACCACAATTTGGGCATTCCCATTCATTATCATCATTTATAATTATTTCTCCATCAAAGCCGCATACTTGGCAATAGTCAGATTTTGTATTAAATTCTGCATATTGAATATTATCATATATAAATTTAACAACTTCTTCTAAGGCTTTTAAATTATTTTGCATATTTGGTACTTCAACATAAGATATAGCACCACCACTAGAAATTGGTTGGAATTCACTTTCAAATTTTAGTTTAGAGAAAGCATCAATTTTTTCTCTAACATCTACATGGTATGAATTTGTGTAATATCCTTTGTCTGTAACATCTTTAATATCTCCAAACTTTTCTTTATCGATTCTAGCAAATCTATAACATAAACTTTCAGCAGGGGTTCCATATAGGGCAAAACCAATTCCTGTTTTTTGTTTCCATTCTGTAACTTTAGCTTTTAAATGCTTCATAACTCTTAAGGCAAATTCTTTTCCAACAGGATCAGTATGTGATACACCTTTCACTAATTTTGTAAGCTCATATAATCCAATATATCCTAAAGAAATTGAAGAATATCCACCATGTAATAGTTTATCAATTTTTTCACCTTTTTTAAGCCTTGCTATTGCACCATATTGCCAATGAATAGGGCTAATATCAGATAAAGTACCTTCTAATGCATGATGTCTACACATTAATGCCTCATAACATAAATCTAATCTTTCATCAAACAATTTCCAAAACTTATCTTCATCACCATTCGCAATAATTCCTATTTGAGGTAAGTTGATACTTACAACACCTTGATTAAATCTACCTTCAAATTTGTAATTTCCGTTTTCATCTTTCCAAGGAGCCAAGAAACTTCTACAACCCATTGGACTAAATACATTACCTTCATAATTTTCTCTCATCTTTTTTGCAGAGATATAGTCTGGATACATTCTTTTTGCAGAACATTTTACAGCAAGTTTTGTTAAGTAGTCATATTTTCCACCTTTTAAACAGTTATGTTCACCTAAAACATAAACAAGTTTTGGAAATGCAGGTGTAACATAAACACCAACTTCATTTTTTACACCTTGAATTCTTTGGTTTAGAATTTCTTCTATAATCATTGCATTTTCTTCTATATAAGGGTCATCTTTTTTTAGGTTTAAGAATAGTGTAACAAAAGGAGTTTGACCATTTGTAGTCATTAATGTATTTATTTGATATTGAATTGTTTGTACACCAGATCTTAATTCTTCTTCTACACCAATTCTAACAATTTTTTCTATCTCTTTATCTGATAAAGTATCTCCAAAAGCAATCTTATATTTTTCTTTTAATTTATCATGTGATTTTCTTAAGTATTTGCCTAGATGGCTTATATCAAGAGATTGACCCCCATATTGGTTACTAGCAACCACTGCAATTATTTGAGTCATTACAATACATGCTACTCTAAAGCTTTTTGGCTCTTCTATTAATTTGCCATTCATAACAGTACCGTTTTCAAACATATCTTTTATATTAACTAAACAACAATTATGGATTGGTTGAATAAAGTAATCCATATCGTGAAAGTGTAAAATTCCATCTTTATGTGCATCAACAATTTTCTTTGGTAATAAAACTCTTTGTGTTAAATCTCTAGAAACTTCGCCAGCGATATAGTCACGTTGTGTTGAAGCTAACATTGTATTTTTATTAGAGTTTTCTTCTTTTAATTCTTTATTTTCGTTTCGTATAATTGATAAAATTGTTTTATCTGTAGTATTTGTTTTTTGAACCGTTGTTTTTGGCTCTTTTGTTTTTACTGTGTTCATTTTTTACCCCCTGTTATGTTTAAAAGATTTGTTATATATGGTATAATCATATAGGTAAAAAATGAGATAGTAAATATACAAAATTTAAATTCCGACAAAATTTTTACATATCCTGAATGTTCGTAAAAAAATATGTGGGGTGAGGACGTGAGAGTTCGTGATAAAACGAAGAAAAAAATTGCAAGTTCACTAATGAATTTAGTCGAAAAGAAGCCTATAGATAAAATTACGATTACTGATATAACTGTAAATTGTGATATATCAAGACAAGTTTTTTATAGGTATTTTTTAGATAAAAAGGATTTAATTAATTGGATATATGAAGAAGACTGTGGTTCTGTAATTTATACTGGCGAAGAAAAATTTAGCATAAAAAGTTGGTTAAAATATATTATAGATATTTTAGCAGAGAAAAAGAATTTTTATATGCATGCAATAAAAGATGATTCTAGTAAAGCATTTGAAATGTTAATTTTAAATAAAACAAGATTTTATTTAAAAAAGCTTATAAAACACAAAACTGCAACTGAGCTTACAAAACAATTAGAATTTCTAGTGGAAATGACTGCAAGAGCTTTAATTGATATGATTATTTTGGAAATAGAAAGCGAAATGCCTGTAAAAAAAGAAATTCTATTAGATTGGCTTATGAATGGAATGTCAAGAGAAATAGCTGATTTAATTGAAGAGTATGAAGTTCCTATGAATGTGGTAAAAAGGTGGAAAATGTAATAATATTGCGGAAAAATTAGATTGTTAGCATTGACAAACATTCATAAATATAATACAATTATACTTGTGAACAGATATAATATAATAATTGAAATTTCGTGCAATTTAAAAATTGCACATATTATATGCATAAAAGTTAGCATGAGCTAACAAAATACAAATAAAAGGAGTTAGTAAAATGAGCGAAACATTATTAGAAATAAAAAATTTACATGCAAAAGCAGGAGATAAAGAAATAATAAAAGGATTAGAACTAAAAATAAATAAAGGTGAAGTACATGTAATTATGGGACCAAATGGTGCTGGTAAATCTACACTATCTAATGTAATATTAGCAAATCCAGAATATACACAAACAGAAGGAGATATTATATTAGACGGTGAAAACATAAATGGACTAAAAACAGACAAAAGAGCAAGAAAAGGAATATTTATGTCATTCCAATCACCAAAAGAAATTCCAGGAGTTAGTGTTACAAACTTTTTAAAATATGCAAAAATAGCAACAACAGGAAAACCAGTTAAAATATTTGAATTCAAAAAAGAATTAGAAAAAAATATGGAAGAATTAAAAATGAAACCAGAATATGCTAACAGAAATTTAAATGTTGGTTTTTCTGGTGGAGAGAAAAAGAAAAATGAGATATTACAAATGCTTACATTAAATCCAAAACTTGCAATCTTAGATGAAACAGATTCAGGACTAGATGTAGATGCCATAAAAACAGTTTCTAAAGGAATAAAAATGTATAGCAATGAAAATAATGGAGTGCTAATAATAACTCATGGAACAAAGATTTTACAAGGCTTACATGTGGATTATGTACATGTTTTAGTGGACGGAAAAATAATTAAAACAAGTACAGGTGATTTAGCAAACGAAATAGAAGCAAAAGGATATGAAGAATACAAGAAATAGAGGTGAAAAAATTGTCAGAAAAGAAAACACAAATTGAAGATATTTCTAGAAACATATATGACATAAAAAATAAAGACGAATATAGTTATAAATCTAAAAAAGGTATAACTAAGGAAATAGTAGAAGAAATTTCAAAACAAAAAAATGATCCTACATGGATGAAAGATTTTAGATTAAAAGCTTTAGAAACATATAACAAATTAGAGCTTCCAACATGGGGACCAAATCTAGACGAATTAAATATGGACGAAATTGCAACATATGTAAGACCCAAAACAGCTATGAAAAATAGTTGGGATGATGTTCCAGAAGATATAAAAAATACATTTGATGCACTTGGAATTCCAGAAGCAGAAAAAGAATCTTTAGCAGGTGTTGGCGCACAATATGATTCAGAAGTTGTATATCATAGCATAAAAGAAGATTTAGTAAAACAAGGTGTTATATATACAGACATGGAAACCGCTGTAAGAGATTATGAAGATATAGTAAAAGAGCATTTTATGAAATGTGTACCAGTATCAGACCATAAATTTGTTGCATTACATGGAGCAGTTTGGTCAGGGGGATCATTTGTATATGTGCCAAAAGGTGTACAAGTAGATATTCCTTTACAATCATATTTTAGGTTAAACTCACCAGAATCTGGACAATTTGAACACACTCTAATAATTGTAGATGAAGGAGCAAGTTTACATTTTATAGAAGGTTGTTCTGCTCCAAAATATAACAAAGTAAACTTACATGTTGGTTGTGTAGAATTATTTGTTAAGAAAAATGCTCAGCTTAGATATTCAACAATAGAAAACTGGTCTAAAAATATGATGAACTTAAATACAAAAAGAGCATTAGTAGAAGAAGGCGGAAAAATAGAATGGGTAACAGGTTCATTTGGTTCTAAAGTTTCTATGTTATATCCAATGGCAGTATTAAATGGATCAAATTCTAAAATGGAATATACAGGAATTTCTTTTGCAGGACATGGACAAAACCTAGATACTGGTTTAAAAGTTGTGCATAATGCACCAAATACATCATCAGTAATTAACTCTAAATCAATTTCTAAAGATGGTGGAATCGCAACATTTAGAAGTTTAGAAAGAGTTATGCCACAAGCTAAAAATTCTAAATTATCCGTATCTTGTGAATCACTAATGTTAGATAATAAATCTAAATCTGACACAATTCCAGTAAGTGATATTAGAACAGAAGAAGTAGAATTTTCACACGAAGCAAAAATAGGAAAAATAAGTGATGAAGAAATATTCTATTTAATGTCAAGAGGAATTTCAGAAGAAGAAGCAAAAGCAATGATAGTAAGAGGATTTGCATATCCTATTTCTAAAGAACTTCCTTTAGAATACGCAGTAGAAATGAATAACTTAATAAATCTAGAGTTAGAAGGGAGTATAGGATGATGGAAAATATAGTATTAAACGAAACTCCAGTTAGAACATCTAAAAATTATGGGATAAACAATATAGAAATAAAAGACTTTGTAGAACCAGCTATTAAAGAATTTTCAAATGTGAAAATAACAGATAATGAAAATTGTGTAAGTTCAGAAAAAGAAAATATAAATTTAAAATTTGGTTTAGGAGAGTATTTCTTAAATCAATCAAATAACCAAGCAAATGTAAATTTAAAAATAAATGTAGATAAAAAATTAAAAGAGCCAATTATAATAAAATTTAATTTGGACAAATCTAATGATGTTTTAGTTGATAATATAAATATAAATGCAAAAGATAATACAAAAGCAAATATAATTGTTATATACAGATCACAAGACGAGATTGATGGATATCATAATGGAATTTGTAATGCAGAAATCGGAGCAAATGCAAATATTCATGTAACAATTGTAAATTTATTAAACACAAAAATAAATAATTTTTACTCTGTAAATTCTAACATAGAGGATGAAAGCAAAACATTATTTTCTATGGTAGAGTTTGGTGGAAAATATAATGTAGTAAATTATTATGCAAAATTAGCTGGTTACAAATCAGTTAATAAACTACATTCAATCTATTTAGGAAAAGAAGAACAAAAAATAGATTTAAATTATATTACAGAATTATATGGAGAAAAAACAAATGTAGATATAGAAGTAAATGGAGCTTTAAAAGATAAAGCTAAAAAGAATTTTAAAGGAACAATAGATTTTAAAACAGGTTCTAAAAAAGCAAAAGGAAAAGAAAATGAATATTGTACACTACTTTCTGATACATCATATTCTAAAGCATTACCAATGCTGTTATGTACAGAAGATGATGTAGAAGGAGAACATAGTACAGCAACAGGTAAAGTTGACGAAAACGAATTATTTTATATTATGACAAGAGGAATAAGTGAAAAAGAAGCAAAGAAAATGATTGTTAAGGCTAAATTTAATTCTGTAATACAAGGAATTAAAGAAGAGGCTGTACAAAATTTGATTTTAGAAGAGGTTGATAGGAGGCTAGATTAATGAATCCTGAAACAATTAGAAAAGATTTTAAAATATTCGAAAATAGAGATATTGCATATTTAGATAGTGGTGCGACATCACAAAGACCTTATCAGGTATTAAAAGCAGTAGAAGAATACTATAATAAAAATAATGCAAATCCACATAGAGGAACATATGATTTAAGTATAGATTCCACAGCAGAATATGATAAGGCAAGAGCAAAAGTTGCAAAATTTATAAATGCGAAAAGACCAGAAGAAATAGTATTTACTAAAAATGCTACCGAAGCTTTAAATTTGGTTGCAAATTCTTACGGATTAGAAAATCTACAAGAAGAAGATACAGTAGTTATTTCTATTATGGAACATCATTCTAATTTAGTACCTTGGCAAAAAGTTACAAAAATAAAAAAAGCTAAATTGGAATATATGTATATTAATGATAATTATGAGATAACAGCTGAAGAAATTAATAAAAAAATAACGGAAAAGACAAAGATTGTAAGTATAACAGAAATATCTAATGTTTTAGGTGTAAAAACACCACTAGACAAAATAATAAAAAGAGCACATGATGTTGGAGCAGTTGTTATCGTAGATGGAGCACAAAGCGTGCCACACATTAAAGTAGATGTACAAAAAATGGATGCAGATTTCTTCGTATTTTCTGGACACAAATTAATGTCTCCAATGGGAATAGGTGTACTTTATGGAAAATATGAATTATTAGATAAAATGATTCCATTCCTTATGGGAGGAGACATGATAGAATATGTTTATGAACAAGAAACAACATTTGCAAAACTACCATCAAAATTTGAGGCAGGAACACAAAATATTGGTGGAGCAGTTGGACTAGCAGCTGCAATAGATTACCTAGAAAATATAGGAATGGATAATGTAGAAAAAATAGAGAATGAACTTTTAGAATATACAAAAGCTGAAATGAGCAAATTAGATTTTGTAGATATATATGCTCCAAAGACAAATGAAAATCAAATAGGAGTACTTTCATTTAATATAAAAGATGTTCATCCACATGATACAGCAACAATCCTAAGTTCTTGTGGTGTATGTGTGCGTGCAGGTGACCATTGTGCACAACCATTAATTAGATTTTTAAATCTTCCTGCAACTTGTAGAGCAAGTATGTATATCTATAATACTAAAGCAGATATAGATAGGTTGATAATGGCACTTAATAAGGCTAATGATATGTTTAAAAAATGGAGAAAAGCTTAAAACTTATTATTATAGACAGAATGTTTTAAGAAAGGAATGGACTAATGGATAATTTAGATTCAGTTTATACAGATTTAATTATGGAACATAGTATGGCATCACATAATAAAAGGAAATTAGATCATCCAGATAAATGCGAAATGGGACATAATCCAAGTTGTGGTGATGAAATAGAATTAGAAATAAAAATGAATGGTGATGTAATAGAGGATTTAGCATTTACTGGGCATGGTTGTGCTATATCACAAGCATCTACTTCTATTATGATAGATACTTTAATTGGTAAGACAAAAGAAGAGGCATTAGAAATTATAGATACTTTTATTGGAATGATTAAAAGAGAAATAAAAGAAGATAGCGAACTTGAAAAATTAGAGGATGCTATAGCATTTAAAAACGTTTCTAATATGCCTGCAAGAGTTAAATGTGCAGTTTTAGCATGGCATACAATTAAAGATTTGTTAGATAAAGAAAAATAAATTTTGATATATATATAGAAAAAGCGGTGGGGAAAAGTGCATACCCCACCGCTTAAAAGAATGTCTAAAGAGCATTAATTACTTATTATTTTTTCTATGTACTATGCTACATAATATATTATATCATAATTTACATAAAATAACCCCGCTAAATAAGAATGATGAATATTTACTATATTAAAGTTTAATTAAAGAATGAGTTTGACATGGTTTAGTAAACAGAATATAATATCAATATAAATTTTATAAGTTATACGGAGGAAAAAGAATGGATAAAGAATTAAAAACTTCTGGAAAAATGACTTGGGCATTTATTTGGAGATTTATACTATACTATATTGTAATATCTATAATATTAGCAGTTATAGCATATTTTATGTTAGGAAAAGTTAATATGTTAGTATTATCAATATTTTCTATTATTACAATGGGAATATTAATATTTTTTCCAACAAAGCTTGCAACATCAGATATATTTAAAACAAGAAAAATGGATGATAAAAATTTATTTAAATTTAAAAGAAATATCATAATTTTTTATGCCCTAGTACTAATAGTTGTTTCTTTATTTAATGCGTTAAATTATGCTGTAACAATAATAGGTCTAGAAGATACAAGAGCTGCAGCAGAAGAACAAATACAAAACAGTGAAGATGTAGACGATGAAGAGAAAAATACCATGATAGAAAGTCAAAATAATTATGTAGAACAAGTAAAAAATGTGCAAAAAGAAACATTTATAATAATTACTTTAATAGATGCAATACTATTTGTATTTGGAGTAATAATTCAATTTAGATTCACAAAGAAATACATAAATGACGAAGACTAATAGTAAAATGGGATTTTTGGGATGTTCTTAAGGGATTTGAGCACATTCCTATCGGGGATTTGGGGACGTTCCTTAAATCCCTATTTTCTTGGCAATTTAACTAAAAAAAATACTGGTTATGATTTATGCAATTTAAAAAGCAAATAATAAATTTTAATTTTTTGACAAAATTTTTAGGTTTACAAAAAAATTAAAATGTGGTAAACTATATTCGTATTATGTGTATACAAGGAGGAAATAAAATGTCTAAAAAAGAGAAAAAACATTCAGGAAGTAATAATATTTTTGTAAAAATTACAGCAGGCATTTTAGCAGCGTTAATGATAGTTAGTGTAGGAGGAACATTAGTATACTATTTAATTGGTATGTAATAGGGAGTAAATAATGAAAGATGATATAATTACAGGAATCTCAGACTTTTATGAAACCAATATTTTGGCTAGAATTATGCAAATGTGGGAACATCCAATAGATTTAGTATTATTTTTAATAGATATAGCAATAGTTATATTTTTAGCATATAAAATACTAAAACTTACAAAAGACTCCAGAGCATGGCAAGTTTTAAAAGGAATTGTCTTATTATTAGTAGTAACATGGCTTAGTGGAGTATTTAAACTTACAATATTACATGCAATTTTAGACAAAGTAGTAAGTTGGGGAGTATTAGCTCTAATAATTATTTTCCAACCAGAGATAAGAAGAGCATTGGAGCAATTAGGAACTAATAAGTTAAAGAAATATCTGGGATTTACAGAAGATATAGAAACAAAAAACAAAGAAGATATATATAAAATAGTAATAGCAGCAGAAGAAATGTCAAAAAGACAAATAGGAGCACTAATAGTAATAGAAAGAGATATTGGAATAAAAGATATTATAGATACAGGTATTTTAATTGATGCAGATGTATCTCCACAACTTTTAACTAATATATTCGTGCCAAAAACCCCGCTTCATGATGGGGCTGTTGTTATTAGTAATAATAAAATAAAAGCAGCGGCATGTATGTTACCATTAGCAAATGGACAAGATATAGCAAAAGAATTAGGAACAAGACATAGAGCAGGAATCGGAATATCTAAAGAATCAGACGCAATAGCAGTTATAGTTTCTGAGGAAACAGGTAAGATATCAATTGCTAAGGATGGCAAATTAATTGCAGATGTAAATGAAGAAACTTTAAAGAAAATTTTAATAAAAGACATTGTTACAGATAGGATACCAGAAAAAGAAAGAAAGCCTAATATTATATGGAAGAAATTCAAAAAAGATAAAAATGATTAAAATATTTGATTTTATAAAACATATATGTTAAAATAAAAAAAGTTTGAAAACTTGGGAGGAATTTACAAAATGGAAATATTAAAATATGCATTAATAGTAATATATATTATAGTTGCTGCAGCAATTATTATATTAACATTGGTTCAAGAAAAAGAAGATAATGGAGCATCCGGAGCAATTACAGATACTGCAACAAACAATTTTTATGATAAGAATAAAGGTAGAACAAAAGCCGGAAAGCAAAAAAGATGGACAATTATATTAGGAGTAATATTTGCAATTTTAACAATTATATTAGGAATTGTATTTATGTTAATAAAATAATCTAGGGTAAAAAAAGCAGCATATGTCTGCTTTTTTTGTATTAGAGATATAATGCTAATATAAATGAAATAATGTTAAAGGACAAGTAATAAAAATTTAATAATCACGAGATAATAATAAAAACAGGGAAAAAAGGAACGTCCCCAAATCCCGACGAGATAATAATAAAAACAGGGAAAAAAGGAACGTCCCCAAATCCCGAGCCCATATTTCGAAAGGAAGAGATAAATGCAAGCAAAAAATAGGTTTATAGAAGGAATTTTTAGAAGACATGAAAGAGGTTTTGGTTTTGTTATCGTAGAAGACCAAGAAGATGATATATATATTGCTAAAGAAGATTCAAAAGATGCGTTTAGTGGAGATAGAGTTTTAGTAAAATTAAAGAAAAAATCAACTGGTGCAAGACAAGAAGGAATAATATTAAAAGTTATAGAACACAAAAAAGATACTTTAGTAGGAACTTTTCAAAAAAATAAAAATTTTGGGTTTGTAATACCAGATGACAAAAAGTTGTGCAGAGATATATTTATCTCTAAAAAGAATTTTGGTAAAGCTAGAAATAATCATAAAGTTCTTGTACAAATTACTAAATATCCACAAAAAGGTAAGAAAGCAGAAGGAAAAATATTAGAAGTTATAGGCAATGTAAATGAAGCAGGTATAGATATGCTTTCTCTAATTAAAGATTATGAGTTGCCATACAGGTTTCCAAAGGATGTTGTAAAAGAAGCACAAAAATTTGGAGATAAGATTGATCCTAAGGATATAGCAGGCAGAGTAGATCTTCGTGGTAAATATAATATTTTTACAATAGATGGCGAAGATGCAAAAGATTTAGATGATGCTGTTTGTGTTCAAATGTTAGAGAATGGAAATTATAAGTTAGATGTTCATATAGCAGATGTAAGCCATTATGTACAAGAAAATACATTACTAGACAAGGAAGCTTTATTAAGAGGGACGAGTATATATATGTTAAACAGAGTTATTCCAATGCTTCCAAGAGAACTTTCTAATGGGATTTGTAGTTTAAATGAAGGGCAAGACAGATATACATTATCTGTAAGTATGGAAATAGATAAAAAAGGAAAAATAATCTCTAGCGATGTATTTAAAGGAATAATAAATGTTACGAGAAGAATGTCGTATAAAGATGTACAAGCAATACTAGACAATTCAAATGAAGAAATAGTAGAAAAATACAAAGATTATATAGCAGATTTTAAACTTATGGAAGAATTAGCTAAGCTATTAAAAGAAAAGAGATTAACAAAAGGATATTTAAATTTAGATATACCGGAAAGCAAAATTACATTAGACCAAGATGGATATGCAATAGATGTATGCAAATATGAAACAACTTTTGCAAATGAAATAATAGAACAATTCATGTTAGCAGCAAACGAGACAATTGCAGAAAAATTTTATTGGCTTAAAGCACCCTTTATATATCGTGTACACGAAGAACCAGATATAGAAAAGGTAAACGAATTAAATAAATTATTATTTAATTTTGGATATAAGATACATATTAAAGAGGGAAAAATTTATCCAGCTGAATTTTCTAAAATATTAAAAGAAGTAGAAGGAAAGCCAGAAGAAAAAATAGTTTCTAATATGATTTTAAGAACTTTAAAAGTTGCTGTATACGATTCAGAAAATAAGGGACATTTTGGAATAGCCAGTAAATATTATTGTCATTTTACTTCACCAATTAGAAGATATCCAGATTTATTTATACATAGAATTATTTCAAAGTATTTGAAAAATAACTATACAATCTCAGAAAAGCAGGTAGAGTTTTATACTAAGGTGGCTGAAAATGATGCTAAACAATCATCAGATAGGGAAAAAATTGCGACACAAGTAGAAAGAGATAGTATAGATATAAAGAAAGCTGAATATATGAGTAAAAAGATTGGAGAACAGTACGAAGGCATCATTTCTGGAGTTACACAGTTTGGTGTATTTGTCGAATTAGAAAATACAGTAGAAGGTCTTATTAGATTCGAAAATTTAGGTGATGAGTATTATGAATATGATGCAGACCATAAAATTTTAATAGGGGAAAGAACCAAAGAAACTTTTAAAATAGGAGATAAAATAAATATAGAAGTAATAGATGCTAACAAACAAGAAAAAAGAATATCATTTAAAAGAATTCCAGAAGTAGAGCGAGAAGAAAGTCTTTAGGTTATACTAAAGACTTTCTTCTCGTATGTGCATTAATTTATCTAAATAAACTAATAAAAGGAGCAAAAATTAAAATCATAAATGCCATAATAATAATGGTAATACCAGCAGATTTATTACTATTCATTTTAATTTCATAAATTGCATAATTAATAGTTTTACAAAAAATAATAATAGAAATAATTAAAATTACAAAAAACATAAAAACTCCTAACTTGATAATAAAAAGCTTGATTTAATATTTGTTGTTACATCAATATCAAAAAAAGTATTTTTATAATTTGCAGACCAGTTGTAAGTACTCCACTCTTTATCATTTTTAAAATGTTTAATTAAATTTTTACCTACATTATCTATATCTGCTTCATATATTTTAGCTATTTTATATTGATAATTTAAAAATGCATTTTCTAAATATGAGTTAATCAAGGTTTCTAATTCTTTAATTTTTTCCGGAGTAAGACTTTCCGCTTCTTTATCCACCGAAAGTAATCTGGCATTAAGATATACTTTAGATTTTACATAAGGTGAGCCATTAACTAATCTAGCATCTACTTTTGTGTCTTTATGTGAATAAAGTGCAACATCTATAGAAGAATTTTCTTTATATGGATTATTTATCGAAATAACACTAGATTCAAATTGATTTGTTAAAATTGAATGTAATAAACTTTCAAAAGCTGTTAATTCACCAACCAATTTATCTTGTTTGAAAACAGCTACACCCAAATTTTCACTTTTTCTATCATATTCTATTAATGGATTTTCTCCTGCAACAATATTAAATTCTTGTTCTGGATCTATAGATTCACCAGAAGAATTTAGTTTTAGTTTATTTCCGTTTCCTAATATTGCTACAGGGTCACTATAATTTGCACTTAAAGAATTAAAAAAAGTTGATATAGTAGCATTTACTATGTGACCAGTATATTCATTAGAATATGGGGTTAGCTCATAATATTTTGCTACTAAGTTTTCTAATTCTGGTTTAGAATTTGTAATATATTCTTTAGCAGAAGACTTAGAGATAATTATATTACAGTCAGGCCTTATTTCTACTTGATTAGAAAGGGTATAAATTTCTGACCCAATTCCCCTATTTGCAATTACTTCAGAAAATATTAATACTTTACAATGTGATAGATTTATTTCTTTACTAATATAACTATTCAATAAACTAATTCCACTATTAATAGAGGAACATTCCACACTATTTATAATTGTTGGAGCAGCTTCACCAGAGGTAGAACTGCTGTCAGAACTATTGGGAAAAGTAAGCTGTATAGTAAGTTCTAAATTATTATCTTGTCCTAAATCTATTCCGAGAGCAACTACATATGCTAAATCATCTATACTTTGAACACTATAGCAACCAGAAAGAGAGAAAATAAGGCTAGAAATAACACAAAATACTAATATATAAAGTAAAAAATTACGAAACTTTTTCATTTTTCCCACCTCTCAGTCTCTTTTTTATATTAGCAAATATTAAAATTAAAGGACTATATGCAAATAATAAGATAAATACAACATATTTAAATATATTAATTTCGATAAAATTTAGTTGTGATAAATTAGTAGGAATTAAACTTATTATAAAAATAATACCAGAGAAGCAATATAAAACTCCTTTAGCATCTACAATATTCGAAATTTTTTTAAATACATTTATAGCAAGGCTAGTTGCGATACATAAGTAACTTATAACAGCAACTGTCCAAATTAATAAGAAAATTGCATCAAGTCTTTGGAAAAACCTACCAAATTCGATATATCTAGTTGCAAGGTATAATGCCATTATTTCTTCGCTATTTCTTATAAAAGGAAACAGTGATAAAAAAGAAATTATACTAAAAAAGAATAAGATGATTGATAAAATAGTAGAAATTCTTGCAATCTTTTTAAAGGAAGTATCATCTTCTACAAGTGGTGGCAAAAAATAAAGTATAGAAAGGCTAGAAAATGCAAACATATTACTTAAACCTGTAATAAATGTAGATTTAAAGCCACTGCCCAAAATAGGAAACAGTCCATTAAAGTCATAATTTTTAAAATTAGCAAGTAGAACAAATACTATACATATGATAATTAAAGGTAATATTAGTAAATTAACCTTTGAAATTACTTTAAAACCAAGTTTGTTTCCAAAAGTAATTGCAAAAATAAAAAATATTACAATTACAATAATAGGAAGTTTATCTAGATATATTATTTTTAAATTCTCCGAAAAACTTCTAAGTAAAACACTTGTAAAAACTATAAAATAAGTTATAAATAAAACACCAGTTATAATTTTTAGTACTTTGCCACCTAGATATTGTGAAACATCTAAAATATCTTGACCAGAAAAATGTTTAAATAGAAATAGTAGTAATTGAACAAAAAATAGAACTATTATTCCAATAAATAATATATTAAGAGCAGAGGCAGAACCGGTATTGGATATTATGCTTTTAGAAAAATTAAGTATGACATGATTTATAATTATAATAAGAACTAATGCAATGGCTTCTAAATTACTTAATTTTGTATTATTCATTAGGATGCCTCCATTTCATACTTATATTGTTCTGTGCACGCTCTTTTTTGGGATGAAGATAGGTATGTCTAAACTCTTGCATCCAAGTCGGCATAACAAATAGATTATTAGATTTTTTATTAAATTTGATAGTGTCATTAGGATTTAAATATGGAACACCAAACGATTTTATACTACAAAGAATACACAAGTAAATGTATAAACCGATTGCAATTCCTAAAAATCCTGCAATATATGCAGCTATTGTAAATAAAAATCTAGTAATTCTTAAGTGAAATCCAAAAGAAAAGTCTGGAATAGCGAAGGAAGCGATACCAGTAATTGCAACAATTATTATAAGGAATGGACTTACAATACTAGCACTTACTGCAGCTTGTCCTAAAACTAGTGCTCCTACTATTCCGATTGTAGGACCAATAGGAGATGGAACACGAAGACCTGCTTCTCTAATCAATTCGAACGAAATCTCCATTACTAATAATTCGAAAATAATCGGAAAAGGGACATTTTCCCTTGATGCCCATAGAGAAAATAGTAACTCGGTTGGTAATAACTCTTGGTGAAAATTTACTATTGCAATATATGTGGCAGGAAGTAACAGAGTTATTAGCATAGCTAAGAACCTTAGAAATTTTAAAAAATTAGCAAACCTAGGTCTTAAATTTGTATCTTCAGGAGAAGAGATGAAGTCAACCATTGTAGCAGGCAAAATAATGCAATAAGGGTTACCATTTACTAAGATTACGACTCTTCCTGCATATAGATTTTTTGCTGCTTTATCTGGTCTTTCGCTTGATAAGACTTGTGGAATATTATAATTAGTATCTTCACATATTAACTGTTCTAGTTGTCCAGTAGATAAAAGTGTATCTATTTTTAAATTATTTAAACGATATCTAACTTCTGCAACTAAATCTGAATTTGCTATATTTTTTAAATAACATATAGCACATGGTGTTTTACTTAGCTTTCCAACTAAAATATTTTCTATAACTAAATTTTCAGTATTTGTTGCTCTACGTAATAGAGAAGTATTTACTCGAATTGATTCTACAAAGGCTTCTTGAGGACCTTTAATAATTATTTCGTTATTTGGAGAACTTACACTGCGTTGTTTAAATCCTTTTACATCTAAATTAAAAGCAATAGCTAAGGTATCTACGAAAAGTACACAATTTCCCATATTAATAGCAGAAAAAATATTATTAAACTCTGTTTCTCTTACTAAAGAATTTTGAGGTAATAATGAATTTTCTATTTCCACTGCCAAGTCATTAGAATCTTTTTGGATAATAATTTTTTTATTTTTAGTAATGGTTTTTAGACTCTGGGTTTTGTACATATTTGCTTTATTTCTTAACATTAAAGGCTGTAATATAAATTGATTAATTAAAGTTGAGTCTGACATACCATCAATATAAACAATAAAGGCAGAGTAAGATTTATTATTAGATTTTAACTTGAATTTTCTAATTATAATGTCACTATTTATTAAAGTATTATATTTTCTATCTATGATATCTTTATTAGCTTTTAAATTAGAAGAAACCTTTTCATTAGATTCGTGTGTTACGTTTTTAGAAGTAGAAATATTTAAAGAAAAATCATATGAATCTTCGGGACCTTTATAGGTTATTAATTTTGTAAAAGATTGCTTTAAGCTTGAAAAATCCATTAATATACTCCTATATATAATTATTAAAATTAGCATTTCCAGTACATAAAAAAATATGTATAATTTTGAAAAAATTACTATATACAATTTTATAACATAAATGATATAATTAAATTGATTTGCATAGCAAAGAGTATATTAGTAAAATAGATAATAAAAAATAGGAGATTTTTATGAAAAATAGAATTTTAACATTTATATTAATAGTTTTAATCTTAGGAATAATTGGCGGAATGGTGTATGCTTTTATCCAATATATGGGAATAGATACAACTGATATTTTGTCATTAGTTACAGGAACAAATGAAGTTAGTAATGAAACGATTAAGCCATTAGAACCAACAGGAAGTAGTTCTAATTCGCTATTAGCTAGCCAACTAGATGTTCAAACTACAAACAAAAATACAGGAACTACAGTAGCAACTAAAAAATATAAATACTATTATGATCAACTAGATTCAAATGCGAAAATAATATATTCGGCAGTTGAATCTAATATAGAAAATTTAAAAACAGGTACTGCTAAGATTGAATTTGGAGAGAAATTTAATGGACTATTAAATGAAGCTAATGGGAAAGAAAGATTAAATGTGGCTTATCAAGCAGCACTAGATGCATTTGGATTAGATTATCCGGAAGTATTTTATATAGATGTAACTAAAATGGTATTAATGATATATTCAACTACTAACATTTTTGGAACGAAATATGAAGTTTCAATAGAACCATCAGAGGTAGGAAGTTATTTAGTAGAAGGATTTGCTTCAAAGACAGATGTTGATAATGCATTAAATAGATTAGAGGCTATTAAAGCAGATATTGCAAGTCAGGTAGCAAGTGATGACCCATATACTAAAGTAAAAAGAATACATGATTTTTTAGTAGATTATATAGAGTACGATTCATCAATGAATAAATTACATACTAGAAATATTTATGGTGCATTAGTGGAAAAAAGTGTAGTTTGTGAAGGATATGCAGAATCTTTTAAATATCTATTAGATGCTGTAGATATACCATGTGTCGAAATTGTAGGAACAGGGACTAATTCTGCAGGTCAAACAGAAGCTCATGCTTGGAATTATGTTATGCTTAATAATAAATGGTATGCTGTAGATGTTACTTGGGATGATCCAACGATTATAGGTAGTGGAAAAGCTCCTACATCAACTAAAACTAGATATTTCCTAAAAGGGGAGATAAACTTTAGTAAAACCCATTTCCCAAGTGGGCAAGTATCAGAAGGAGGCTCTTTATTTATATATCCAGAGTTGAGTACAGAAGATTATGAATAAAATTATTTGCTATATAACAATAATACTACTAATTTACATAAATTGACACATAATTTACACGTATGCTATAATAAATTAGATAGCATGTTGACAAAATTATTCAAGAAGGCGTAATGCCAGGAGGAAAAAGCATGAAAAAGTTCAAAGGTTTTTTAGAAACATTGTTAATTAAAATTCAGCTGCTCTGCATGTGTGAAGGCTGGGTAAAAGAAGTAACAAAAGAAAGTGTGTATTATACTAAATTAAAAGAGTATAATATCCGGATTTTTAAGAACAATAGCCAGGGGATTTATGTAACAAGGAAAACCAAAATCATATTGGAGAGTCTAAATCATAATTTTGAAGTCTGGTATAACAAGTGGAGAGGTTCACTTATGTTCCAGACTGATGAAGAGCTATATGAAGTAACTACGGATGAGAAAAAGACTTTGGAAATCTTCACAGGATACGTGGAGATGAAGAGGCTAGAACCATTCCCATTTATCCTGTTATATGACAATGATTATCGCTACATGATCTATAATTATGCAATCGATAAAGTTGTTCTCGAAAGTAGGAGAATGAACTGGCTTGAAAAAGTAAGATTGATAGTTGCAAAATCTCTGGAAGATTCTTCCGAATGTTATTACTGTTTTGCGCTAAAATACAAAGATGGTAATTATCATTTGGAAAAAATTAATTTTCCGATGCCCGAAATGCCACAAGATATATTTTCTCCGCAATTGCTAGGAAATATCATAGTAGTACTTGCAGAAGGAAAGGCATCTGTACTCCATACCTTTGATGAGGTAGAAGAAGTAGAATGGTTGCCTGCTCCATACAGATACTTAGCCAGCAAAGGAGAGGATCTCTACATGGTAGGTGTCTCAGATGATATCTATATGCTGGATGTAGATGCAGACGATATAATGCCATTAGAAGAGAAAATAGAAGGCTTAGAAGACTTCTTTGTAATAACGAATGGTAATAATATTGCTATTGTAAAATACGAAGAGGATCAACTGGTAAGATTAGGTGTGACTGAAGGAATCGAGATTAAGTTAGGTACACCTTTAATTGATTTAAATGAGAGCTGCATCAAAATTCCGATGAAGGTTGTAGTAGAAAAAGATTTTAGTTAATAATGTGACATGCTTGAATAAGATACAGGTAAAAGTGTAAAGCTTTTACCTGTATTTTACTTTATATACAGCTCACAAATAAATAAATTCCTCATAAAATATATTATGGAGGAATTATTATGTATTGTTGCAAAAATAATAAAGAAAATATATTAAATGGCTGTATATTAGCTGTATTAATATTATGTGTTTTTATAATTATTTTTATACCAGTAGCAATTATGCCAGAACAAAAAAATATATTAACAGCGATAGCAGGAAGTGAGGATAATCCAGAAGTTGGAACAACAACTATAAAATTTAGCCAAAATGATGTAGTACTCGGAAATGCACTATCACATACAGGTAGTAGTGATGAAATAGATATAAATGAAAGTGGAGTATACCAAATATCATATCAGCTATATGGAATATCAGAAAACTTAGGTTCTTTCAATCTTAATTGTGTCTTGCTTGTAAATAATACAGCGATAGAAAATACTTTTAATGAAGGTCCAATTTTAAGACAAAATACGGAAAATAGAATTACGTTAACTGGAACTGTTATACTAAAATTAAATGCTGGTGATAAGTTAAAATTACAGGCTGTTACAATTGAAGATATAACTTATCCGAGGGCAAGAATAGATATAGAGAAAATAGCATAAAAGCAGGTTTATGTCCTGCTTTTATAATATTATACAAATTAATCCACCACTACCTTCATTTACGATTCGCTCTAATGTTTCTTGTAATTTTATCTGTGCATCTTCTGGCATATGAGCTAGTTTACTTTGTAAACCTTCGTTAACAAGTTCATGTAAGCTTTTACCAAAAATATTAGATTCCCAAATCTTTTTAGGATCGTTTTCGAATTCAGCTAATAAATAGTTTACTAATTCCTCAGATTGTTTTTCGGAACCTACTATTGGGGATACTTCTGTCTCTATATCAGCTCGTATCATATGTATAGAAGGAGCTTTCGCTTTAAGTTTTACACCAAATCTAGAACCTTGTTTAACCATCTCAGGTTCATCTAATATTAACTCATCAATTGAAGGGGTAACGATACCATAGCCTTTGGCTTTAACTTCTTCTAAGGCAAAAGATATTTTATCATATTCTTTTTTTACCTCTGAAAATTCAGCCATTGTTTTAAATAAATCTCCATCATTAGAAATTGAAATACCAGAAATTTCGGTTAATACATTATAAAATAGGGTTTCCTCAAGTTCAATAGATATATAGACACTTCCAGTTCCAAGTTCAATTTTATTAACACATGCTTGTTGTATAATTTCAGAAGTTGATAACTTTTGAATACAACTATCAATTTGCTTTAATATTTTTACTTTATCAAAGGCTGTTTTTAAATCAGTCAATAATGTATTTTTTAATTGATGTGTTTCAGCTAATATATCTACCCATTTTGGAAAATTAATATTAATTTGATTAATAGGGAATTCATATAAAACCTTAGAAAATATAATATTTATATCATCAAGAGTTAATTCAGAACAATTAATGCAAATTACAGTTGTTTCATATTTTGCTTCGAGTTTTTTTGCTAATTCTTTCGCAGGTTCGGAATTAGGATTTTCAGAATTTAATACGATTACAAATGGTTTATTTAAAGACTTTAGTTCAGCTATTACACGTTCTTCTGCATTAATATAATCTTCTCTAGGAATATCTGTAAAACTACCATCTGTAGTCATTACAATACCTATTGTAGAATGTTCTTGTATTACTTTCTTTGTACCTATTTCTGCTGCTTGTTCAAAGGGAATTTCCTCGTCAGACCAAGGCGTTTTTACCATTCTAGGCATATCATCTTCTAAATATCCTATAGCATTATTAACTAAATATCCGACACAATCTACTAATCTAGTTCTTAATTTAATATTATTACCAATAGTTATTTCTACAGCTTCATTTGGAATAAATTTAGGCTCTGTTGTCATAATAGTTCTTCCTGAGGCGCTTTGTGGCAATTCATCTGTTGCACGTTCTTTTTTATATTCATTTTCAATATTAGGAATAACTAACAAATCCATAAATTTTTTTATAAAAGTAGATTTACCAGTTCTAACAGGTCCAACAACACCAACATAGATATCACCAGCTGTACGTTTTGCAATATCTTCGTATACATTAATATTTTCCATTTATAAAATACCTCCTCATAGAAAATGTTTGTACTAAGTTACTTTAGTTAAGTATATTAGTAGTTTTGTAAAGATATTCCATAAAAAGTAAAAAATAAGAGTGAATTTATAAACATTGCAAAATAAGGAAGCATATGATAAAATAAAACGGTGAATCGGAGGTTTAATATGAGGGATGAGAAAGTAATAGAAAATTTAAAAAAATATAATCAGACTAGAACTTTAGAGATATTAGAAAATGTAGATAAAACAACAAAGAATAAGATAATAGAACAATTAAAAGATATTAATTTTCCGCAATTAAAAGAATTATATAACAATATAAAAAAAGAAGCCGAAGTAAATGTTGGTGAATTAAAACCAATAAAATCATTAAATCCAGATAAAATATCTAAAGAAGAAAGAGAAGCTTACGAAGAGATAGGAGCAGATATTGTAAGAAATAAAAAATTTGCAGTAGCAACAATGTCTGGAGGTCAAGGAACAAGATTAGGCTATAAAGGAGCAAAGGGAACTTTTAAAATAGATGTAGAGCCAAAGCCAAAGTATCTATTCGAGATAATAGTAGAAACTTTACAAAGAGCAAATAAACAATATAATACTATAATTCCATGGTATATTATGACAAGTCACGAAAACAATCAAGAAATAGTAGATTTTATGGAAGAACATAATTATTTTGGATATAATAAAGAATATGTAGGTTTTTTCGAACAAGGTGAATTACCATTAATAACAGAAGATGGACAAATAATGTTAGATGAAGATTACAACATTAAGAAAGCATCAGATGGTAATGGAAGTATATTTAAATCTATGTACATGAAAGGTGTACTAGATGATATGAAGGAAAAAGGAATTGAATGGATATACATAGGTTCTATAGATAATGTTTTATTAAAAATGGTAGATACATTACTAATGGGAGTAGCAATTAAAGAAAAATCAGAAATCGCAACAAGATCCATATTCAAAAATACACCAAGAGAAAGAATAGGTTCTTTATGCATTCAAGATGGAAAAGTTAAAGTTATCGAATATTCAGAACTTCCAGAAGACATGATAGAGGCAAAAGACGAAAATGGTGATATCCTATTTGGGGAATCACATGTAATGTGTAATTTATTTAGTTTAAAAGCACTAGAAAAAATAAGTTTAAAAGATTTGCAGTATCATAAGGCGTACAAAAAATATAGTTACATGGACAAAAATGGAAAAATGATAGAGCCAGAAAAACCAAATGCATATAAATTTGAATATTTTATATTTGATTCATTCGAGTTTTTTAATCAGATTTCTATTGTAAGAGGAAAAAGAGAAGAGGATTTTGCACCAGTAAAAAATAGAGAAGGAGTAGACAGTCCTGCTACAGCAAGTAAGCTATATAATGATTATTGGAGGAAACAAAATGGAAGAGTGTAAAGTAGAAAATTTATATAATTTAGATGAAACTATCGCCAAGGATATTTTTGAAGGTGTTACTTATCCATGGGAAGTTTTACCAAAGCTAGAAGAATTTATTATAAATTTAGGTAAAACCTTACCAAAAGATGAGTATGAGCAAAAAGGAGAAAATATTTGGATTGCTAAAAGTGCTAAAGTAGCACCAACAGCATATATTGCAGGTCCTACAATAATTGGTAATAATGCAGAAGTAAGACATTGTGCATTTATTAGAGGAAAAGTTATTGTTGGAGAAGGTGCAGTAGTAGGTAACTCGACAGAGCTAAAAGGTGTAATATTATTTAATAAAGTACAAGTTCCACATTATAACTATGTTGGTGATTCTATATTAGGCTATAAAGCACATATGGGAGCAGGTTCAATTACTTCTAATGTTAAATCAGATAAAAAATTAGTAATTGTAAAAAAAGGCAAAGAGCAAATTAAGACAGGTTTAAAAAAATTTGGTGCAATGGTAGGTGACGAAGTAGAAGTTGGATGTGGTTCTATATTAAATCCAGGAACTATAGTAGGAAAACATACAAATATATATCCACTTTCTTCGGTAAGGGGAGTAATTTCAGAACATTCTATATACAAAAATAAAAATGAGATAGTAGAAAAAATAGATTAAATTTATAAGTTAATTAATACTTGGAGGAAAAAGCAAAAAAGAGCAAGGATGATACCTTGTTCTTTTTTGCTCTAAATATAATTGCCAGAATATATGCTAAATTAAATTATCCTAGAATTATACACTTTGAGTACCTGGAATAAAATAATCTACAACTCCATAAATTAAAGCACCAATTATTGCTGCCATCCAAGATATTGTATAACCTGCAACGAAAAATTGTGTAGCATATAAAGTGGCTACTGCAAGTGCGAAACCGACAATACCTCTACCAAAGCTACTAGCATGTAAACCAGTAAATTTAGTAATTATATAGTCCATAATAGAAAGAACTATAGCAGCAATAGCTAATGTCCAAAGATTATTAATAGAGAAACCAGGAGTGAAAAAAGCAGTTATAGCTAGAACTACAGCAGATGTTACTAATCTCCATAGTATTTGTCCCATGGTACTTGTTGTTGAATTTCCTTTTACATTCATTTGACTATCAGCCATAATATAAAACCTCCTTAAATTGGTTTCATAATAGTATTATTTACACAAGTTAAATAATTATTCAAAATGTATAAAAAAAATAAAAAATGGCATAATAAAATTGAAAATCTAAGTAGGTGATATTATGTTATCAAATTTTTTTAGAGCCATAATTATATACATATTTGTTTTATTAGTTATGAGGTTAATGGGAAAACGTGAAATAGGACAATTACAGCCATTTGAACTTGCTATTTCTATAATGATTGCAGATTTAGCGTCAATTCCTATGTCTGATGTTGGAATACCTATATTAAATGGTTTGATTCCTATTTTAGGTTTACTTGTAATGCATTTGATAATTTCGGTTCTTAATATGAAAAGTCTGAAATTTAGAGAGATAATATGTGGTAAACCATCTATTTTAATTTACAGAGGAAGAATTGATGAAAAAATATTAAAAAAAGAAAGGTTTACTATAAATGAATTAGAAGAAAGATTACGTTCAAACAACATTTTTAATATTGGAGATGTAGAGTATGCAATATTAGAAACAAGTGGGCAAATAACTGTTATTCCAAAAGCAGAAAAGAGAAATGTGGTAGTAAAAGATTTTAATTTAGAACCTGAATATGAAGGAATTTCTTATGATTTAGTTATAGATGGTGTAATTATGAAAGAAAATTTAAGAAAATTAGGAAAAGATGAAAAATGGTTAGAAAAACAAGTGGCTAAATTCAAAATAAAATCTAAAGATGCTTTGGTAGTAACAATAGATGGAGAAGGGCAATTTTTCTGCCAAGCAAAAGAAAGGAAAAACAAAAATGTATAAAGAGATTATTGTGTGCATTTTAGTAGTTATTTTAATAATTAGTATGGATTTACTAAGTAATAATTATACTAAAAAAGTTTTTTTTAGTATAAATGACAGTTTAGGAAATTTAAGAAATGAAATGTTAAAAGAAGATAAAGATGTAAATAAAATAAATGACGAAATAACAAAAGTAGAACAAGAATGGAATTCAAAATTAAACCTGTTATCTTGTTATATAGAACATAACGAATTAGAAAAAGTAGCAAGACAACTAACATTAATTAAAGGAAATATAGATGTAGAAGAATATAACCAAGCTGTACCACAACTTGATGACTGTGTGTATGTGATAAATCATATAGAAGATAAAGAAAGTTTATTAATAAGGAATTTGTTTTAGAAATTTTGGGGTTTTGAGGACGTTTTTTCCAAATCGGGATTTTGGGGACGTTCCTTAAATCCCGATTTTTTTGCTGTAAAGCTCTTGACATTTACACTAAAATAGTGTAAAGTATAATAGCATTACAAAAAGAGAAGGTGTAATGATGGAAAAAAACATAGAAATAAGTATATTATCTCAGATTTATAAAAATACTTTAACTGAAAAACAATTCGAGATATTAGATGAATATTATAACAATGATTTTTCTTTATCAGAAATTGCAGAAAATTATAATATTACAAGGCAAGCAGTAAGAGATAATATAAAAAGTGGGGAAACAAAATTATATGATTTAGAAAACAAATTAGGTCTTATGAAGAAAATGCAAAAACAAGAAGAACTAGTTAATAGTATTATTTCTAGATTAGATAGTTTAAATATAAAAGATAAGAAAACACTAGAATCAATAAAAAAAGACTTAAAAAAATTAATTTAAGGTAAGGAGAAAATAATGGCTTTCGAAGGATTATCTTCTAAATTACAAAGTATAACAAATAAATTTAAAGGAAAAGTAAGGGTTACAGAAGCTGATTTAAAAGATATGTTAAGAGAAGTTAAGCTTGCATTACTAGAGGCAGATGTTAACTATAAAATAGTAAAAGAATTTATAGCTGTAATCCAAGAAAAAGCTTTAGGTCAAGATGTTTTAAAATCTTTAACGCCTGGCCAACAAGTTATAAAAATAGTTAAAGACGAATTAGTAGAACTATTAGGAGGAACAGAAAGTAAAATTACATTTTTACCAAATGCTCCAACTGTAATAATGTTAATAGGTTTGCAAGGTTCTGGTAAAACAACAACAGCAGGTAAGCTTGCAAATGTGTTAAGAAAACAAGGAAAAAAACCACTATTGGTTGCATGTGATGTATACAGACCAGCAGCTATAAAACAACTTCAAGTTGTTGGTAAACAATTAAACATTCCAGTATTTAGTGATGAAACTTCTAAAAATGTAGTAAATATAGCTAAAAGATCAATAGACGAAGCAATAAAAAAACTAAATGATGTAATAATACTAGATACTGCAGGTAGACTTCAAATAGATGAAGACTTAATGCAAGAATTACAAAATATAAAACAAAATGTAAGACCACAAGAAATCTTATTAGTAGTAGATAGTATGACAGGTCAAGATGCTGTAAATGTGGCAACAACATTTAACGAAAAAGTAGGAATAGATGGAATAATCTTAACTAAGTTAGATGGTGATACACGTGGTGGTGCAGCATTATCAGTAAAAAAAGTAACAGGCAAACCAATAAAATATATAGCAACAGGAGAAAAATTAAGTGACATAGAACCATTCCATCCAGACAGAATGGCATCAAGAATTTTAGGAATGGGAGATGTACTTTCTATAATAGAAAAAGCTGAAGAATCATTTAGCGAAGAAGAAGCTAAGAAAATGGAAGAACAATTAAGAAAGCAAAGTTTCGATTTAAATGATTATTTAGCACAACTAAGACAAGTAAAGAAAATGGGTTCTTTCTCATCTTTATTAAAAATGATTCCGGGAATGAATCAACTAAAAAATATTAAAGTAGATGATAAAGAATTTGATAAAATAGAAGCTATTATTTGTTCAATGACAACTGGAGAAAGAAGAAATCCAAAACTTTTAAATGCAAGTAGAAGAAAAAGAATTGCAAATGGTAGTGGAACATCAGTACAAGAAATTAATAGATTCATGACTTCATTCGAAACAACACAAAAAATGATGAAAAAAATTAAGTCAGGTAAAGGAATGAGGAACATGATGAAAAACTTAAATATGAATGACTTAAAAGATTTTAAAATGTAGATTATTAATAATAATTAATAATAGATTACTTAGATTTTTAGGAGGTGAAATAAATGGTAAAAATAAGACTACAAAGAGAAGGAAAGAAAAAAGCACCTTTTTATCATATAGTAGTAGCAGACTCTAGAAGTCCAAGAGATGGAAAAGTTATAGCTAAAGTAGGAACATATGACCCAATGACAAAACCATCAACAATAGTTTTAGACAAAGAAGCTGTTGCAACATGGATTAAAAATGGAGCAAAACCTACAGATACAGTTAAAAAATTAATAGACTTAGCAAACAAGGATTAATGACAGGAGGATAAACAAATGAAAGAAGTTTTAGAAATAATGATAAAAAATTTAGTAGATAATGCTGATGCAGTATCTATAAAAGAATTAAATGGTGAAAAATCAGTTGTATACGAAGTAAAAGTTGCTGAAGATGATATGGGTAAAGTTATAGGAAAACAAGGTAGAGTAGCAAGAGCAGTTAGAGCTATAATGAAATCTGTAGCATCAAAAGAAAACAAAAAAGTTACAATTGAATTCATTAACTAAAAGGGGTTAATATGGAATATATAGAGATTGGACAAATTGTTAATACAAATGGTTTAAAAGGTGTTGTAAAAGTAAATCCTTTTACAGATGATATTGGCAAATTTGAAGATTTAAAGTATGTATATATACAATTAAAAAATGAACTTAAAAAAATCAAAATAGAACAGGTAAGATATAATAAAAATCAAGTCTTACTAAAACTTGAGGGAATAGATTCTATAGAAGAAGCCGAAAAATATAGAAATTTTTATTTGAAAACAGAAAAAGAAAGTCAAGAAGACTTAGGAGAAGATACATATTATATTGTAGATTTAATAGGTCTTGATGTTTATACAGATAAAAATGAATATTTAGGTAAAATAGAAGACGTATTTCCAACTGGTAGTAATGATGTATATGTAGTAAAAGACAATCTCGGAAAACAAATATTAATTCCCACTATAGCAGATGTTGTAAAAGAAGTTGATTTAAAAAATAAGAAAATGATAATTAATCTTATTCCAGGTTTAATATAGGAGGAAGAATGAAATTTAATGTTTTAACTCTTTTTCCAGAAATGTTTTCAGCATTAGATGAAAGTATTATTGGGAGAGGCAAAGAAAAAGGACTAATAGATATTAATTTAATAAATATTAGAGATTTTTCTAAAAATAGGCATAAAAAAGTAGATGATACTCCTTATGGTGGTGGTGCTGGAATGGTTATGGAACCAACAGTTGTATATGATGCATATTGTTTTGTTAAAGAACCAAATGCTAAAGTTATATATATGTCACCACAGGGCAAGACTTTAAATCAACAAATGGTACAAGATTTAGCTAAAGAAGAAAATATCATATTACTTTGTGGACATTATGAAGGTATTGACCAAAGAGTAATTGATGAAATCGTAGATGAGGAAATTTCGATAGGTGATTATGTATTAACTGGTGGGGAACTACCAGCAATGGTTTTGATAGATAGTGTTAGTAGATATGTAGAAGGAGTTTTAAAAGAGGATTCTGTACAAGAAGAATCTTTTACAAATGGTTTGCTAGAATATCCACAATATACTAGGCCAGAAGTATTTTTAGGTAAAAGAGTTCCAGAAGTATTGCTTTCTGGACATCATGAAAATATTAAGGAATGGCGAAGAGACCAGTCAATAATAAATACATATTTAAAAAGACCAGATTTATTAAAGGAAATTGAATTATCTGATAAAGAACAAAAAATGTTAAGTGAATATAAAAATTTAAAAGAAGGAGGAAGTAAATAATGGATATCATTAAATCAATAGAGCATGAGCATCTAAAAGAGAAGATACCAGTTCTTAAGGTTGGAAATACTGTAAGAGTTCACCAAAGAATAAAAGAAGGAAACAGAGAAAGAATCCAAGTATTTGAAGGAATTATTATTAAAAAACAAGGTGGAGGACTAAATGCTACATTCACAGTTAGAAGAATAGCTTCTGGTGTTGGTGTAGAAAAAACATTCTTAATTCATTCACCATTAGTAGAAAAAGTAGAATTAGTAAGAGTAGGTAGAGCAAGAAGAGCTAAATTATACTACTTAAGAGACAGAGTTGGTAAAGCTGCTAAGACTAAAGAACAAATTGGTGCAAGAATTGAAGATAAAGAAATTACAGTAAAAGCAGCTATAGAAGAAGAACCAGTAGTAGAAGAAAAAGTTGAAGCTCCAGTAGAAGAAGCTAAAACAGTTGAAACAGAAGCTACACCAGTAGAAGAAGTTAAAACTGAAGAAGCTCCAAAAACTGAAGAGCCAGTTAAAGAAGAAGTTAAAGAAGAAGCTTCTGAAGAAACAAAAAAAGATGAAGAATAATTAAAAAAATAATCTGTTATATCTTGACAGATTATTTTTTTTGATTTATCATATGAACAAGTAATCATATGAAAAGATGTTCATATGATATAGGAGGAGGTAAAAATGGAAGAAGAAAAATTAGTGTGTGCAGAAAACTGTCCACATTTAAATAAAATAAACAATGTTAAATCATTAGAACCAAAGGCTAATGAATATCAAAAATTATCTAATATGTTTAAACTATTTTCAGATGAAACTAGATTAAAAATAATTTGTAGTTTATTAAAAGAAGAATTATGTGTGTGTGATTTATGCGAATTACTAGGGTTAAATCAATCACAAGTTTCTCATCAATTACAGCTTTTAAGAAATAGTAAATTAGTAAAATTTAGAAGAGAAGGAAAACAAATCTTTTATAGTTTAGATGATGAGCACATAGAACTTATTATACAAATGGCATTAGATCATATTTTAGAGGAGGAAGAAAAGCATGGCATGTTGTAGTCATAATCATGAAGAATGTGAAGTTAAGGAAAAAAATAAAAGCAAAATAGTTTTTTATATACTTTCATTAGTTCTATTTGGTATTGGATTTATTCCGGCTTTAACATCATATAAAATTTGGATATATTTAGTAGCAGTATTATTTGCAGGTTATGATTTATTAATAGAAGGAATAAAAAATTTAGTTAAGTTTAATTTCGAAGAGAGTACATTAATGACAATAGCTATAATTGGAGCATTTATAAAAGGTGATTATCCAGAGAGTTGTTTGGTTGTATTATTATTTAAATTAGGCGAATTCTTAGAAGAATTTGCGGAAGCTAGATCTAATAAAAACATAGAAGATATAACTAAAATTAAAGCTAATAATGCTAATTTAGTTGATGGAGATACTGTAAATGTTGTTAAAGTAGAGGATGTAAAAATAGGTGACATCTTACTTGTAAAACCTGGTGAAAAAATTCCTGTTGACGGAATAGTTACAGCTGGTACATCTCAAATAGATACATCACCAATTACAGGAGAGAGCAAACCTGTTAAAGCAGAAAAGAATAATGAAGTTATTTCTGGAAGTATAAATTTAAATAGTGCAATTTATATTAAAGCAGAAAAAGAATATAAAGATTCTATGGCTTCACAAATAATTGATTTAGTATATGAAGCAACTACTAATAAAGGAAAGACAGAAAAGTTTATTACTAAATTTTCTAAAATATATACACCTATTGTGATAGCAATTGCAGTTTTATTAGTAATAATTCCATTAATATTAGGTGCAAGTATGGATAAGTGGATAGACTTAGCATTGTTCTTCTTAGTAGCATCTTGCCCATGTAGTTTAGTAATTTCTATACCATTATCATTTTTCTCTTGTATAGGCGCGATTTCTAAAAAAGGAATGATTATAAAAGGAACAAAACATATAGAAAATTTATCAAAAACAGATATAATTGCGTTTGACAAGACAGGAACATTAACTACAGGAAAAATGGTTATAGATAAATTAGAAGCAACAAAAATTTCAGAAAATGAAATGTTAGAATATATTTACAGTATAGAAAGTTTATCTAATCATCCTATTGCAACAGCAGTTGCAAACTATAAAAAAGACATAGAAAAATTAGAAGTAAAAGATTATATAGAATATTCTGGACATGGTTTATATGGGATTATAAACGGAAAAGAAATTTTATTTGGAAATAAGAAACTAATGGAAAAATACGATGTAAATACAGCAGAATATGTTGATAATACTATTACACTTGCAGTAGACAAACAAATTGTAGGATATATAACATTAAAAGAAGAATTAAGAGAAAATGTAGAAAATATAGTAGATAATTTAAAAGAGGCAGGAGTAAAAGATGTTGCAATATTAACAGGTGACAATAAAAAGGCTGCTAAGAATATTGCAGATAAATTAAAAATATCAAAAGTATATGCAGAATTATTACCACAAGAAAAATTAAACAAAGTAAGAGAATTACAAGCAAATAAGAAGAAAGTAACATTTTTAGGGGATGGAATTAATGATAGTCCAGTAATTGCAACAGCCGATTTTGGAATGAGCATGGGAACAGGCTCAGAAATTGCAAATAGCACAGCTGATGGAATCTTAATATCTAACGACATTTCAATCTTACCAACAATAATAAGAATTGCTAAAAAAACAATGAGGATAGTAAAATTTAATATAACATTTTCATTACTTGCAAAACTTGTTGTGTTAATTGTAGGCTTATTTGGAACAGCACCAATATGGCTTGCAGTATTAGCTGATACAGGAGTTACATTACTTACAGTATTAAATGCTTTAAGAATATTTAGAAAATAGAAGACAGGGATTTGGACAGGGATTTGACAGGCAGGGATTTGGGGACGTTGTTAAAATCCCGGATAAATCCAGGATTTTAACGTAGGCTATTTTATAGTGGATTAAAATAGCCTGTTTTTTTATTAGGGAAAAAAAGAACGTCCCCATTTCCCTGTTCTTATTTCCCTGTTGAAAAAAATGAATTTTACTGATATAATAGCGATTAAATGTAAGAGAGAGGAAGGAAAATGAAAGTAGCATTTTATACATTAGGGTGTAAAGTAAATCAATATGAAACAAATGGAATGATTCAAGCTTTCTTAGAAAATGGCTATGAATTAGTTGAATTTTCTGAAAAAGCAGATGTTTATGTAATAAATACTTGTACAGTAACTAGCATTTCAGATAAAAAGTCAAGACAAATGATTAGAAGAACAAAACAGTTAAATCTAGATGCGATTGTAGTTGCAGTAGGTTGCTATGCACAAGTAGCAGCAGATAAATTAGAAGAGATAAAAGATATAGATTTAATATTAGGTATAAGTGAAAAGACAGAAATAGTTAAATATGTAGAAGAGGCATTAGCCAATAAAAAGCCACAAGAACATATATCAGATGTAATGCATCAAAAAGAATTTGTCGATTTTGGAAGTGTGAATTATACAGACAAAAATAGAGTAGCAATAAAAGTCCAAGATGGATGTAATCAATTTTGTACATATTGTATAATTCCGTATGCAAGAGGACGTATACGTAGTAGGAAGATAGAAAATGTAAAAAAAGAAGTAACAGAATTAGCTAAAAAAGGAATTAAAGAAATTGTAGTTACAGGAATTCATGTTGCATCATACGGAAAAGATTTAGAAGAAGATATTGGTTTAATAGATTTATTAGAAGAATTAAATAAGATAGCAGGAATAGAAAGAATTCGTTTAAGCTCATTAGAGCCAACATTAATTACAGAAGATTTTATTAATAGATTAAGCAAATTAGATAAAATTTGTGATCATTTTCATTTATCATTGCAAAGTGGATGTGATGCAACTTTAAAAAGAATGAATAGGCATTATACTACCACAGAATTTAAAAAAGCAACTGAATTATTAAGAAAGGCATATCCAAATGTTGCACTAACTACAGATATAATTGTTGGATTTCCTGGAGAAACGGATGAAGAATTTAATACTACTTATGAGTTCTTAAAAAATATCTTTTTTTATAAAATGCATGTATTTAAATATTCACCAAGACATGGAACAAAAGCAGAGAAAATGCCTAATCAAGTTGATGGTAATATAAAAGAAGAAAGAAGTAGAAAATTAATAGAGTTATCTGATAAAAATGAAAAAGATCAAAATAAAAGATATATTAACACTAACTTAAAAGTGTTAATAGAAGAATTTGAGGATGGATATTATAAAGGGCATACTACGAATTATATAATGGTAAAAATTAAAGAAAATGCAGAAAATTTGCAAAATAAAATAGTTACAGCTAAAATTATAGGCGAAGAGGGTATAGATTTAATTGGAAAATTAGAAGAAGTGTATTGATAAAAAAGAAGAATTATAGTAAACTAAAAAAGAACTTATACAAAGGAGAAAGCAATGGAAGAAAGAGATCCAAATAAATTTTATTTAGTTGTTAAAGTAAGTAGATGGACTAAAATTAGAAATTTCTTTATATTAAAATTCAAAAGAAATAGGAGATATGTTAATGAATAAGACAAAAAGAAAAATATTTGAGACAGCTATGCAATTATTTGCAGATAAGGGATATGAAGCTACAAGTATAGAGGAAATAACTGCAACTGTAGGAGTAGCAAAGGGAACTTTGTATTATCACTTTTCTAGTAAAGAAGAAATATTCAATTTCTTAGTAGAAGAAGGAATGAAACTTTTAAAAAATAGTATCCAAATAAAGACAGATAAAGTTTCAAGTTACATAGATAAAATACGAGCTATTATTTTAATTCAAATTAAAGTAATAGTAAAATATGAGAGTCTAATTACAATTATTCTTAGTCAAATGTGGGGCAAAGAAGAAAGAAATAAAAGAAGCAGACAATATGTGTTTGAATATTTAAATATAGTAGAAAAAATCGTTAGGGAAGGAATAGCAAAAGGAGAAATTATAGATAGGTCTCCAGAAATTATCGCTTCCGAGATATTTAGTCTTACCAGTTCATGTTTAATATACAAACTAAAAACCGAAAAAAATATAGATATCCAATCAATGTATAAAGAAATAGAAAAGATAGCAATATCAGGTATAATGAAATAATATTACAATAATATTACGACAATATTACAAAAATGAAATAAATAATTAAAGGCAATATTATTGTAGAATTATAAAGAAAGATGTATAATAAACTTAGTTTTTGGAATTTACGTATGATGAAGGAGGGAATTTACATGTCTAGATCTGGCATAGTAAATGTTAGAATGGTAATAACTGAGGAGAAGATATTATCAAATATAGAAAAAGTTCATAAAATGATTAATCCTAAGAGTAAGAAACAAATCATCCAATTAGATGATGACACTTATTTTAAGGATTTAGTAGAAGCTATAAAAACATATTTGGTAGAGTATCCAAAGAAGCAAAATTTCCCTGCAAGTGTTTATAATGCTGCTTTTGATTTAGTTGAATTTGCAACAAGCCAATTTGAAGATAATACTAAGCAAATAGAGACTTTAATAAGACAAAGAGAATTAAACATAAGTTTAGGAGGAAAATTAAAGGAACTTCTAAAAAAAGTAGAAACAAAAGAAAGGAATTGGAAAGAAGCAGTTAAAGAAGCTCAAGATGATTTTGATGAAGATATAATAAATACTTTATTAATAATCGGAAGAAGCAGAAGCAAAGAGACAGAACATTATAAAGATGCGTTAAAACTATTAAAAGCAAGAATATCTAATTTGGAATCAAATTTACATATTGAAATAGATATGGAAAGAATAGAAGATAGATCAAAAGCATTAAGTTATATTGGACTTGAAATAGCAGATGCATTAAAAGAAATACCAGCACCAGTAGAAGATGTAGTAGAAGAACAAGTAGAACCTGTTATGGAACCAGTTCAAAAAGCTAAGAAAGTAAAAGCTAAGAAAGAGAAGAAAGTTAATGTTGCTGCAATTGCTGAACCTTCAAAAGTAGAAAATGTAAAACAACAACCAAAAGTAGAAACGATTCAAAAAGTAGAAAAACTACAACAAGAACAATATGTAGCAGAAACATTTGAGGCAAAACCAAGCTTATGGCAAAGATTTAAAAATAGTAAATTTGTAAGAACAATTAAATATATTATGAGTATAAGAGTTGTTCTTGAAGTTCCAGCACTTCCAGAAGGAAAAACTGAAAATTAAAATTATAGATAAAGTTATGTAGATATATACCAAAAAATACTATATTACCTTTTTTCTAGGTGATATAGTATTTTTGAATATAAATGAAATGTTTTAATAAAAAAATGAAAAAATAATAAAAAAACTATTGACATATTATATTAAAAATAGTATACTAAATTTCGTCGACAGGCTCCCTTAGCTCAGTTGGTCAGAGCAACCGGCTCATAACCGGTGGGTCCAAGGTTCAAATCCTTGAGGGAGCACCATTTTAATTTAATAACATGGGTAGGTGGCCGAGTGGCTAAAGGCGGCAGACTGTGGTCTTTGGTTTATCAAAAACCTAAACTTGCAGCTCATATAAGTGATTATATGATGAACACCGGGCTAATTCGGGGAACTCTTAACAGTAAGGCTGATGACAATCCCGAGCTAGGAAAGAAATTTCCGAGTGTAGAGACTTTATACCTGGTATCTTAATTTTAAGATAAAGAGAAAGTCCAGACTACAAACATGTATATGGTAGTGAAAACTATAGTAGTAAGAAATCTGTTCTCATTTGAGTACGATGGTTCGAATCCATCCCTGCCCACCAATAAAGTACAAGCTAGACTTGTATTTTATTTTTAAAGTTAAAAACAAACAAAAGTTCGAAGGAGCGCTATGAAATTTTTTTCTAATAAAGAAAAGGGAAATTCAGGACTGGGGATGGCAATAGCATATTTTTCAACTAACGGATATGTAGTATCTATTCCTTTAAATGATACACAAGATTATGATTTAGTTATAGAAAAGGACGGAAAGCTAGATAAAGTACAGGTAAAGGCTACAGGGTGTAAAACTAAAAATAACATATATCAAGTTTCGTTAAAAAGCTGTGGAGGAACAAAAGGAAAAGAATATAAAACGTTAATAAATACCAATATAGATTATCTATTTATACTAAATGCAGATTTAAAGATGTATGTAATCCCAAAAAGTGAAATCAAAAATAAATGTACAATAAATCTAGGAGAAAATCTGAATAGATTTATTGTAGAGTTTTAATATATAGCTAATGTATGACTTTATTAAAATTGATTTATGTAAATAAAAGTAGTATAATAACTATAAGTGATGTTTTTTGTGTAAAAGATATTTTAATTACACGTCATCATGAAAAAACATTTGAAAGGGGTTAAACATAATGAGAAAGGAACGGAAAGAAGTAACAAAGCTGGTCTACTTAGGAAATGCATCAGATGGAGGATTTGTGTTTCAGACACGGACGTTCGAGAATATCGATAAAACTGATGTTAAACTCACATCGTATGAAGAAGGTGTGGCGTGTCTGGCTTTTGACTATTCTGTGTCACTTCACAGAGTCGCAGAGATTGTTGCAGGTTGCTTTTCAAAGCAGAGCAATTTCAAAGTTGACAAAATTAAAATTGCTTATCGAAATATCTCTGTAATTATTACAAAATCAGAAGGCAGGAAAAATATAATCTGTATGCTGATGAAAGCATTAAAGACTTCTAAAGAAGTAAAAAATGTTGCGGAAGATACGCAGATTTGTGAAAAACCTGCTCCACTGAAAGAGGGACCAAGTGAAGTATTTAAATTTTTTGATTCATTTACTACTAGTTTTGAATTTGAAAAGATTACAAGCTACAGTAAGGAGCTATGGTTCAGAAATTACCAGAATGAATGCTTAGTAATTTCATCACTTAAAGATGGAATCATAAAGGCAGAAGCTATTGCCGGCGACCATATCAAAGAATTTCTGAAGACTATATCCAGGTGCTTTAGTCCGTACAACAATATGTATGGAGTAAAAGGTGTTGAGATAAGTTTTAATGAGTTCTCGATGACGGTTTATGAATGGAATGTGAACCACATCTATGAAATGTATGAAACATCTTGTGATATGACTCATGAACTTTGGGAAAAAGAGTGGGAAGAATATATTCATTCTCCTGAGTACATTAGGAAACGTGCAAAGAGCTTGAAAAAAGAATGTCGCCATAAGGTAGTACTGGAAAAGATAAGAAAATTCCAGAAGAATGGTGAATTTTCGGTGAAAGAAACAGAAATATGGGAAACGTGTAAACGTGTAAACAGTGAAGATGCTTATAGCAAAGCTGTCATACGCTACACTATAATATGGACTCAGTACATGGAGTACTTAATCCAAAAATATGGTATGAAAATATCAGAAATCTGGGACAGATGTTCCAATTTGGCTGATGTAGATGGTGTCACTGGATTTATGTATGGAGCCGCAGCAAGTATAATTTCAAGAGTGTGGCAGTATGGGGAAGAATTCCGGAAATACTATAATTCTAAATGGAATTATTCTGGACCAGGAACTGTTAATCCAGCAGTGTTAACTATTTCCGCGTAAACACAGCGAATGTTAAGAATGAAGGGGCAAAGATATATTATATCTTGCCTCTTCATTTCTTGATTAATTTAAGGTATAATAATTAATAGACGTAAAAAGAAAGGAAGCAAAATGTTAGAAAAATTAAAAGAATGTAAACTATGTCCACATATGTGCAAAATAAATAGATTAGAAGGAAAAGTAGGAAGATGCAAAGCCACAGACAAAATAAAAATATCGTTAGTATCATTACATCAGTTTGAAGAACCATGTATAAGTGGTACAAATGGTTCTGGTACAATATTTTTTTCAAACTGTAATTTTAATTGTGTATTTTGTCAAAACTATAAAATAAGTCAAGAAGGAATGGGACAAGAAGTAGATATAAGTTTTTTAGCTCAAAGTATGTTAGACCAACAAAAAAAAGGTGCACATAATATAAATTTAGTAACACCAGTAATGTATGTTTATCATATTATAGAAGCGATAAAAATAGCAAAGGCTGAAGGCTTAAAAATACCAATAATATATAATTCAAACGGATATGAGAACATTGAAACAGTGAACTCATTAGAGGGATATATAGATGTGTATCTGCCAGATTTTAAATATGCTAATAATAAATTAGGTGAAAAATATTCAAATATAAATAATTATTTTGAGGTAACATCAAAAGCAGTAGCAGAAATGTATAAACAAGTTGGACCACCACAATTAGATGAAAATGGAATAATAAAAAGAGGTTTAATAATAAGGCATTTAATCTTACCAAACGAAATCGAGAATAGTAAAAAGGTTTTAAAGTGGATTATAGATAATATTGGAAAAGAAGTTTATGTAAGTATTATGGCGCAATATTTTCCAACGTATAAAGCAAAAAATATACTAGAGCTTAATAGAAAAATAAGTACTGAAGAATACAAACAAATAGAAGATTATATATATGAAATTGGGATAGAAAATGGATATATGCAAGATTTAGGTGAACATGAAGAAGAATATGTTCCAGATTTTAAGAATAGTTTGACTTAAATAATAATATAATATAAAATATTATGCAGTAAAAACGAAAGGAAGAATGCTATGAAAATAACATATAAAGATAAAACTATGGAGATACAAGAGCCACAAAAAGTAATTGATGTGTTTAAAGAAGAATGTAATGAACATGTTATTGCATGTATTTGCAATAATCAAATACAATCGTTAAACCACGTCTTAAAAGAGGATAGTAATATAAAATTTGTAGATATATCAGACAAAGATGGACTTAGAATCTATATAAGAGGATTAAGTTATATAATGGCAAAAGCATTTTCAGAAGTATATCCAAAAGCGCTACTAACAGTTGATTATCAATTATCAAATTCTATGTTTTTTGAAATTGATAATATGAAAGTTACGGATGAAATGCTAGAGGCAGTAAGTAACAGAATGAATGAAATAGTTAAAGAAGATTTACCAATTACAAAAGTTATAATGACCAAAGAAGAAGCTGATGAGTTTTATGAAAAAAATAAGACACTAAAAGGAATACTACAAAAAGATATAAAAGAAAGAGATCATGTCACTTTATATTATTGCGAAGATTATTATAACTATTATTATGGGGTCATGCCAATTTCTACAAAATACATGAAAATATTTAAATTAGAAAAATATAAGCATGGTTTTATCGTAAGATATCCAAATAGAAAGGATATAACTAAATTACAACCATTTGTAGATAATCCTAAATTATTATCAGCACTTCAAGATTACGAAAATATACATAGATTATTAGATATAAATACATTATATAAGTTAAATACAAAGGTTCAAAATGGAGAAGCAAAACATATTGTTTTATTAGATGAAGCTTTGCACGAGAAAAAGATTTCTCAAATAGCAGACAAAATAGCACAAAATAGAAATGCAAAGGTTATTTTAATTGCAGGGCCATCATCTTCTGGGAAAACGACTTTTGCACAAAGGTTAGGTCTGCAACTAGAACTAAATGGATTAAGACCAGTTACAATATCAGTTGATAACTATTTTGTAGAAAGAGAAGATACTCCAAAAGATGAAAATGGAAATTATGATTTTGAAGATATAAATGCTATAGATATGAACTTATTTAATAATCAAATTCTAAGTTTATTAAATGGTGAAGAAGTAGAAACACCATCATTTAATTTTCATACAGGGCATAAAGAGTATAGAGGAGATAAATTAAAATTAAACAAAAATGATGTACTTGTAATAGAGGGAATCCACTGTTTAAATGATAAGTTAACAGAGAGTATTCCAAAAGAAAATAAGTTTAAAATATATATTAGTGCATTAACTGTATTAAATATTGATTATTTTAATAGAATATCAACAACAGATTCAAGATTAATAAGAAGAATAGTAAGAGATTATCAATTCAGAGGATATTCTGCGCTTCATACTTTAAGAATGTGGCCATCTGTAAATAGAGGAGAACAAAAAAATATATTCCCTTATCAAGAACAAGCAGATGTTATGTTTAATACTTCTTTGGTATATGAAATGTCAGTATTAAAAACGATGGCATTACCACTATTAAAGGAAATTGATAGTTCAGAGCCAGAATATTCAGAAGCAAAAAGATTATGCGAAATTTTACAATATTTTGAGGAAATACCAAAAGATTTAATACCAACCAATTCTTTATTAAGGGAATTTTTAGGAAATGGAGATTTTAAATACTAGGAGTTAATTATGTTAAAAGATAGCAAATTTACAGAAATAGATGAAGAATTTATTTGCGAACACTGTGGAAAATTAGTACCTAAATTAGAATATTCTTGCAGAAATCATTGCCCATATTGTTTATATTCTAAACATGTAGATATAAATCCAGGAGACAGAGCAGAAACATGTCATGGAATTTTAAAACCAATTGGGATAGAATTAAGTTCTAAAAAGGGTTATGTAATTGTATTTAGATGTGAAAAATGTGGAGCTATTAGAAAAAATAAAGCTGCAAAAGACGACAATATGGATTTAATAATTAAATTAAGCAGTAATCCTATATAAATTTATTTGACTATTTATGAAAATAACGTATAATAACAAATGTAGAAATAGTAAATTGCAACAAAGTCCATGCGGTTAGATGTACAACCGATTGGCAGAAAGGACAACATGGAGAGTGTAGAATTTAGAGTAGGCGATGTGAGTTATACTTTAAGTGAAGAGAAATCGCTTGGAGAAGGTATTTATTACCTTAAATCGAATGATGGCCATCCAATAACAATTACAATAATGAAAGTTACAGTAAAGTGTCCCGATGGCAGTAAAACGGTGCTTTTTACTTATGACCCCGAAGGGGTAAGTGGTGCTACAAATATCGCTGTTGCAAATGTTGCCACAAAGTATTTAGAAAGGAATAATTATTAATTATTTCCAAAACTACTAAAACGAAAGACCATCTATTGCGAGAGATGGTCTTTCGTTGTTTATATAGGGAAAAAAGGAACGTCCCCAAATCCCTAAATTTCTCTATTTAAATTACCGTTTGTATACATATTTCCTTCTAATCTATTTCCCTTTGAAACTGTATGTATAACTTCATTAATTTCATCAATATTTTCGTCTAAAATATTAATTCTGCATGACTTTACATTAAAATCTTTTGTTTCAATTGATGTAATTCTGCTATTAAAAACAGTTGTAATAGTCTGAATATTATCAGGAATAAATCTAAATTCAAAACCTAATCTATCAACTAAAGCATATTTTTTAGAAGTATCAAAACATTTTTTATCACAATTTGGATAGCATTTATTTGATTTACCTAAAAAGCAGTAATTTGTATTCATTACCGGAAGTTTTCCATATGCAAATACTTCTATATTATCGCCATAAGAATTACAAAGTGATGAGATATTAGTTTTATTTAGTTCTGGAGAAATTTCTATTAAATCAATGTCATAATCAAGTAACTCTTTTATAGTATTATCATTAAAAACATTTAAAGTATAATTTGATATTAATTTTAATTTGTTGCCATATTGCTCTTTAATAAATTTTAAATATTCAACATTTCCTATATTAGAAAAAACAATACCTTTAACATCAAAGTTTTCTATAGCAGCTCTTAAATAATTTGCTAATAAATTCTTATAGTTACCACGAATAATAATTGGCATATATACATAGATATCAGCTTTTTTAGCAATTGTATTAATAATCTCAAAATATTTATTATTATAAAAATATTTTAAAGGGATATATGCGTTACTAAAATTATTAAGCTTTGTATAATCTAATGTGTCATCCAGAATATTAAAACAAACTGATATACCCTTTTGTGTAATTTGTGGTGCAACACTGTTAGCTGGAGAATATTTTATATCTAAATTTCTTTTGAATTTTTGTATAGCACATGTTTCTATATTAGCTAAAGCTTGTCTTCTAAGCTCATTTATAATACTTATATTAGGTATAAATAAATTCGGGTCTAGCTGAACATTAATATCGTTAAATTCGAATTGTGTATTAGAAGTCTTTTTTAATTGTGTAATAATTCTTTCTATATCTAAAGGTTTATTAATTGCTTGAACAGGCATGCTTTCAGATTTTTCTGTAACTGTAATATTATTATATATACTATCATTACTATTAATAGTAGAAACTTTTAATACAATTGGTTCACCTTCTTTGATTGAGATGTTTGCATTTAAATAAGTCTTGATATTTTCAGCATTAGTAAAAGAAGAATTTGCGGTACTAAATAAACTTTTACTTGTTAATTTATATATTTTTGCACCAATAGATATTTTTCCTTTCATTCTACCAATAGTAACTTTGTCACCTACATCTGCTGAAGCCAGATTTAGTCCATTTTTCATTAACTCAGAAACAGTATATTTTTTATGCTCATTATCAAATGAAATAATATCTCCAATGGAAAGACTATTTTTTAATGTAAAAGACACATATCCTTTATGTGCAGAATAATTAGAAATATTACCTATATATATCCCAGCATTATTAGGTTTTTCTGGATAAACAAAATCAGTATTAGGAGAGTTCTTAAGATGACCAGATGAAAAACCTCCCCTATTAAACACTTGAAGTAAATCATCTACATCTTTTTGATCTATTTCGTAATCTTCTTTATTTATGTATTTATCTATATATTTACGGTAAATTCTTGTAACTGTAGCAACATATTCTGGCTTTTTCATTCTACCTTCTATTTTAAAGCAAGTAACCCCAGCATCAATTAGATTTGGAATAAATTCTAAACCACATAAATCTTTAGGACTCATCAAATATTTAAAAGAAGAATCGATACCTTTTACTTTATATGGCAATCTACATGGTTGAGCACATTTGCCTCTATTTCCAGAACGACCGCCTATCATGCTAGACATTAAGCATTGACCAGAATAAGAAAGACACAAAGCACCATGAATAAATACTTCTGTTTCTATATTAGTTTTATGACAAATATCATATATTTCAGAAATAGGCAATTCTCTAGAAAGAACAGCTCTTTTAAAGCCAAATTTTTCTAAAGTTTGCACACATTCTAAATTGTGAATAGTCATTTGAGTACTACCATGAACATCAAGGTCAGGAAAATTTTTAATTAGATAACGTGCAAGTCCAAAATCTTGCACTATAATTGCATCTATACCACAATTATAAGCATGTGTTGCAAGTTTTATTGCATCTTCAAATTCATTATCTGTAATTAGTGTATTTAATGTTAAATGTGTTTTTACATTTCTTAATTTTGCATAGTTAATTGCCATTTCTAAAGCTTCATTATCAAAATTATTGGCAAAAGCACGAGCACTAAAAGAGCTTGCACCAAAATATACGCTGTCTGCACCATTTTGAACAGCAGCTTTTAAACATTCAAAATCTCCTGCAGGAGCAAGTAGTTCCAAAAAAATCACCTCTTTATTTTTTATATCCATACCTATTGTAACATAAAAAATGAAATTCGCATAATATATCATATAAAAAAGTGGCTTCGCCAAATAAAGGAGGGAAGAGGATGCCAGAAGATAGAGGATCAAACTGCGGATGCAATAATGGAGGATTATTTGGAAATATGTGCTGTGGATGTGGAGATAGCGAAATATTATTCTTTATAATCATATTCTTATTACTATTTACAAGCTTTGGAAATTCTAGATGTTGTTAATATCTCAAAATTACTTATTAAAAAGTTTTACTCAAACATATCTAATTACTTCCCCTATTTAAATGTTTAAATAGGGGAAAAATACTTGTAAAAAAAAGATAGTTAGTGTAAAATATGAAAATGAAAATAGATATACATTGGAGGAATTAAATTGAGATTTTTAGATATGAATAGTGAAGAAGATAGACAAAAATACACTGAATTTTTGGAACATCATGAGAGATGTAATTTTCAACAATCTTTAGAATGGGGAAAAGTTAAAAATTTTTGGAAAAATGAAGTTATTTTAGCTGAAGATGAGAATAATAATATAATAGGTTCATTAAGTGTCTTACTTAGAAAAATACCAATTTTCGGATATTTAATGTATTCATCAAGAGGACCGGTTTGCGATATTCACGATGAAAAAGTTTTAAAACAATTAACAGATGGAGCAAAAGAATTAGCTAAAAAATATCATGCAATGGTATTAAAAATAGAGCCAGATATAAAAAGTGATGATAAAGAATTTAGAGATATAGTAACAAAATTAGGTTATAAAATAAAAGATGATGCAAAAGATTTTAGAGATGAAATTCAACCTAGATATGTATTTAGATTAGATATAAAAGGAAAAACAGAAGATGAAATATTTAAAGCTTTTCATTCAAAAACAAGATATAATGTAAGATTAGCAGGAAGAAAAGGAGTTACTGTAAAAGATGGAAATAGAGAAGATTTAAAAGATTTCCATAGAATAATGATAGAAACAGGTAAAAGAGATGGGTTTATGATAAGACCATTAGAATACTTCGAGCAAATGTATGATGCATTAGCACCAGAACATATGAAAGTATTAATGGCATATTATGATGGTAAACCAATTTCTGGAGTTATACCTATTATGTATGGTAATAAAACTTGGTATTTATATGGGGCAAGCAGTAATGAACACAGAAATTTAATGCCAAATTATTTATTACAATGGGAAATGATAAAACTTGCAATTTCTAGAGGTGATGATATATACGACTTAAGAGGAGTTTCAGGAGTTGTAGACGAGAATCATCCTCAATATGGGTTATATAGATTTAAACAAGGTTTTGGTGCAGAATTCACAGAATTTATAGGAGAACTTCACATGGATTACTCACCAGTAAGATATAAATTATATAAAATATCAGAAACTGTGTTTAAAAGAGTTAGAAGCCTTTTAATGAATAGATATAAAAAATAATGATAGGCTTTGAACTTTAGGGACGGAGCTTAAAGTTCATAAGAGGAGAAAAGATGGGCATTTTAGTTATAGAAAAGCAAGATTTAAAGCATAATATAAAACAGATAAAAGAATATGCAAAAAGTGTTAATGACAAATTAAAAATAATAGCAATTGTAAAATCTAATGGTTATGGTTTGGGGTTAAACGAATATGCAAATTTTTTAATAGATAATGGAATAGATTATTTAGCTGTTGCAAGTACAGACGAAGCCATAAAATTACGTGAAGCTGGAATAAAAGCAGATATTTTAATGATGTCATCTACAGCAATAGAACAAGAACTGGAGGATATGGTAAAAAATAATATTACTATAACAATAGGAAGTTCAGAAGCAAAAGATGCATTAATTAAAATTATAAAAGTGATAAATAAAAAGCCTAAAGTTCATATAAAAATAGATACAGGTTTCGGAAGATATGGATATTTATATACTGATACAGAAAACATACTAAAAGATATAAAGGAATTACAAAAATTTGCAACAATTGAAGGAATTTTTTCTCATTTTTCAACATCTTTTTATAAAGAAAAATGGACAAACCTACAATATGAGAGATTTTTAAGTGTTATAAAAGTGTTGGAAGAAAACAAAATTAATATTCAAATAAAACATATATCAAATTCTTCAGCATTTATAAGATTTCCACAGATGAATTTGGATGCAGTAAGAATAGGTTCTGCTTTTTTAGGTAGAGTTGCAGTAGCAAACAAGCTTGGTCTAAAAAAAGTAGGATATTTAGAAAGCGAAATTTCTGAAATAAAAACTTTACCAAAAGGTTGGAATATAGGTTATTCCAATACATATACAACTAAAAAAGAAACAAAGGTTGCTATTGTACCAACAGGTTATGCAGAAGGATACCATATGAAACTTTCAAGTGATATGTTATCATTTGGAAACAAAGTAAGAGATGTAATTCAAGCTATAAAGAGTTTGTTTAAAAATACAAAATTATATGTAGAAATAAATAACAAAAGATATCCAATACTAGGAAGAATCGGAATGTATCATGTTACTGTAGATATAACAGGAGAAGATTTTAAAATAGGAGAAAAAGTTAAAATGAATGCAAATCCTTTATACGTAGATTCTTCAGTTAGGAGGTTATATAGATAATGGAAAAAACTAAAAAACAAGGTTTTTTTAAGAGTATAAAAAATAGTATATTTAATTTTGATTCATATCAAGATTTTGCATTAGAAGAGATGAAAAGAGGAATATTCTATTTTCTAAAATTAGCTATACTATTTTCGGTAATTATTGCAATAGTATTTTCTGTTTTACAAGTTGTTGTTACAATTCCAAATGCAAAGAATTTTATAGCAAGTGATATTCCAGATTTTTCTTATTCAAATGGAATATTAGATGTTAAAAGTGATGAAACAGTCACAATAGATAATATTGCTGACCAAGTACTAATTATTGCAGATACAAAAGATTTAGATGAAACTAAAATTAACGAATATAAAGATAAAATAAATTTGTATGATATAGGAGTACTTGTACTAAAAGACAAAGTTTATTTGAAAAATAGTTATGCAGGAACAGGTTTACAAGAGATACCAATGAGTGATATTGGTAGTATATATGGAAAAAATGAATTTACTAAACAGGATATTGTAAATGATATTAATAGTATCAACATGATTTCATTATGTATTAGTTTAGCATTTACAGTATTTTTAGGATTCTTTATAACATATTTAATTATGAGTATATTAGATATAATTATTCTTGCATTGTTAAGTAATATTGTTGCAATGCTACTAAGAGTAAGGATGAAAGTTTCAGCACTAGTAAATATTTCTGTACATGCTATGACATTACCAATTATACTTTTATTAATATATGCTATAGTGCTAATGACAACTGGATTTGAAATAAAATATTTTAATATTATGTATAGAGGAATTGCTTATATATATGTAATTACAGCTGTTTTCTTAATACGTCAAAATCTAATTAAACAACAGATGGAATTAACTACTATAGTACAAAAACAAAAAGAATTAAAACAACAATTAGAGGAAAAAGAAAAGGAACAACAAGAACCAAAAGAAAAGGATGAACAAAAAGATAAAAAAGAAGATGAATCAAATGATAAAAAAGAGGAAAAAGATAATAATGTAGGAAAAGAAGCTAATGGAGAAGTATAGATAAGGAGGATATCATTTTGATGGAAAATTCAAATAAGAACAAAGATAACAACAATGATTCAAAAAAGTTTTGGATTTCTTCTATAATACTATTAGTAATTATTATTGCTTTGTCTATAGCAGCATATCTAATTTATAGTAGTAATGGTGAAGAAAAGGACAAATTAGTATTACCATATACAGAATTAATTCAAAATATAAATAATAATACAGTAGAAAAAATAGAGCTAACAACTGGAAGTACTACAGTAAAGGTAAAATTGAAAGATGAAGAAGAAGAAAAAACTACGATAGTACCAAGTTTACAAGCTTTTACAGAATATATTCAGACAAAAACAGAGCAAGGAAATGAGATGGAAGTTATCCAGAACAAGCCTAATGCACTATTATCTATTGGAGATACTATTTTTACAGTTTTACCAACTTTATTAATGATAGCATTAATAATAATGCTATTTAAAATGCAAGGTCTAGGAGATAAAGGTAAGGTATATGATAGCGAAGAAAAAGATACAAATGTAAGATTCGAAGATGTAGCAGGACTTGACGAAGAAAAAGAAGAAATGGTTGAAATAGTTAATTTCTTAAAGAAACCAGAAGAATTTTATAAAATGGGAGCTAAAGTACCAAGAGGAGTCCTACTTTGTGGTAAACCAGGTACAGGTAAAACATTAATTGCTAAAGCAATTGCTGGTGAAGCAAATGTACCATTTATATCTATGAGTGGTTCAGAATTTATAGAAATGTTTGCAGGACTTGGTGCTTCAAGAGTTAGAAAGTTATTTGAAAAAGCAAGAAAGATGGCTCCATGTATTGTATTTATTGATGAAATAGACGCAATAGGTGCAAGAAGAACAAATGCAAGTGGAGCAGAATCAGAAAATAACCAAACATTAAATCAATTACTTGTAGAAATGGATGGTTTTGATTCAGATGAAACAATTATTGTATTAGCAGCTACTAATAGACCAGAAATGTTAGATAAAGCATTATTAAGACCTGGTAGATTTGATAGACAAATAATAATAAATTCACCTGATCAAAAAGGAAGAGAAGAAATTCTTAAAATTCATAGTAAAGATAAAAAGATTGATGAAAATGTTGACTTTAAAGATATTGCAGAAGATACAGCAGGATTTACTGGTGCAGAACTTGCTAATATCTTAAATGAAGCAGCAATTATAGCAACAATAAATAAACATGATTCTATTACTAGAGATGATATAGAAGAGGCAATTAAGAAAGTTACAGTAGGTCTTGAAAAACATAGTAGAGTTGTATCAGAAAAAGATAAAAAATTAACAGCATATCATGAAGCTGGACATGCAGTAGTAAGTAGATACTTAGAAACACAAAATGATATAAAAGAAGTTTCTATCATACCTAGAGGTGTCGCTGGTGGATATACAATGTACAAGAGCAATGAAGATAAATACTATATTTCAAAAACAGAAATGGAAGAAAAATTAATTGCATTATTAGGTGGTAGAGCAGCAGAAAAATTAGTTTTAGATGATATATCAACAGGAGCAAGTAATGATTTAGAGGTTGCTACAAATATTGCAAGAGACATGATTACTGTTTATGGAATGAGTGATACAATTGGACCAATATCATTAAAGGATTCAGAGAATCCAAATCAAATGATTTTATATGGTGAAAAGATGCAAGATGCGATAGGTGCAGAAATTAAAATATTAATAGATACAGCATACAGAAATGCTCAAAAACTATTAATAGAGCACAGAGATAAATTAGATGCAGTTGCAAATGTATTGCTAGAAAAAGAAAAAATAACAGAAAAAGAATTTTACGAGATATTTAATGATTAAAAGGGATTTGGGGACGTTCCTTTTTTCCCTCTTTATAAAAGTAAGAGCCTTAGGTTTTAAACTAAGGCTTTTTAGTTAATATAAAGCTAATATTATCCAGTTTAATTTCTTTTCCATTTAAGTAGTTCAAAACACCTGCATCTGAATTAAAATTAAATTTTATATAATAACTACATAATAATTGTGTTTTTTGATTAAATTTTTTATTTATTTGATTATTACCATATTTTCCATCACCTATTATGGGATGACCAATATATGCTAAATGTGCTCTTATTTGATGAGTTCTACCAGTTTCTAAATTAATATCTAAAATAGAAGTATTTTCTTTTTTATCAGAACTTAATACTTTATATGAAGTAATAATCTTTCTATATCCAGTCTTTGGTTTATCAGAAATATAAACCATTGATTTTTTATTGTCTTTAAATAAATAATGAACTAAAGTATCTTTCGGTTTTGCTGGAATTCCAACAACTTTGGTAATGTAACGTTTTTCTATTTCGTGAGTTTTAAATTTTTCCATTAAAATATTATTAACCTCATCGTTTTTAGAAAAAATAATTAAGCCAGATGTATTCCTATCTAACCTGTGACATGGCATAAATTTTGGACTATAATTTTCATTAACATATGTAGTTAAGGAATCGATACCTGTAACTTCTAAATCTATAGGTTTGTTAAAAATTATTATATTATCGTCTTCATATATTACAGGAACATCATATTTTTTATAAAGTAAATCATCTATAATATATACCCTAACCTTATCATTTTCATATACAATACAGTCTTTAGATACACGTTTTTCATTTATTAAAATATCTTTTTTCTTTAAAGCTTTAACAAATGTACCATATTTTAACGCGGGATATGTATCTAGTAATAATTTACTTAATTTTTTATTATCATATTTTTTATCTACAACTAAATCTCTCATAATAATATAATTATAAATTCTTTTTAGTATAATTTCAATAGAAAAATGCTGGATTAGCAACGCTAGTTCCAGCATTTTTCTATTGTTCTGATAAGATTATAACTGACGTGAGATATTCAAGAATTTATCTTCGTCTCGCTTTTTCTTACCGGTGTGAGTTCTTTTTAATTCAGCAGATTGGTAACATCTGCATCCTGGTGACTCTACCACTTGCAGATACCAAACTTTTTTAAAAAGCCTTGTCCGAACTATTATTCCTCCAAGAGAAAGGTTCATTTTTTTTGAGTAATTCGGAATGGCAACGATATAGCCATAAGGAGCCTCTTTATTAGGCCCTACCTCGAAGTGGCACCATTTGTCTTCTTTTGTGACAGGTCTTACTTCGAAATCATTCCGAGTGAAAACTCTTTCTGGTTTTGGTGCTTTAGACGAATTCAATTGTGATCTTTTTGTTTTTCGTTTCATAGCACATACCTCCTATAGATTGATAATTATTAAGTTATCATATATAATGTGCAAAGTAAATAGAAATTACAAAATAATCGATTGACTAAATTAGACAAAATAAAATGTTTAAGGAGAAAGATTATGAAAGAAGAATTAAAAGATGTAAAAAGAATTTCTATAGTAGGAGGCCCTGGAACAGGGAAAACAACACTTGCACAGCAATTATCTAACATATTAAAAATACCAGTAACTCATTTAGATAGTGTGAATTTTAAACCAAATTGGGAAAAAATACCTACTGAAGAAAGGGATAATATAATAATAGAGAAAGTAAAAGAAGAATACTGGATAATTGACGGAAATTATGTAGGAACATTACCAAAAAGATTAGAAAGAGCAGATTTAGTAATTTGGCTAGATTATTCTACTACTAGCATTATAAAAGGAGTATTAGAAAGGACAATACGTAATTTTAATAAAGAGAAAAAAGAACTTCCTGGGTGTAAAGAAAGAATTGATTGGCATTTCTTAAAATATATGATTACATTTAGGACAAAAAAGCGCAAAAAAATCGAAGAAAATATTAATAAAATAGCTAAAGAAAAAGTTATAATATTTCATAAAAGAAAAAAATTAAATGAATGGCTAGCAGATATCCAAAATAAAGCTAATTAAGGGGTTGACAAAACTTGGAATGATATGGTAAAATAATTACCTGTAAGCCGCCTAGGTCGGGCAACTAAATGTTAGCTATGCTAACTGCCTTGTATTTATGCTTAGCGAGTATACAAAAATAGGGAGGTGCATTTTATAATGTACGCAATAATCGAAAGTTGTGGAAAACAATACAAAGTAGCAGAAGGAGATGTAGTATTCTTCGAAAAATTAGACGTAGAAGAAGGAAAAAAAGTTACATTCGATAAAGTAATCTTAGTATCTAATGATGGAAAAATCGAAGTAGGAACTCCTAATGTTAAAGGTGTAAAAGTTGAAGGAAAAGTAGTTTCTCATGGTAAAGGAAAGAAAATCCGTGTATACAAATACAAAGCTAAAAAGAACTACAGAAGAACACAAGGTCACAGACAACCATATACAAAGGTTGAAATTACATCAATAAAAACAGCTGCTGCAAAAGCTAAAGCAGAAGCTTAAGATATAAAGAGAGATATTATCCACGAAAGGAGTGAAATTTAATGGCACATAAAAAAGGTCAAGGTAGTGTTAAGAACGGAAGAGACAGTGAGTCAAAACGTTTAGGTGTCAAAAAAGCAGATGGACAATTCGTTTTAGCTGGAAATATCCTTATTAGACAAAGAGGAACAAAATATCATCCAGGTAAAAATGTAGGAATTGGTAGTGATGATACATTATATGCATTAGTTAATGGAACTGTAAAATTTGAAAAATTCGGAAAAAATAAGAAACAAGTAAGTGTTTACGAAGAAACAGCAGCTAATGCTTAAGATTTATTAAAAAGGCAGGTTGAGCACCTGTCTTTTTTGCATTTATAACAAATTATACGCGTAATATTTATTATTATAATAGTGAATTTTAAATTTCAGTTATAATTTAATTGTAAAAAACTAGAAAATATAGTATAATATAGCAGAATTGACAATGATTGGAGATGGCGATATGGCAGATAAAAAAAGAAGTTTAACAGGAGATAGACCAACAGGAAGATTACATATAGGACACTATTTTGGATCTTTACAAAATAGAGTAAAAATGCAAGAAGATGATAGTATAGAAAGATTTGTTATGATTGCAGATGTGCAAGCTTTAACAGATAATTTTAATAATCCACAAAAAGTAAGAGATAATGTTTATCAAGTTTTACTAGACTATTTATCAGTAGGAATAGATCCAGAAAAAACAACTATCTTTTTACAATCAATGATACCAGAACTTGCAGAGTTAACAGTTTATTATTCAAACTTAGTAACAATTGCAAGGCTAGAAAGAAATCCAACAGTAAAAACAGAAATTGCTCAAAAGAAAGATGTTTTTGGAGAAAGCGTAACATATGGATTTTTAGGATATCCTGTAAGCCAGGCAGCAGACATAACAGCTTTTGAAGGTGAGTTAGTTCCAGTAGGAGAAGACCAATTGCCTTTAATAGAACAATGTAGAGAAATCGTAAGAAAATTTAATAGCATATATGGTGAAACATTAAAAGAGCCAAAAGCAGTATTAAGTTCAAATAAAAGAATTAAAGGCTTAGATGGTAATGAGAAAATGGGAAAATCATTAGGAAACGCAATATATCTTTCAGATTCAGAGGAAGAGATAACAAAAAAAGTTATAGGAGCAGTAACAGATCCAGGCAGAATAAAAAAGGATGATTTAGGAAATCCTGATATATGTATGGTTGCATATTACCATGATTTATTTACTAACCCAGAAGATGTTAAAATCGTATGCCAAGAATGTAGGGAAGGAAAAAGAGGATGTGTTGCTTGTAAAAAACAATTAGCAGCAAATATCATAGAAAAATTAAGACCAATAAGAGAAAAAAGAAAATATTATGAGGAAAGACCAGAACTATTAGACGAGATATTAATTAATGGAACTAAAAAGGCGCAAGAGATAGCAAAGCAAACGATGAGAAAAGTTAAAGCAAATATGAAGCTTAATTATTTTGATAAATAAAGGAGAGAAAAATGTATACAGATTATACAAAAATATTTGTTAAATCCGGTAATGGTGGAAATGGTGCTATATCATTTAGAAGAGAAAAATATGTAGCAGCAGGTGGACCAGATGGCGGAGATGGTGGAAAAGGTGGAGACGTATATTTTATAACAGATAAAGATTCAAACACCTTAATAAATTTTAGATATAATAAAAAATTCAAAGCAGAAAATGGTCAAAATGGTAGTGGAGCACGTTGTAATGGAAAACAAGGACAAGATTTATATATAAAAGTTCCAATAGGTACAGTTGTTAAAGATGCAGAAACAGGAGAAATTGTAGCTGATCTATCAGAAGAAGATTCTAAAGAATTAGTGTTGCCAGGCGGAAGAGGAGGAAAAGGAAATTCTCATTTTGCAACAGCAACAAGACAAGCTCCTAGATTTGCGCAAACTGGAGAAAAAGGTATAGAAAAAGAACTAATATTGGAATTAAAATCATTAGCAGATGTTGGATTAGTAGGTTTTCCGAATGCAGGTAAATCAACATTTTTATCTGTTGTTACAGATGCTAAACCTAAAATTGCAGATTATCCATTTACAACTTTAAATCCAAATTTAGGAGTTGTAAAGACAGAAAATGGTGATAGTTTTGTAATTGCAGATATTCCTGGATTAATAGAAGGTGCAAGCGAAGGTGTCGGACTTGGAATTCAATTTTTAAGACATATAGAAAGAACAAGATTAATATTACACTTAATAGATGTTTCAGGTTTTCAAGGTAGAGATCCCGTAAAAGATTTTTACGATATTAATAATGAACTTAAAAATTATAGTGAAAAATTAACAAAAAAGAAACAAATTATTGTTGCTACAAAATTAGATGTAGCACAAGATGAATCTTTATATAACGAATTAGAAAAAGTTGCTAAGAAAGAAAATTTAGAAATATTTAAGATATCATCTATTACTAAACAAGGTGTGAAGGAATTATTAACAAGAGTAGAAGAACTTTTAAAAGAAATTCCAAAAGAAAATCTAATAGAAACAAATCAAAGAAAAGTATATAAATTAGAAGAAGACAAGAATGAGTTCCAAATAGTAAAAGAAGAAGATATGTATGTAGTTATCGGTCCAGCAGTTGAGAAATTAATGTCTAGAGTTAATTTAGAAGATACAGAATCAATGTATTATTTCCAAAGAAAACTTGATGAATTAGGTGTTAATGAAGCATTAAAAAAAGCCGGGGTAAAAGATGGTGATACAGTAAAAGTTGTAGATTGGGAGCTAGAATGGTATGACTAAAAATGCAAATATTGACATAACTGTAAAATAATGTTAATATATAACTGTAGTAGTTAACTGAAAGTGCTTTAATTAACGGAGGAGGTAAAAACGATGAAAGCCAGAAAAAACATTTTACGGAAAGGTGAGAAAGGGAAAAACACCATGCTCACAAATATGGTAAAGATGAACTGTGATAAATGTTGTGCAAATTGTTCGCACAGCACATCACACGGAACATGGCTTGAGTGCATGCTGGACAGCTCAGAAGTGAGTCCTAATGGCTATTGCAAGCAGTATAATTAAAGCGAATGGAGTGGGCACAGATTTTTCTGTGTCCACAACCTTATATAAGAGAGATGAAGTATGGAAGAAAATAGAATACAACTTATCAAAAGAATACTTAATCAAGTTTTATTGGAATTATCTAACCCAATATATAATATAGATTTAAACAGATTGAGATGTTTATACGATAGGAATAAACAATTACAAGTAAAGATTACCAATAAACAAGATAAAGAGATAGAATATAATTTTTATTATGAGAAAGATGGAGAATATTGTGGAAGTATAAAGATGAAGAACTGGCATAGATGTTTTTTGTTAGAATATCCTCCTCAGTATAGGAATAATAAACTATGTAGCCTTAATCCAATATTAAGTGTAGCAAATTATGATGAAGAAGAAAAGTTAATTCTTGCTATATATCATGAAATAGCACATTTTTTAGCATCAAGTGAATGGAAAAGTATGCAAACAAATGGACAACAAATAATAGAACATAAAAGTGGAATTTGCATTGATAAGTATTATTATGATAAAGAAAGTATTTATAAAATTGAAAGTAATCATATGGAATCAATTAATGAAGCATTAAATGATTGGGTTTCAAAATATTTATATTCAGTAGTATCAGGAAAAGAGCAAATAAATGATAAAAGATATGAAAAAATTAATAAAAGGATAGAATACAAAATAAAAATAGGCCAAATAAAACCTGAACAAATACTATGTTATTATATTTCAAATAACATAAATAGATTAGTAGAAAAATTAAATCTTAATGATTTTATAATTAATGAGGAGAAGGGAGAACGAAATTAAAATTGAAGGAGAATGAAGATGTTTTAGAGCTAAATGAAGAATATGATATTTTTATTCAAAAAGGAGCATTAAAGAAATTTATCGATTCTAAGAAAAATCAGTTTTATCAAATTATTACAATAAAAGATAAGAAAAATAAAATTCAATTAAAAGAACTACCTGTGTTATTTAGTATCAAAATAGAAAAAGATACGAATTTAAAAAATATAATAAAAAACATTCAAAAGATATTAAAAAACTGCTATAGAAAGAAGCTTGATATAGGATTAGAATACAAAGAAAAGAAAATAATAGGTGAGATTATAGATGATAGTACCCAAGAAAGCAAAATAGATATAATAAAATGTTTAAAAGCAGTTTTTATTAAAGAAAAAAGGAAAAAAATAGAATATATTTATGACCAAGTATGTGAAGAGTTAGATGAAGAATTTGCGAAAAATAATTATTGTGATTTTAAAGATGATGTATGTATAGGAAAGAGAAATTGTAGCGAAAGAGTAACTATGGGCTGCTGCCACAAATTTAAGCATCCGCTAACTATGAATGGAGAATTAAAGGAATGTCCATATTTAGTAGATAGGCATTGCTCTACACAATGTATTACTTGTAAGTTATTTACTTGTGATGCAATTAAAGTAAAATTTAAACTAAAAAATATACCACTTATAGAATGTTTTTTTAATCCAATTCAAAAATTAATCGTAAAAACTAATTTTTTTACTAAGAGGGAAAAGATTATTGATAGATTAGTATTATTTTGTATGTAAATTAAATATTTAGATTATTGGGGGGCAAATTATTTTGCTCTTTTTTATTGACATGTAAGAACAAATGTTTTATAATAGCGATGGTGAAATAAATGGAAAGAGAAATCTTACATGTTGATGTAAATAATGCTTTTTTATCTTGGCTGGCGGTATATAAATTAGAATGTGGCGAAAAGCTAGATATAAGAACGATTCCATCAATAATCGGTGGGGACGAAAAACAACGACATGGAATTGTTTTAGCCAAGAGCAATTTGGCAAAACAATTTGGGATAAAAACAGGAGAACCACTATATAGTGCGAGGAAAAAATGTCCTACAATAAAAATTTACGAGAGTAATTTTAAAGTTTATAGGAAATATTCAGATATGTTGTACAAATTATTGTTAGAATATTCATATAAAGTAGAAAGATTTTCTATAGATGAATGTTTTGTAGATATGACCGAATTCTTAAATGGTAGAAGATTAATAGATGTTGCATACGAAATTAGTAAAAGAGTAAAAGAAGAATTAAAATTTACAGTTAATATTGGTGTTGCACATAATAAATTATTAGCTAAAATGGCTTCAGATTTTCAAAAACCAGATAGAGTACATACATTATACGAAAAAGAAATTCCAAGAAAAATGTGGACATTACCAATATCCGAATTATTTATGGTAGGAAGAAGAACTCTTCCTAAATTATATAATATGAATGTAAAAACAATAGAAGATTTGGCTAAGGTAGATAAAAATTTACTAATAAAAAAATTTGGTAAGTTTGGAAAAACTATGTGGGAATATGCCAACGGAATAGATGAATCAGAAGTTGTATATACATATCAGAAACCAAAGTGTGTAGGAAATTCCACTACAGTATCACAAGATATAAATGATATAGAAAAAATAGAAGAAGTTTTATTAGCACTTACAGAACATACAACATATAGGTTAAGAAAAATAAAGATGCTTTGTAATGTTGTAAGTGTACAGCTTAGAACAAGTGAATTTAAAAATTATTCACATCAAAGAAAACTTGACTTTTCAACAAATTCAACTAAAGAAATATTTAATGCTGCAAAACAATTAGTAAGACAATTATACAAAGGTGAGCCTATTAGATTGATTGGAATTCGAGTAGATAATTTATGTGAAGAAGATGAAAAGCAAATCTCAATATTTGAAAATAATGATACCAAAAAACAAGAAAAATTAGATAAAGTAGTAGATTTAATTAAAGATAAATATGGGTATGAAACTATAACTAGAGCTGGGGATATGAAGCATACTAAAAATATAAATAGAAAAGATTAGATATTGCAAAAACAAGATATATAGTATAAAATCTTTTAAAAAACGGAGGCAAAAAATGACAGAAATAATAGATGGAAAAGCTTTAGCAAAAAAAATAAGAGAAAATCTAAAAAAAGATGTGGATGAGTTAAAAAAGGAAGGGATTAAACCAAAATTTGCAGTCATTTTAGTTGGAGATGACCCAGCATCAAAAATATATGTAAGAAATAAAAATAGAGCTTGTAATGAAATTGGTATAGAATATGAAGAACATCTATTACCAGAAAATACAACAATGGAAGAATTATTAGCTTTAATAGATGAATTAAATGAAGATAAAAGTATTAATGGAGTATTATTACAAAGTCCATTACCTAAACATTTGGATATAAACGAAGCATTTAAAAAAATAGATTATAGAAAAGATGTAGATGGATTTAATCCAATAAATGTGGGAAAGTTGGCTTTAGGACAAGATTGTTTTGTTTCTTGTACACCTTATGGTATTGTAAAGATGATAGAAGAATATAACATACCAACAGAAGGCAAAAAGGCAGTTATAATTGGTAGAAGCAATATAGTAGGAAAGCCATTAATACAATGTCTTTTATCTAAAAATGCAACAGTTACTATATGCCATTCTAAAACAAAAGAAATCGAGAAAATTACAAAAGATGCAGATATAATTGTAACTGCAATGGGAAAACCAAAGTTTTTAAAAGCAGATATGGTAAAAGAAGGTGCTACAGTTATTGATGTAGGAATTAATAGAATGGAAAATGGTAAGATAACGGGAGATGTAGATTTTGAAGAAGTTTCTAAAAAAACATCATATATAACACCAGTTCCGGGGGGAGTTGGTCCTATGACAATAGCAATGCTTATGAATAATATCGTAAAAGCAGCAAAAAATCAAAGTAAATAGTAAAAGGGTTTATATATAAATAAAAGGGGGAAGTTTTTACTTCTCCTTTTGTGTTTTTTAGGAGGTTATATGATTTATAAAGAATTAGTTAATTGGCTTATGTTAGCAGAATATAAAAAAATTACAAATAAAAAGAAAATAGAGTTATTACATAATTATGAGAATATAAATGAAATATGTAGTATTTTAAATTTAAATCAGGAGGAAAAGATAGATAAATACATTAAGTATATGCAAGAAAAAAATATACAAGTTATAACTTATTATGATAAGGATTATCCTAAACAACTAAAGAATTTATATGATGCACCAATTGCAATATATGCAATTGGAAATTGTAAAATTTTAAATAGAAAAAATAAAATTGCTGTTATTGGCGCAAGAAAAGCTAGTAACTATGGTATAAATATTGCTAGGCAAATAGGGAGTTTTTTATCTAAGAATAATATTCATACAATAAGTGGCCTAGCATTAGGGATTGACGTTAATTCTCATTTAGGAGTACTAAAAGAAAATTCAGTAAATAGCACATCAGGTAGGGCAATAGCTGTTATAGGAAATGGATTAGATAATATATATCCATATCAGAATAGAGAAATTGCTAAAAAAATAATAAATAATGATGGTTGTATTATTTCTGAATATATTGTAGGTACCAAGCCATTAAAAAATAATTTTCCAGCAAGAAATAGGATAATAAGTGCTTTGGCAGATAAATTGGTAGTGGTAGAAGCAGAAAATGAAAAAAGTGGAACAATGATAACAGTAGATTTTTCTTTAGAATTAGGAAAAGAGATATATGTTGTTCCAGGTAATATTAATAATAAGATGTCGGTAGGAACAAATAGATTAATAAAAGATGGTGCAAAGATTATAACTGAATTTAATGATATAATAGATGAAGATTATTAAAATTTACTTAAAAAACTTTATCTTTTATAAATTTTATAATATAATATTCATGATTTAAGTTTTTGCTTAAGGAGGGTAAAAATGGGGAGTAAAGATATAAAAGAAAAAAGTAATAAAAAAAGAAAAAGTACCCATTCTAAAGGTAAGAGTGAAAAAGTAAAAAATCCAAGAAGAAAGAAAATATTAAAAATTATATTAATTATTTTTGTATTATTTATTATCGCAATAGCAGGAGTATGTGCAGGAATATTTTTTGGTCTTTTTGGTGATGATTTTAAAATTACTAAAGAAGATTTAATTATCGAGAATATGAATACAGTAGTACTAGATAAAGATGGTAATGAAATTGCTAATTTATCAGGAGAAGAAAATAGAACTGTAGTTTCAAAGGAAGAAATGCCAGATTATTTGCCAAAAGCATTTGTTTCAATCGAAGATGAAAGATTTTATCAACATCATGGTGTGGATATAAAAAGAACACTTGGAGCAACATTCCAATACATAATTAATGGAGGATCATCTTCATATGGTGGAAGTACAATAACACAACAATTAGTTAAAAACTTAACATCAGATAAAGATGATACTGGTGTTGCAGGAATGATAAGAAAAGTAAAAGAAATGTCAAAAGCATATCAAGTAGAAAGATTAATATCTAAAGATCAGATACTAGAACTTTATTTAAATATTATCTTTTTAGGAGATAAAGCATATGGGGTAGAAGTTGCCTCAAAATACTATTTTAATAAATCTTGTAAAGATTTAAGCTTAGCAGAGTGTGCGTTTTTAGCAGGGATAAATCATTCACCTAATGCATATAAACCATTCGAAACAGATAATGCAGAAATGCAAGAGAAGATAAAAAACAGAACTAAAACTGTTTTAATGAAAATGAAAGAACTAGGAGCAATAACTAGTGATGAAGAATATAATGCAGCAGTTGAAGAAGTTAACAATGGTCTAGCTTTTAATAAAGGAGAGACGACAACAAATGCAGCAAATTATTCTTATCATACAGCAGCCGCGATAAATCAAGTTAAAAATGATTTAATGGAAAAGAACAACTGGAATGCAGAATTTGCAGATTTGCAACTTAGAAGCAAAGGATATGTAATTTATTCAACTGAAGATGCGGCTATTCAATCAACAATGGAGGAAGAATTTAAGAAAACAGATAAATACCAAAGAACTAGAAAAGGTGACAATGGTGAAACGATAAAATCTCAAGCTGCAATGGTTGTAATAGATCATAAAACGGGGCAAGTCGTTGGAACTGTTGGAGGCCTTGGAACAGAGGTTAATGCTTCAGGATTTAATAGGGCAACACAAGCTTATAGACAACCAGGTTCTACAATAAAACCAATAGCAGTAATAGCTCCAGGACTAGAAAATAAAGTCATAACAGCAGGAACAGTATATGCAGATGTTAAGACAAATTTTGGAACAGAATCAAATCCATACGAACCTAAAAATGATAGTGGAAAATTCGAAGGTTCTATGACAATGAGAGAAGCAATTGCAAGATCACAAAACATACCTAACGTAAAGGCTATGGTAGAGATAGGTCCATTAAATTCAATTAATTTCTTAAGAGAAATAGGTGTGAGTAAATTAGTTACAGCAAGTGAGAATAAAAAACATAATGATGAAGCTGTTCAATTAGCTTTAGGTGGAATAACAAATGGTATAACTCCATTAGAAATGGCAGCAGCTTATGCAATGATTGCAAATGATGGCGAATATATAGAACCAACATTCTATACAAAAGTTGAAGATAGAAATGGAAATGTTGTTCTAGAGCCAGAACAAGAAAGAAAACAAGTCATGACAGGGCAAAATGCATATGTTTTACAATCTATTTTAACAGCACCAGTTACAGAGAGCTATGGTACAGCGACATATTGTGCAATTTCTGGAATGGATGTTGCTGCAAAGACTGGTACAACTAACGAATCAAAGGATAGATGGCTTTGTGGATTTACTCCATACTATACTGCTGCAACATGGTATGGTTATGATGAAAATAAGGAAATCAATTTTAGTGGAAGAAATCCAGCAGGTCAAATTTGGGATGCTATAATGACGAGTATTAATAAAGATTTAGAGAGTGCAAGATTTGAAGAACCAAGTGGAATAGTTACAAAGAGAATTTGTAGAGATACTGGCTTACTTGCAAGTTCTAGATGCTCAGACACATACAACGAAATATTTGTAAGTGGTACAGAACCAACTGAAACTTGTGATGGAGGTAGAACTACTGTCACATTGTGTTCAGAGTCAGGAAAGATTGCTACGGAATATTGTCCAAGTACATATACAAGGACATATACGACAATTCCTGAAAGGGAGAAGAATGCTAAATGGAAATCTGATTACAGTGGTTATTATGGAAATGCTCCAACGCAAAATTGTACAATTCATACAAAACCAGTAGAAGAACCAAAACCATCAACGAATACGGTTGATAATACTGTTACTACACCGCCATCAACAGGAAGTGGAAATGAAACTTCAGGAGGAGAAACTAATCCACCAGACTCAGGCGGAGGTTCATCAGGAGGAACTGATAATTCTATATCAGGTGGAGGAACAGAACCACCAGCTACAACAACAGAATAGTGTATGATAAAACAGAAGAAAACATCCTAAAAGAGATACTTTTAAGATGTTTTCTTAATAATATAAATAATGAAGGAGGCTACTATGGATATATATTTTTATAATACATTAACACACTCAAAGGATAAATTTAAACCGCTAGATGAAAAAGAGGTAAAAATATATTCTTGTGGTCCAACAGTGTATAAAGATGCAACAATTGGTAATATGAGAACAAATATATTTCAAGATAATTTAAGAAGAACATTAGAATATAATGGTTACAAAGTAAAACAAGCTATGAATATAACAGATGTTGGACATTTAGTTTCTGATGGTGATGAAGGGGAAGACAAGATGATAAAGTCTGCAAAACAAGAAGGAAAAACACCATTAGAAATAGCAAATTATTATACAAAATTATTTTTTAGAGATTTAAATAGATTAAATATTGAGATTCCAGAAATAATTTGCAAGGCAACAGATAATATTCAAGATATGCTAAATGTAGTAGAAGAACTAGTAAAAAAAGGATATGCATATGAAACTTCAACAGCTATATATTTTGATATTTCTAAATTAGATAAATATCCAGTATTATCAAATTTAGATGTAGAAAATCAAAAAGCGGGGGCAAGAGTAGAAGTAGATACAGAAAAAAGAAATCCACATGATTTTGCAGTTTGGATTAAAGCACCAGAAAATCACCTTATGAAATGGGATAGTCCTTGGGGACCAAGCTATCCTGGCTGGCATATAGAATGTTCTGTTATGAGCCAAAAATATTTAGGAGAAGTTTTTGATATTCATACAGGCGGTATTGATTTGATTCCAACACATCACGAAAATGAAATAGCACAAAGCAAAGGAATGTGTGGAAAGATACCAGCTAATTACTGGATGCATGGTGAATTTTTGCTAATAAATGGCGGAAAAATGTCAAAGAGTTTAGGAAATGTTTACTTGTTACAAGATATAGTAGACAGAGGATATGATCCTTTAGTATATAAACTATTTTGCTATTCAATACAATATAGAAAAAAATTAAACTTTACTTGGGAAGGAATGGATTCTGCAAAAATAGCGTTAGACAGGCTAAGAGAAGCATATCAAAAACATTTAACTGGAACAGAAGATGTCGCAGAAGAACTTATATCAAAATATGAAAAGGATTTTAATGAAGCAATAAATGATGATCTTAATATGCCGGTAGCAATGAGTGTTGTATGGGAAGTAGCAAAAAGAACTGAGAAATCTAAAAAGTTAGCAGAACTGTTAAAGAAATTTGATAGAGTTTTAGGAATTAAAATTGATGAACACAAAGAAGAAGAGATACCAGATGATATTAAAGAGTTATTAACGAAAAGAGCTGAGGCAAGAAAGAACAAAGATTGGGCTGAATCAGATAAAATAAGAGATATAATAAAAGAAAAAGGATACATTGTTAAAGATTCAAAAGAGGGTCAAACAGTACAAAAAATATAAGAAAATACTTGCAAAAAGCATATTTGGTGTGTTATAATAATACTCGTTGAAAAAACACATAAAGCTAATTTGAGGAGAGTGCTTTACATAACAGTAAAGTTTCCAAAGATGATGATACTTTATGGAAGATTAAAACTAAGAGGAGGAATTTAAAATGGCAGTAGTTGCAATGAAACAATTACTAGAAGCAGGTGTTCATTTTGGACATCAAACAAGAAGATGGGATCCAAGAATGGCTGAATATATTTTCCAAGCTAGAAATGGTATCCATATTATCGATTTACAAAAAACATCTAAAAAACTAGACGAAGCATATAGCTTTGTTAAAGAACAAGCAGAAGAAGGAAAAACAATTCTTTTCGTAGGAACTAAAAAACAAGCTCAAGAATGTGTAAAAGAAGCTGCAGAAAGATGTGGAATGTATTATGTAGATCAAAGATGGTTAGGAGGAATGTTAACAAACTTCAAAACTATCAGAACAAGAGTAGAAAGATTAAAAGAATTAGAAAGAATGCAAGAAGATGGAACTTTCGAAGTTCTACCTAAAAAAGAAGTAATCGTTCTTAAAAAAGAGATGGAAAAATTAGAAAAGAACTTAGGTGGAATAAAAGAAATGGAAGAAATTCCAGGGGTTTTATTCGTAGTAGACCCTAAAAAAGAAAGAACAGCTATATTAGAAGCTAAAAAATTAAATATACCAGTTGTAGGTTTAGTAGATACTAACTGCAATCCAGAAGATGTAGATTATGCAATACCTGGAAATGATGATGCAATAAGAGCTGTTAAATTAATAGCAGACGTAGTTGCAAATGCAGTTATAGAAGGAAATCAAGGAGAAACTTTCGAAACATCAGCTTCAGAAGAACAAGTAGCTGAAAATACAGAAAAAAGTATGGAAGAAGTTGCTGAAGAAACAGTAGAAGAATAATAAATGAGAAGGTGAGAAGATATAAAATATTAATTAAATCTAGAAATTGATGTTTTACATTCTCACTTTTTTTAGATAATAGTAAAAAAGAACGATAAGTTCTATAAATAAAAGGAGGAATAAAAATGATTACAGCTGCTCAAGTTAAAGAGTTAAGAGAAAAAACAGGTGCAGGAATGATGGACTGCAAAAAAGTTTTAACAGAAACAGATGGAGATATGGAAAAAGCTATAGAATTATTACGCGAAAGAGGTATAGCAAAAGCTGCAAAAAAATCTGGAAGAGTTGCAGCAGAAGGTTTAGTAGAATGCTATGTTTCAGAAGATGGAAAAGTTGGAGCTATAGTAGAAGTTAATGCAGAAACAGACTTTGTTGCTAAAAACCAAGAATTTAGAGATTTTGTTATGGATGTAGCAAAACAAGTAGTAGAAAAAAATCCAGCAAATGTAGAAGAATTATTAGCACAAGAATCAATTACAGAAGCAGGAAAAACTGTTCAAGAAGTTTTAACAAATAAAATAGCAACAATTGGTGAAAATATGAATATTCGTAGATTTGAAAGATTTGAAACAACAGGTTTAATAGAAAAATATATTCATGGTGACGGAAAAATAGCTGTTTTAGTAGAATTAACAAGTGGAACATCTGAACTTGCTAAAGATATCTGTATGCAAATAGCTGCAGCAAGACCAGAGTTTGTTAAAGAAGCAGATGTACCAGAAGAAAGAGTACAAAAAGAAATGGAAATATTAAAAGTACAAGCTATGAATGAAGGAAAACCAGAAGCAATAGCTGAAAAAATGGTACAAGGAAGATTAAGAAAATTCTATGAAGAAATCTGTTTAATAGATCAAGAATTCGTAAAGAATCCTGATAAGAAAATATCAGATATATTAAAAGAAAATAATGCAGAAGTTGTTAGATTTGCAAGATTTGAAAAAGGTGAAGGAATCGAAAAGAAAGAAGAAAACTTTGCAGAAGAAGTTGCAAAACAATTACAATAAAAAATTTAAAATAAAAGGGGCTAGATATAGCCTCTTTTTCTGTGCAAAAATATTTCTTAAAAAAATCTTAAAACTATATACTATATATTATTATTTGTAGTATAATAGTAAAGAATTTTAGGAGGGATATATGAAGGAAAATAATTTTTCAAAAAGTATTTTTGTAAAAAGCATTATATTAACTATATTATTAACAGCTGTAATATCTTCTATGATTACAATTATTATAATGAATAATGAAGAACCAAGTACATTATTAGATAAAATAACAAGTAAATTAACGACCATAGAACAAATAGTAGATAAAGATTATTTAGGCGAAATAGATGAAAATAAAATTTTTGATGAAACAATGAAAGGTTATGTAGAAGGCTTAGATGATGAATATTCTCAATATTTTACAAAGGAAGAATTAGAAGAGTATAAAACTGACAATATAGAGGGCGAATTTGTAGGGATAGGTGTATATATTTTTCAAGATACAGAGAAAAATGCTATAAGAGTATTATCACCAATTAAAGGTTCACCAGCAGAAGCTGCTGGAATATTAGCTGGAGACTATATAATTCAAGTAGATGGAGAAAACTATACTGGAGAGCAAATAACAGAGGCTACAAATAAAATGAAAGGCCAGGAAGGAACAACTGTAAAAATTCAGGTATTAAGAGGAGAAGAAACTTTAGAATTTGAAGTGGAAAGAAAAAATGTACGAGTTAATCCAGTAGAAGCTAATGTTTTTGAAGGAAATATAGGATATTTAAAAATTTCTAGTTTTGACCAAGGTTGTAGCACAGAATTTACAGAAAAATTAGAAGAATTAAAAGGAAAAAATATACAATCATTAATAATAGATTTAAGAAATAATGGAGGAGGAATTGTTGACGAGGCAACAGCAATTGCAGATTTATTTACAGATAAAGGAAGTACATTACTAATAACGAAAGACAAAGAAGAGAATGAAGATATTACTTATTCAGAAGAAGATAAATCAATTAATGTACCTATTATAATACTAACAAATGAAAATACAGCAAGTGCATCTGAAATATTAGCAGGAGCATTAAAAGATAACGGAGTTGCTAAAATTGTAGGAACTACTACATTTGGAAAAGGAGTAATACAAGAGCTATTAACAATGAAAGATGGAACAGGATTAAAAATCACAACAAATGAATATTATACTCCGAATAGAAACAAAATAAATAAAGTAGGTATAGAACCAGATGAAACTGTAGAATTACCAGATGAGTATAAAAATACACTTACAATTCCACAAGATCAAGATACTCAATTAAACAAAGCAATAGAATTACTAAAAGAATAAAGGAGATAAAAAATGAAACATGCACAACGTCAAAAGAAAAAGAATATTACAACACAAAGAAAACAAATTTATATAATAATAACTATAATAACAATAATATTATTAATTGCAACAGGAGTTTTAGGTGTTAAAATAGCTAAAAATGGATTGTCATTAAAAGGAATGCTGATGACAAGTATAGGTCAAGACGAAACAGATATTCAAAATTTGGAACCATTTTACTGTTTGGTAATGGGTATAAGTGAAGATATAGATGCAGAATTAACAGATACTATTATGCTTTGTGCATATTATCCAAATGAACAAAAAGTATCTATATTATCAATACCAAGAGATACATTTGTAGGTAATAGTACAACTAGAGCAGATTCATATGATAAAATAAATGCATTGTATCAAACTTCACCAGAGAAAACTCTAGAGGCAGTAAGAAATTTAACTGGAATAGATGTTAGAAATTATGTGGTAATTAGCAATAATGCATTAAGAGATGTTGTTGATGCAATTGGTGGAGTGTATTTTGATGTCCCTATAGATATGGATTATGACGATACAAGTCAAAAATTGCATATACATTTAGAAGAAGGGTACCAACTATTAGATGGTGATAAAGCTGAGCAATTAGTTCGTTTTAGACATAATAATGATGGAACAACATATCCTTCAGAATATGGTACACAAGATATAGGTAGAATGAGAACTCAAAGAGAATTTTTAAAAGCAGCCGCAACACAAATCTTATCTGGAAATAATATTTTTAAGATAGATGATATAATGCAAGTTGTTTTTGAAAACATAGAAACTAATTTAGAGATGGAAGATATAATAAAATATGTTCCTTCAGCAACTGAATTTAACCCAGAAAATATACAATCAGAAATGCTTCCAGGAGTGGCAGATTATATTGGTTCATTATCTTTCTATGTAAATGATGAAGAAGAAACAAATGAATTAGTAAGTTCATTATTCGGACTAACTGAAGAACAAATCGAAGCAAACAAAGAAAAATTTGAAAATGAAAGTGGAACAAGAATACGTACTACAACAAATACAAGAACAAATAGCAGTAATAGTACACGAAATACAAATACTAATACAAATAGTACAAGCACGAATTCTAAAAGAACAAATAAACAAAATACTAATACAAATAGAACTTCTACAGATGCTCAAGAAGAGGAAAAAGAACCTAAGGAAGAAAAAGAGCCTTCTACAGGAACAACTACTGAAGGAGGAAAGGATCCTGTAGAGCCAACAACTCCAGGTACTAGTGGTGGCTCAGAAGGTGGAAGTGGAGCTGAATCTGGTTCTGGTGATAATTCAGGTGGTGGAAGCACATCTGGTTCTGGAGGAAGTTCTGGCACAGGTTCTACTGGTAATGCAGGAGCTGGAGCAGAAACCGATAATGGAAACGGAGATACATAGAAAAAGAGGGACCTAAAATAGGTCTCCTCTTTTCTTAATATATAAAGATTATTTAAAATATCACCATATTTTTCTATTGTAGTTTCACCTTTATTTACTAAAAAATTATCAAGGCAAAGGTCTAATTTATCATATTTTTCAATTGAATTATTAATATTTTTATAGACTGAACTAGTTATAGTTTTTTTCTTACCATTTATTAAATCTAATGTATCTTTTGCATTTACCTTTACAAGTCCAGTTACTTCATTTGGATCAAAATTAAAATCTTTTCCATTACCATCATATTCACAAACATAAACATTAGAGAATGCTCTATCTCGAAACATAGAACCATCACTTTTTTGTTTGTCCATAGTAAAAGTATATATATTTACAAGCTCTGCTTTTTCATAATTAACATCGATTCCAATTTCTTCTTTTATTTCTCGTGCAAAACCTTGTTTAACAGTTTCTCCGGCTTTAATATGTCCAGACCCAGTAGTATATAATTTATTAACGTCAGCCCTTATTTGAAAATATACATTTCCTTCTTTATCATATAGCCAACAGTGTACTGTTTTATGCCATAATGCATTTTTATGAACATTTTCCCTTGTTTCTTTTCCAATGTAATTTCCATTTTCGTCATAGATATCTAAATATTCCATATTATTTCTCCTTTTAATAGAACATTTGGTGCCAACGAAGTAGTTATCTACAACTTTTTTGGCTCTCTTGACAATTGATACAAATATCAATCAATTTATTAAAGTATATCATATTTTTTATGAATTGCAATAAAAATATCTATTTTTCTAAATATTTTATAATATTATTATATTTGTAAAAAGCAATGGCTTCACACTTTTAGTGTGAAGCCTACTGGTCTTCTAATTCCAAAAATCATCTGGCATTTTTTCAAATCGTGACAAATCCAATTTGTAAGCATTCCATTCTACCAATATGATTACCTCCTTTAAATTATTTAAAAGATTTCGCTGACTTGACCATTGTCAATTTAAAACACTTGTGTTTAGACTTAATAAATTACTGGGATATCCGACAAATTTCTTAATCTTACTGCTGCATAAATTGCTTTACGCTCCGACATATCTGTAAAACATCCTACTATAATTTCATGTGGCGGAATTTTATAGAGATATGCAGCTGTCTTGATTACATCATCTAGCCAATTATAGTCAAGATAATTATAGAAGTTAAGGTTAGGATTTTCTCCGTAGAGAATATCATATCCTCTCTCCACAAACTCTCGCGTTAATTTAGCCATATTTGAATTATTTTCAAGTGGATATCTTTCTTTTATTTCTTCATTTGTAAGTAGCCGTGCATTATGCAAAAACATTCCTCCATAACTGGATTCCCATTCAGCCATTTTATTTTTCCTCCTTTACAATAATTATTGTTAAAAGTTACTATATATAAAACTTGCGATTGCAAGATAATTAAATTATGAAAATAGTATACCATACAATGTTGAAATATTCAATATTTTGAGTAACCTATTTCAATATCGTCATCTTATCTATATGTTTATATATTTTTATTTAACATTTTTTTATTTTCTTTTTCTAATTGTTTTAAGCTTTTTTTGGGTGTAGGCAAATCCTCAGGCATAGTTCCGTCCAGCTTCTTTAATTGCTTTTCTAACAATTTTTCCAATATTATAATGGGTTTTATTTGCCTCTTTTTCTGTTTGAACATTATCTTTTTTCAATCTTTGTTCTGTTTGAGAAATTCTAAATAAATTCGCAATAAGCTCATCACTTCCCATATTATCCAAAATATCTTCTCTATATCTCAATCCTTTTCTTTTTGCAATATCATCAGCAGTCTCGCCATTGTATAATCCTTTATAACCTGCATTATGAAATTTATCAAAATTTTTAACTCCAGCATTTTTAGCAGTTTGATTAAGCGAATAATTCCCTTTTCTGGTTAAATTCCTTTGATAAAATCTTTTTTCATCTTCAGTTAACATACTATATTCTTTTTCACTAATTTCTTGTTTTCTAGTTTGGACTGCAAAATATGTTTGTGCAAGAGCAATTACTTTTTTTCTACTATCTCCATTTTGTGCTATTAAATAACAAGCATATCTATTTAATTTATAATCTTTAATTATAGATTTTCTTCCTTTTCCAGAAATTATTGACTTGTCGACATCGACAAAGCAATCAAGCACACTAATATCACTATTTTTGCAAGATTCCTTTGCTTTATTTATAACATTTTCAAATTTTCTCCATTCTTTATAGTTTAAAACAAGTTGTAATTCTCTAGCATACCAAAATTCTATTCCACTTTCATCAATGTGTTTTATATCTTCAAAATTTGCATTAGTGTAATTTTCTTTTTTACTTATTTCATTCACAAATATCATCTCCATTTCTCTTTATGATATATTGTATTATATTTTAAAGTAAATTGCAATAATTTTACGAATATTTGTTTTGGCTTTTTATACATTTTTTACAAGAAATTATGGAAAATGTTGATATTCTATCAAACATTATGCAAGTTCTATCAAATAATTGAAAATATAAGAATTTTATGTTACAATTGTTTTGTAGCAATAGTTACTTAAAATTTTAATGTTGGAGGTATAATGTTATGAAACAACAGCGGAAAGATTTACAGCCATTTGATATGAATCGCCTCGAAGAAATTCGCAAGTTAAGAAGCGAAATGTATTGTGGGGGCAACAACAAACTTTTTTGGGATGAGCTTGAAGCAGTTATTACAAGCGAAAGTTATACCCAAAGTGATGAATGGGAACGAATGGACAACGATGATGTTGTACTTGGTGAGGTATGGAGTCAGCCGATTGGAGAATTTTACTACAAGAATACCGTGCATAGATTTGCATATTTGTATGTGGAATCTCAAGGCTTGGTAATTGGAGAACATGGACATTCAGAACAAGTTCATGAGGGAAGAATGTATAGGCGATATAGAAGGCAGTGGGCAGAATGGTATGTCTTTCCTGATGGCAGAATGGAATTGTGCAGAAAATATCTTACTCACAAATTAGTGAATAACTTCGGTAAACCCATTTATGTTCTTTCCATCAAAATCGGTAGCAACGGTAACAGAACCAAGGACTGGAATTGGTCCTTTTAATCCAACATAATTGGATAATAATCCAATTCGAGACTGCATTCTAAGACAAACTTGTCAAAGAATGCAGTCTTGGTATTATGAAATAAATTTTCAATTATTTTATTTACCAATATATTAATTCTTTAAATACAATTTCTTCTGCTTGTGCCTTAATAGAATTCATTGTTCCTACCCAATAAAGCACATCAGTATTTTTCATATCTTCTGTTAAATCACTTTTTTCTTTTAGTTGGTCAATTATTTGCTCTACTCTTGTTTGAGCTGTTTCTTGTATTTCTTTTAAATGAGTATTCAAAGTTCCATTTATAAGCATTATAGTATAATCAGCTTTTCTACACTCTTTTAGATATTTTAATCTCATTTTCCCATATTTATTTAAAACAATTTTTTCTTGTTTTGGTGCTACTATATTAGGAATATAGTAATCTCCTTTTAAATGATATTCAATACCTGTTCTTTCATCAATTTTTGTTTTTGGTAATTTATTATTCATAACATTTTCCTCCTAAAATCTTATATCATTATTTTTCTTTTTACTTTTATTTTTCTTATTCTCATCTGGTATCGTTACTTTTCTATAAATATTATTTGCAATTTCATTATCATTGTCGTCAAATACACCATTTCTATATAAATCATCACTAACAATTTTGTAATTTTCATTTTTATCATAGCAAATTCTTTTATGAAAATGGCTCATAATATTATGCCAAAAATTCTTAAATTTTTTCAATTCTTGTTTTATTTTTTCCTTTTCAGTTTGTAATTTATTTATGATTTTATCTTTAGTAGATAATTCACTTTTAAGATTATCAATTTCATCATCTTTTAACTCTATTTGATATTTAAGTGAGCGATTTTCTTTTGCTATTTCAAAAGTACTATTTTCAAAATCACTAATTGCCATATATAAGTCATTTACACTTCTTACTGTTTGAGTAATATCTTTTACATCTTCTGTATAATTTTTCAATTTCTTGACATCCTCGTTTGAAATAATCATATTATTTTTGTTTAGCTTAGTAGGTTTTAAATTATCTAATATTTGAGTTACATCATTACTTTTGTTATCAAGTGTTTTTGTTTGATTATTAGCTTCAGTTAGTTTTTGTTCCTTTTGCTTTAGTTGTCTTTTAATTTCTCTATAATTTCCCATATCTTTAACATCAATATCTTGATTTCTGCCTTTTTTCTTTTGTTTTAATAATGAATTTTCACGATAAATTTTATTATATGATTTTATACAACAATTTCTCATTTCATCTTGTATTCGTTGTAGCGATTCTTTCGTAAATACTTTTGATTTTGCTGGTTGCTTTCTCATACCTCTTTTATAATCTTCTTTTATTGGAACACCAACAATATGCATATGTGGAGATGTTTCATCAAAATGAATTACTGCATTAGCTACTTTAAATTCTGGTACAATTCTCATTAAATCTTGTACTTGTTCTTTATAAACTTGTACCATACCTTTTTTGTAATATTCATCTTTATCATTCCAAAAGTCCATATCTCCAAGTTCTATTATAATTTCACAAGCCAAGTCTTTTTGTTTATCTTGTGATATATGCTTAAAATAATTCTTTATTTTTCTATCCTCTCTAGTTTGTTTATTATTATATTCAATTCTTGCCTGTTCAAATTCCTGAAAATATAGATTTTGAACATCTTTGTATAAATTATCTGTTCCATAAATCGCACAGATTTCATCTTTATAATTATCATAATCTCTTAAATTATGCTTATTTACTTTTGATAACTGTGTAGCATTTTGTATTCCATTATTTGAAAATGAAGTTTCGCCAGATGGATTATTTTTTGCAATTTCTTTTGCTTTTATTGTTTTATTTTTATCACTGCCTAAATGAATAGAATATGCTAATTCTTCGCTCATCTCTTTTCCTCCTTTAGCATTTACTTCGTAGGCACAGAAATTTTACTTTGACAAAATTCCTAACCCCCTATGAGTTTTGACATTCTATCAAAACTCGGGGGCTCTGCGAGGCAATAAATTTTCTCCCACTGGGATAAAATTTATCCAAATTAACTCGTTATAAAATTTATATTTGCTAATTGCAAATACAAATTTATTCTCGTTAATTTGTTGTTGCAACATAGTAGATATATTTTAATAGTTGCAACAATTATTCTGTATCTTCTTCGCAGAATTTTACTGGCTTTACACCTACTGAAATAGGTTTAAGCTCTTTCATATAAAGTACACTATCATTTGTTTCATCTGGTATATAATCAAATGCAGTATCAATCTCTTGCATTTGGAATTTATCTTCTTCACGAATATAAATTATTCCAAATTCATAAGTTTCCATTTTATTATCTGGATCAAGTTTGTAATAATCTTTTAATGGAAATACTCTAACAATAGCAGAGTTATCTTCAACAAAATTAAAATAAAATACTTGCTTATCAACATAGTATGTTGCTTCTGTATAACTTACATCATAGTATTGTTTTAATCTCATAATAATTTCACTAACCTCTTTTTCAGGTAGGTAGTTACTAAATCTAATATTACCTAATACATTACCAAAAATTGCAGGTTTAGTTGTGTCTATATAACCATTATCAAATAGTTCTTGACAAGGTTTACAAATTGATTCTCTAAAATTTATTTGTTTAACAGAAATATCATTACCAATTAACTCTAATTCAATATCATCAACATATTTCATTATTAGTTCAGCTTGTTCTTGTCTAGTATAATCTTTCCAAGTTTTAGTTCTTTCTTGATATTCTTTATCTAGCTTTATTTTATTTATAAAGTCAATATCTCTTTTTAGTAAAATATCTTTTGGTGTAAATCTTAATTCTTCTACACAGTCAGTAGTATCTAATTTACTTTCTAATTCACTAATTGATTTCTCGACTATTTTCTTTTCCTCGTTATATTCTTTTAATTCAAAAACTCCATTGATATAGGCTTTTTTAATTCTTTCAAGTTTATTTTTTTGTTCTTTTATTTCTTTTTCTAATTGTTCTTTTGGCTCATCAAACTTTTGCTTTATCATAGGCAAGAAGAATTGATTTACAACAGAGT
>CAMMLJ010000002.1 GCA_946497695.1 uncultured Clostridium sp. | reverse complement strand
TTTTCTATTATTTATTTATTTTTATTGCGAAAAATTTTTACTCTTTTTTACTGTAAAAATTATTTGTTTTAAACCTTCGGGTTATGAGATGTGCTTGAAACGTTTATGTAATTTAGTGAAATCAAGGGTTTTAGCTGATATTTCAATAAAAATTGGGGAAATGATTTTTAGAACATTTGTGCATTTTTTTGAACTTTTTGGAGGAGTTTTTCCCCAACTTTTCCCCAATTATTTTTGACAAATTTTAGATATGTTTTGTGATTTTTATTGCAAAATTAGTTTATATTTTTTATTGCAAATTTAGTTTGTGTTTATTGTCGCAAATTTAGAATGGGAAACCTTAACTTTATTTTGGAGGTTTTGATATGAATAATAAGATTACTTATCATAGAGAAGGAGATTATTTTATTCCTGATTTGTGTTTGCCTAAACAACCTGATGGATATATTGGAAAATATGGAAAATTAAGATTAAATTATTTAAAAAATTTTGATATACCTTTTTATACTGAATTACTTATCAGTGGTACTTTGAAACAACATTTGCTAGATATAGATAATGATGCTAGTAATAAGGTTAATTTACTTATTAAGAGCTTTGCAGAAGATGAAAATGTTAATGAATTGTTGAAAGAACATCATCAAATGGAATGGGTTCAGGCTATGAATAATTTTAAAAATAGGGCTGAAGAAATTGTTTTGAATGAGATTATATATGTATAGGAGGTTTTAGATATGGTTAATTTTAGAGAAGTTAATGATGATGATATATTAAAGGAATGGTTGGCGTTTAGAGATATTTCTTTGCTTTGTCAGCTTTCTGATGAGGATTATAAGCATAGTTTGAATTTTGATAAGTTTTGCGAGAGGATTTTGCGTAATGTTTCTAAGGATAGTAGGCAGTTTGTTCAGTCTCAGCTTGATAAGTTGTATGATGATTTTATGAGGTATCTGGATTATTGGAATGAGAAGTATTATAGGAATGGGTTTGTGGATGGTGTGCAGATGATTAGCGGGTGTTGTGATAATAATATTTCTTTTTAAAGTGCAAAATTTGCACTTTAAAAAATAAAAATTGCACTTTAAAATATCAGAAAGGCGAGATTAATTCTCGCCTTTTACCTAAATAAATAATAAATTACACTTTTCCATGTATGATGAAATGTCAACATTTCTTCTTGTATACCATTTTTACCATTAGATTGCAGTATTAAAGTTCCTTTAATAAAATCAGACCTATCAAATTCAATTATATATAAAGGAATACCACATGTAAGTACTGTATCAATTCTTATAGATGTATTATTCATTATTTTTTCAAATTTTTTTAGTTCTTTAACCTTTTTTAAATTTTTATTTTTTTCATTGTATTTACATTCATATATAGCTAGCCAATTATAAGATTTCTCATATGGAGTAATAATTAGTATTTCTCCTTCATGTTCGCATCTATATTCATCACTTATTTTTAAATCCTTCGGCATATCCTCTTCTTTGATATATATATCAATTTTTTCATATATTACTTTTTTTTCAATTATTAATGATATTATTCTTCCAATAAAATATATTACAAATAATATCAAAGTTGCAATTGATGCTATATTTCCTAACATTATCTACACCTTTTCCTTTCACATTTATTACCCTATTCCTTCATAAACACTTTAATATATTCACTATTATTTCTATCAATTTCTATTTCAAACTTACAGTTATATTTTTTATTTTTGTAGTTCTTATATTCTAATTCAAAAAAATTTACAACATAAGGGCCGCATTCCCTCCATAAAATTGATATCTATAGATATGACATATTTATTCTTTGTCTGAAAATTTTGTGGTTCTATAATATCTAATTCATTTTCGCCTTCTAATTTATATATATTTAAAATTTTTCCATCTTCATTCTTAATTAGAGGATATTTAATTATCATATCTCCTTTATTAACTAGTTCAAAATATACTTTTCTATGTTGTGTAAAATTATTTTGCACATTATCACATCTATAATAACAATCTTTTTTATATGAAGGTTTAATTATAATTAAAGGCTTTTCTTTTTCTTCCTTTTCATCTAAAAATTTGTATATAGTAAATATAAAAACAATTACTGTAACCAATATTTCTAATAAATTTCCAAAAAAACCAATCCATGCATCATGGCTAATGTTTATAATTCCATTTATATCAAACAATCTAACAACTTTTATAATTTCAACAATTAATATTGAAAATAATATTATAAGTAAACTACATTTTACTACTTTTTTCATTATCATCCCTCTATTCAATCTAAATATATTAACTTATGCCATTAATAGCACTTTTTATAAAAAGCAAAATATTTCTGTAACTCTCAATTACTCTCATATTTTGCTTTTCTTCTGTAATATTTTATTCTAAATATTCTTTCAATCCCTCTACTACCTTATAAACTTGTGTCATAGGATTTCTTTGTGATGCTTGTCCGTTTTCATTAATTTTCTCCATTAATTTGCAATTATCTATTGCCATATGTATTTTTCCATCACTTGTAACTTTCTCAAAAATTTTTTCATCATTTTTCTTATATTCTCCAAATCCATTTTTTTGAAATTCTTTATCCAATTCTTTTAAAATATCATCTTTTGATATATATTTAGTTATTCTCTTTAAATGAGATAATATCCAAAGTTCAAAATTAGGATTAGACCAGGCAACATTATAATCACAAGTTCTAATTGCTTTATCAAATTGATCATTTGAATAATCATCTTTATCAAATACAACCCAAACTTGTCCATATCTTTTATTTGAATAGTTAACAAATTTATCCGTATAATTTACTAAATCTGTTGTATTCTTTCCTGTTCCTTTTACTTCAATACTAGGAATTAAAACATCAACTTTATTACCATACTTTTCATTTATCTTTTTCTTTAACCCATTAAAGTAATTAGGCTCTGTTTGTTTCCCTTCGCATACAATTAAGTAATTGGCTGGTGCAAGCCTTTTACTTTTTAATTTGCTTTTTCTTGAATATTCTTTGTCTCTCATATTATATCAAATTCCTCTAATACTGGAATAGCACCGTATCTTCCAGTTAAATAATCTTTATTGTATGTTGCATCATTTCTAACTTTTTTAGTATTTCCATTTTCATCTTCTATAATATAATCTGATAAAGAATACAATTCTGAAACTCCATTTTTATCTTTTTCAACAAACCATATTTCATCTCTTCTAAATGTTTCTTTATTTAAATTTACTGTGTCATGTGTTGAATATATTAGCTGTCCATTGCCTATATTTTTTTCACTATTGTGGAATAAATTAATAATATATCTTGTTAATAATGGATGTAATTTTGCATCTAATTCATCAACAAATAACACTCTTCCATTTCTTAATGTATCCATTAAAAAGTCAAACAAGTGGAACATTTTCATAGTACCATTTGATTCTAATACAAGTGGTAGTGCTTTTTTATTACCATCTTCTCCATTATGAACTAATTCAACTTTTACTACTCCATTTGTATTTTTTAATTCTTCTAGTGAATTTGGAGATATATTTATTGAGTCAATTGTTGCATCAAATGTTTTTATAAACTTTAATAATTCTTCTTTATATTTTTTATCTTCAATTATTTTTAAAGATATTCTATTGTTTAATGCGTTTTCAAAATTTGGATCTCCTAAATCTAAATAATTTGCATCTATAAACCAATTATATACATTATTAAAGTCCTCATTATTTTTATCTATTTTAGCAAATACATTTAAAAATAAAGTTTTTTCATCTACATTTGCCAAACCCAACAATTTATTTTTATTGTCTTTTACTTCTATGTTGTTATTTGTTCTATCAAATATTTCGTAGAATTTATTAACTCTTTTTTCATACAACCATTCAGAAATAATTGCATTATTTAATACTTCAAATCCATATTTATATATTTTATTGTTTTCAGCTAGTATTTCTACTTCTAGACTGATTGGTTCGTTGTTTATCATAAATGCAAAAATGTTTTCTTCACTTAAGTTATTGTTTATTCTTGAATCGTCACTTACTAAAACTTTCTTTTTCATATAGCTAAATGCTTGTAATACATTAGTTTTGCCACTTGCATTTGCACCATAAATAGCTGCTATTTTTAGATAGTCTCCATTTTCTGTTTTTGCAATGTTATATTCGTGTTCCTTTAATGTTGTTGCTTCCATGTCTAGGCAGTTTTCATTTTTAAATGATTTGAAATTTTTAAAACTAAATCTTATTAACATTTATGATTCCTCCTTTACTTTATATATTATATGCTAAATTTTAAAAAATATCAATATTTTTGAGATTTTTTCTCAAATTATATTGATATTTTAAATTTTTATTATTGTTAATATTTTGTTACATGTCAAAGTTTTTTCAAAATTTTGAAAAAACTTTTTAATTTTAGGAACTTTTTTCATTTTTCTCGAAACTTTCATTTTATTCATAACATAATTAAAAATAGAGCAACACCCATATAAAGCATAGCTACGCAAAAATATTGAAACTTTGGTTCTATAATAAATAATGAAATTTTATAATCATAATTAGATTTTCCCAAAAAATCCATACCCCATTCTAAAATTAATATTATAATATTTTATAAATAACTTATTCGCACACAAAAATATTCTTGAAGAAATATCAAAGTTACAATTCACACTATATTTGCTGCCCTGTTAAACGCAAATATCTTTTAGTTGCCTCTTCATCCTGTGCTAACTTTGCCATTGCTAAAACATAATTAATATTTGTTTTTGAATCCATAGGAATTTTAGCTTCAATATTCTTTTTTAGTAAAAGAGTTAATGGCTCTCCTATTGCTTGCTTATAATTAAATCCTATAAGTTGCATAATTGTTAATGTTTCCACTGATAATATTCTTTTAAGTTGATCACTTTGTACCTTATCTGTCATAAACTCACTAAAAACAGGTAACAAATTTTCCGTAATATACTTTATATCATCTTCTGTAATTTTTTGTGACACCAATTCTTGTTCATAAGCTTGAGCAATCCTCTGAATTTCTGATTTGTCATTTAGTAAATCAGATATAATCTCTTCAAGCTCAGCAATAGTTTCTTTATCATTCTTCTTAGCCTTACTAGCTCTAATTTTATTTGATATAATACTGGCACCATTTCTTGCACCAACCTCTGCTAAATTTGCTGCTAATTGTACGAATATTTTACTCTCCTCCATTTTTTAAATTTTATTCTTTTTATATAAACACATATTTTTTATAAAATACTTTATATGTACAAATAAATTTAAAAATTTATTTTCTATATATCCTATCCCAATACACCATCTCTTGCATATCATCATTATCTTCATATTTTTCACATTTTGAATTATCTATATTTTTATAATTCTTTGATATAACAACAACTCCTATAATTGTTACAATTGGAAATATAAACATAAATGGCATTCCATTGAATCCTGCAAATAGACAGAATATCAAAAATAATATATATAAAATAATTCCCATAATTACATCCACTTATTTATTATTCTATTCCAAGAGCCTTATACACTGCCTCCTCCGGTGTATTGTAAAATGCAATATTAAATTTTGAAAATAGTTCACTTGGTACTTGTGAAATATCACTTGCTGATGACATTGGTAATAATATCTTTTTTGCTCCAGAGTCAAAACATACTTGTAAAGTATTTGCTAATTCATCTACTTTACTTATAGTTCCACCAATGCTCATACTACCTAATATAACAAGGCTTCCTTGCATTGGTTTCTTTAGGCTACTGCTACACATTGCTACATAAGAAGCAAGTGAAATATCTTTTGATGGACCTGTACCTTGTAGGTCTTGTATGTGTAGTAAGTAATCTATTGTTTCTGTATTTATGTTTGAACTTATGCTTTTTTTATTTGCTTTAAAATAATTGAATGATGTACTTAATGCTTCTCTTGTTTCTCTATCTGAGCCAATACCTGTTGTTTCAAATTTTCCATGTCCTACTGGAGATTCAACTTCTATTTTATATGTTCCTATTCTTCCAGAGTTTCCTAGTCCTATATAATAAGTTTGTCCTGCTTTTAGCATACCTTCAGGTATTAGTTTTCCTCCACCGATTTCTGGCACTGATACAAATTTTTCTTCCATTGTTTCATTATCTATGTATGAAAAATGTACATCATAAAATTCCATTCCGCCAATTTTCTTTAATTGTTCTTTTACTCTTCTTCTTCCAACTAAAGCATATTCTAATATTTCTTCAAGTTCTTCTTTTGTAAATTCTCCATCTGGATATAATACTTTTACAAGTCCAGAGACAGTCTTTCTAACAGCGATAACATCTCTTTGGTTTAGATTATTTCCTAATCTAAAATATTTGTCGATTGAATCTGAGAATGTACGTTTTCTCATTTCTCTAAAGAATTCTGATATATAGTCTGTTATAAATCCGTATTCATCTGTTATTAGTTCTGGTCTCATTTTTGGGATTTCCCAACCAGGTAAATAATAGTGCATTCTATCAAAAAATGCTGAATCATTTGCCATTTCTGGTGGGAATGGTTCAAATAAATGTGATGTTTTTAGTAACACTTCTACACTTTTATTTATATTTCCTACAAATACCATTGAAGCATTTGCATTCTTTTCTTCTTTTCCTCTTGCAAAAGATCCAGAAGCCATATAGTCTTTCATTATTTGAATACCATCTTTATCTTTGAAATGTATTCCTGTAACTTCATCAAAAGCTACACAGTCCCACATTCCAACAAGTCCAATTTTCTTTGCACCCATATTGTAAAATAAGTTTGCAACAGTTGTTTGTCCTCCTGATACTAATATGCTATTTGGAGATATTTCTTTATATATATGTGATTTTCCTGTTCCTCTTGGACCTAATTCACACATATTGTAATTGTTTTCTACTAATGGTACTATTCTTTCTAAGAAGTGCCATTTTTGATTTTGTTTTAATTGAGATGGTTCTATTCCCATTGATCTAATTAAAATATCCATCCATTCATCTTTAGTAAAGTGTTTTCTTCCTTCAAATAGTCCTTCTATATCCATATTAGGTAATTGGATTGGATTTAATGACTCAATTACAAAAGGCATTCTTTTATTTTCTTCAAAGTCATATTTGATTTTTATTATACTCCAAATACCACCAACTAATAATTTGTCAAATTTTTTTACAAAGCTTTCATCTATTGCAACATCTTTTATTCCTAAATTTGATAATTCTGCGACATATAAATCTATTTTTTCATTAAGCTTTACAGATACTTTATCAATTATTGTATAAATGCCTCTTTCTTTTATTTTTGATTTAACTTTTTCAGCTTCATCAGGTCTTACAAAGTTATCTGCTAGTATATTTTTTACTTGCTCTACCCCATCTTCTATTGCTTTTTCATCATCTGTAGCACAATACATACCTAGGAGGTATTCAAGTACATAAACTGGTACATTTGCACCCTCTTTTATTTTTTTAGTTAAGTCTTTTCTTACTACTTTTCCTGGAAAGTATCTATTTAACTTTTCACTAAGTTCTTCCACTTTTTAACCTCCTAAAAATCAAAGTTATTTACAATTGCAATATCAATATAGAATTTCACTCTAGGAAGTTCTATTCCTGTTTCTTCGTCTGTTATTACTAAATAATAAGGTTTAGTTCTATCATATTCTATATTTTTAAATACAAACTTTTCTCTGAAAAATCTATCTTTTACTTCTGTATTTTCATAGTTAGCAATTATGGTACATTCATCAGACACTCTATTTCCGTTTTCATCTTCAAAGTGTAATAAGTATCTGCATGGCTTATTATTTTCGTCTACATTTGAATCTTGTAAGAATTCAAGATATGTTATTGCATTTGTTATTTTTGCAGTTAGACCACTATATGTTATTCCAACCTTTTTAGATTCTTCACTTGTTCTTGTTGATTTAAAATCTATTACTGGAATAATAACTTCATGTGGTAATATTCCACCATGAACATAGTTTACGCCGCTTCCTTGTCTTGCATATATCATATTTCCTTTTGGTACATTGACATATCCACTATTTTGACCAAATAAATAATCTAATTTTATTGATAATACACCTTCTTCATTAGATGGTATATCTGTATATGAATATCTTGTTTTTTGTTTTGTCGCATTTGCTTCTTTTGATGTTTTTTCATAACTTTCAATTTTTCCTCTTTTATAGAAGAATCCATGATCAGCTGTTATGAATACATTTACACCACTAAATGTTGTATGTAAATCTCTAACTAGCTTTTCTATCTCATCAATAGCATCTTGACACGCTTCAAATATTTTAGATTCATTATGTTCTCCAGCATTATCTACAGTGTCGTGGTATATATACACAACTTTCTTTCCTGTAAATAGCTTTTTCCATTCTGATTTTGTCATTTCATACATATCATCATATTTTATTGCTACAGAGTCTGGATTTTCTTTTTTAAGTATCAATTCTCTGTCTTTTACAGAGCTTGAAGTACAACCATCAACTAATATGTCATCACTATTTTTTACTCTTGATAATTCTTTATGTGGTAGTAATGAAGCCATACCTAATTTTGTGTATGATGGTACTAATCCTAACATATAATTAATTTCTGATTTATTACTAAATACCTTTAATTTGTCTGTTAGTTCTCTAGCACATTCATATCTGAAAGCATCTGATATAATTACTATTATTCTATCTTTTTTATCGTTATATGGCTTAATATACGTGTTATAGAACTCGTTCTGCATTGTCATTCTATTAGAGTCATAACTTGTCGTACTTTCAATAGTATCACTCCACTTTATTGATAATTCACTAATAAAACTATTTACATATCTATTTTCAATTCTGTTCTTTAAATATATAAACATATCTTTATCTTCAATATTATCAAAGTAATAATAGCTTTTTCTGTACAATGTATCAATTATATATAGCTTATCTGCATACTCTTTTGCAAATTGATCTATATCTAAAGTTTTTATATTGTTTTCTATTTTTTCTATTTTTTCAAAGAATTTTAATGCTACTTTTAAGAAAGCATACTCATTTTTATAGCTATCATACCAATATTTATTTTGTCTAATATCTAGATATTCATTATATTTTGCATACTCGCCTATTCCATTAAATAACTTGTCTGTAACATAGTCTAAAATATATTTATCAATACATTTAAAAGCATCACTTGTTTTATATTCTTCTATATCCATATTTTTTATAAGTTCATCTATTCCAAATTCTTTTTCAATTTCAAAAGATAATCTATCATAATATTCTTTTGTAGTTTTATCTCTCATTAAAGAATTTATGAATATATATACATTTGTAGCTTTTTCTTTTAGTACATATTTGCTGAATCTTCCTATTTTGTTTTTGTCAGCTATACTAGAAGCAAAGTATGTAAATACAAGAGCTTTATATACCTCTGGAAGCTCTTTAGAGCTTTTTATAGAGCTTCCAAATGTATGATTAAACAAGTTTATTATAAATTGTTCATTTCCAAATTTAAATAGATTTTCGTATTTTTTAGAGTCTTCAAAATATAATTTTATTATACCTTTTAGTATGTCATCTTCACTAATAGATTTAATTTCTAGCAATATTGCAGTAATTATATAATCAATATTGTCTGGTGTTTTTTCTTCAACATCAAATGCTTTAAAATCACTTTCTCTCTTTTTGTTGTTGAAAAATTTGCTGTAATTTTTAATTATATTTCTGCAATTTTCTGTTAGTTCAAGATTTTTTAATCTCATTGTTGTAGCATCAGGATTGAAAAGTAAATCGCTATTTGAACTTTCTATGTCTAATAGTTCATTATCTGTTCCTTTTAGTCTTTCAAAAGGAAGATAAATAACTATGTTTTTTGTTAGTTCTTCTTTTTCAATATGATACCTTATCCAGAAACTATTATTGTCATATACAATTATTTCTGTATCTTCTATATTCAATTCATTTATTAATTCTTTATATTCTTCTTTTGGATCATACCAGAATATTATTTTTCTAGTTCTTTTTTTTTCATTGTCTCTTGAAAATTCTCCGTTTATTGTATCCAAAAGAAGTTGTGTAACTTCATCAAACATTAGTTGACCTCCATTTATTTTTAAAAATGATATCGTTTTTAGCGTGTTCACAAACTAAGTCATTAAGCCTTAATACATCGTCGGCAGATGCTTCTACAATCTTTATATTACTATTCTGTGTATCTTCTTTAGTAAACATTAAAAATATTTTGTCTGTAGCAGGACAATATATAGTATTACTTTCTTCTTCGAGAAAGCATGGCACATCACTTGTATAAAATTCTAAATCATTGTTATCTCTTATTATAAGCATTTGACAATTTCTATTTTCATTATAAAAAAATGATTCTTTAAAGTGGTTGTTTTTTTTATTCAATAAATCATAATTTTGCGTTATAAAATGATAATCTGGAAATTTATTGCAAGGAGTACTTGCTTTTTCAATTCCTTCAAACATTGATTTTATAACAGAATTATCAACAAATTTACTTATATTTTTTATTTCCAAATCATATCCTTGAATACCTGGAATATTCTTTATTCGGGTTATCATTGTAATGATAAAATCATGTAAATAATTCAATTGTTTAGTACTAAGAGATACAATGTTATGTGATGAATCTTTTTCAAATTCTGTTTTTCCTTTATCTAGCTTTTGGATAAAATCATTCCAGAATGTTTCTATTTTTTTATTAAAATCTTGTTCTATGTTTGTACATTTGATACTCATTAACTTATTATATATTTCTTTGTTTGCAGTATCAGAAACAAATTTGTCATTTTTTTTTAAATTTAATTTTTTCTTGGTTATTTAAGTATAATATATTAAGGTTTTCTTTGTATTTAAGATTTTCCTGTCCATAATATATCTCTATATTATTATTTTTTGTATAGTCGTCTATCTTACTTATAAAACTTTCTTTCATATTTTGTGGTAAATTACAATATAAATCCAGTGATTCTTTTAAATATGGATTATATAAATCATCCACATAATAGTTATCTTCTATTTTTTTATAAAGTTTCTTTTGATTAACTTTATCATAAACTTGTACTTCTGCATATTCTTTTTCGTTTTTTTTATCATACCTCCATTGTCTTAAATATACTTGGGGTATATAATGACATTTTGTATATGGTTCTTTGGACATTTTTTCTCCTTTACTTTATCTTTGCTAATATTTCTTTAAATTTTTCATAATTTACTTTTACTCCGTCATCCAAATCAATACTAATTCTTTGATTTGCAATATGAGCTATTTTTTCATCATATTCCTTAATTTCTTGAAGTTTCGCATTTAAGTCTGCTTGTCTTTTTTGTGCATCTTTTTTATCTACCATTAATAAATCTGTTGTAAGTTTATAATTTACATCAGATAATAATTTTTCATAAGTTGTCTGAACTTTGTGTAAATAATCAAGTCTTGCCTTTGGAATTAGGTTTTCATTATATCTATGCATATAAATTAAGGCCTTAAATCCATTTTTCTTTCCACTATCTAATAACCAATAAATAGGTCTTTTTTGATATATTTTACAATGATCATTAAAGAAATCATTTACAAAATATCTTCTTATGGTTTCTTCACTTGTTTCAGTTCCTTTTTTTCCTAACGCTTCAGCAATAAAATCCATATTCTCATTAAATGTATTATCTCCATATATAGTTTTTATAAATGTTTTAAATCTTTCAACAATATCATCACTATAATATGCTTTATCAGTAATTGGAATAATATTATCATTATCAGCATTGAAAGTTTTATAATTATTTTCATCAAAAGTTTCACCTGCAAATATCACCCCATCTTTATCTAATGAATATCTACCAAACATACAACCTACTGCATAACTTATAAAAGATTTAATATCTCTTACTTTATCTTCTTTTCTTATAGTTATATCATTATCATCAACTTCTGGCGTTAGTTCATCATTTAATCCATATATATCAATAAATATTTTATTAAGTTCTTCTTCATTGTGCTTTAATAAACTCCTTTGTTGATAAGTATAAGTATTCCAATTTGCTAATGAATCTCTTATTGTCGAACCCTTTAACATTGGCTTTAATAATGGGTGTTTTGTAAAATTCCAACTTGTTTCAAATGAATCCCAATCTTCTTTTGAAATTTTGATATTTTCTTTAACTTTTTTTATTATAGTTTCATCATTTATTGGTATTACAGGAATTTTTTCAATATCAACAATTGGATAACTAACGGTCGGATTAATCATATTTATTATTTCATTAAATACTTTTGAATTCATATATCCCATTACATGTAACTGTTGTTCATCATTTAAATATAACGCATTTGCGGCTTTATTATTAATTACTTCATTAGGAAGAAATTTAGCACTAAACTTCTTATCTCCAATAAGTGGCCAAGTAATAGCCTTTCTTGAATAGTTATCTATATTTCTTAAACGATAAATATCTGGTGAAATATTTTCTCTAATATTTTTTGCATTATGATATAAATCGACAACATATTCCATGTTACCATACCATCGTTTATATCCTCCACCTTTGTTGCATTTAAACCATTTTAAGTCTGAGGAAGTTATTACTTCAGTTTCTAAATTATTCTTACATATTAAATTATCATTAACTTCATACCAATATCGTAAATATTTTTCATTATTTCCTGTTACAATACCACTTTCCATTTCATAATAGTCTTTAATCCTTTTATTTTTAAAAGCATTCATAAATCCATCTGATATCCAATATGCAAACGCGGTAGATGGAATTGACAAAAATTTTGATTGCTCAATATAATATTTATTTTTATCTATAAAATAGTTTTTTATTTTTTCATCTTCCGTGTCAAATAAGTCTAATTTTAAAAAACAACTTTTTGCATCACATTTTTCTTTTCTTAAAACAAATGAAGCCGTACCAAAACCACAGTCAAATGCTCCTGTACCTAATTGTATAACATTGTCTATATTCATATTATTAATAATATTTTTTCTTAAATCTTCAAATGTAGTTAAAAACATCCATGCCTGTGGAGTAATCATCGACATTATTCCTTTATTATCGAGCATATTAATAATCTTTTCAATAAACGCTGAATATAAATCATATTTAGTCGTCTTATAATTCTTTGCCAGATAGTTATTAAGAATTTTTGAGGTCTTTGACAATCTTATGTAAGGTGGATTAGTAACTACCACATCATACTTATTTTTCAAAATAATATATTCTCTAATAATTGGATAAAACATATATTTTAGTTGATATGTAAACAAATCATTTCCTTTATGTAATTTTTCTTTTAAATTTTTTAAAGCTTTTAAATCAATATCAATTAATTTATTTAATGAACCTATATCTTTAGCATCTTTAAAGCACTTTATTAAATTTTCTACTATTTCTTTTTCATTTTCATTTAAAATTTGAATTAATGAATAATCAAAGTTATTACTTTCGGAAATACTCTGAATTTTTAAGTCATGATAAATATTTTTATTAAATATATTTCTATCATACTCTCTAGCTTTTAATAATACAGATAATATTGCAAGTTGTCCTGCTCTATCATCAATATCAAGTCCATGTATATTATTTTTTAATATTAATTCTGGAATATCATTCTTATTGTATCCGAAAGATTCATATATCTGATAAAGTACTTCAAAAAGATATACCAATATATGCCCACTACCCATACATGGATCAAAACACTTTATATTTTGAGGATTTATACTTTCATTTTTATAATTTATTTTACCATCAATGTAATATTTCCAATTATTAATTAATTCTTTATTTCCACCATGTTCAATCCAAAACTTTCCTAGTGAATTTTCTACCATATATTTAACAATCCAATCAGGAGTAAATAATTGTGTTGCATAAGCAATTTCATTCTTTTTATATGGTTTTTTTGCAGATATTACTCTATCTTTTTCAGCTTGATTATAGTATTGATATAACCAACCGATAATTTCAACTTGGTTATAATTATTTTCAGATACTTCATATATTACTTTAGTAATAAATCCTGTATCATTTAATAAATTATCAGGTATTAAGATATCTACATAATCTGTTATCCCATCAAACACTTGAGGAATAACTCTTCCAAGTTTTCTACACACTAAAAGTAAAATATATTTAAACTTTTCATTATCATCTTTTAGTTCAACATATTTTTCTTTCTTAAAGTCAATATCTAATTCTGGGTTTACTAAGTTTGTAAATTTCATTATTTCAGGATCTGGAGTATTATCTTTTGATGACAATACTCTTATTCCTAAACTTTGATTATCTCGTGTTAGTGGTAAATAATCATGGATTTCCATATATCTTATTGCCACTATTCTATTAAACCAAGTATATGCAGCTTCCTCTATAACTTGTTCTAATCCTAATTCATTAATTCTTTTTATAAGAAGTTCTCTTTTGGTATATTCTTCTTTTGACAAATTTAAGCTATGTTTACTATTAGCAAGAATATAAACATCTCCACTTTGTTGTTTTGAAAATTCTTCATCAATATAGAATGTTTTTATTTTGTTTTCCATTCTTTGCATTAAATCTTGTCTTGATTCTATTGCAAACTTTTTTAATACAGATTTATCCAATATTCTCTCTCCTATCTAATTGTTAAATTATTATTTTTATCAAATTCTTTTAACAATTTTGATTTTAATTCTTCTACATATCTGTCTATATCTTCTCTTGAATTAATTTCATAAGAACGATTCATAAGCACATCTGTTCTTATAACTTTTCTTGGTACAATTACAACTTTTTCTTCTTCTGGTTCTTTTCCTGTTTCTTCAATTATTTTTGCTTTGCTCTTTTCGTATTCTAAAGCATTTATAAATCTGTCTTTTAGTTGATCTATTCTTGTTTGTTGAGCATATATATCTTTTAATTCGTTAGAATGTTCTAGTGTATTTATAACGTCTTTACATGTTCTTATATAACTTGATCCGAAATCTTCTCTAACTTCTGCATTTTTTACTTCATTTTCAATATAAGCAATAGTATCGTTTATCATATTGATTATTGGTTCAGATTTTGCATCATACATTTTGCTTAATAAATCAATTAAGTCTTTTCTTAACATTGGTAAATTATGAATTTCACTATAAGGTTCTTCGCTATTTAGTATTTCTGTAATTTCATCTACAACGCCTTTTAATTCATCAGTTTTATCTGCAAAATCTTTGTTATTATCATATATTAATAATGTTTTTCTTGCATTATCAAATTGTTCTCTTTGCATACCTTTGAAAAAGTCTAATACCATTTCTGTTTTTGGAGATATTTCATTAATTTCATCTTTTTTCTCTGTAACAACCTTGAAAAATTCTGACACATCTCTTATTTTTAATAAATCACTATATAAACTAATTGCTCTTTCAACTACATCTTTTCCTGGATATTGATATGTTCTTGCTCCATATCCGTAATTTGCCAAAATATTTCTTAATCTATTTAATGTATCTGTTAGACAATTTGCTTTGAAGTCTGCAACCATTCCATCCTCATCATCTCTTAGATTAATTACATTAAAAGAGCTTCTTGCAACTGACTTTAAGTTATTTATCAATTCTAATGATATTTTTTGTCTAATTTTCACAATTGTTCTATCATAATATTCTCTTTTTAATATTTTTGTAAGTGTTTCTTCAGCTGTTATATTTTGAACTTCATTTCCATAGATTAGTGATATAACTTCATCTTTTAATAATCTTGTTAATAAATAAAGTATATCTTCATCTAAAAACCCATAAGGTGCTGTACTAAAATCTTGTAATATTGTTCTGATTGTCATTGTCATACTAAAAGCATTTTTTTCTTCACAATATTCTTTCATTGCATCGTAAGCTTTTTTATTTACAAATTCAACTTCATTTCCAATTGTCATTTGCATATTTTGATGGAATAGTTCTTTTATGTCCTGTGTTGTATAATTGTGCTTAATATAAGTGAATTTTGTATAAATATTATTTATCAATATCTCTAGTGCTTCATTTATTCTTGTTTTTGCCTCTCTTGAATTTATGTTTTGTCTATCCCCTGCTATAATTATTTCAGCATTATTTAGATTTTCTTTTACATTATCTCTGATTCTAATTTCTGCATTTTCTATTTCTCTTTGTTTTGCTCTGATAATATCCTCAACCTGTTGTGTTTGGAAAATACCACTTTTACTCCTTCTATATTCTTCAACTTGTAAGAAGTTTGTTATTTCATCATATATTAATGTTGAAATCTCTAGTTTTACAAATACATACTTGTTTTCTCTTGCTGACTGCATTATTATTTCTGTATCATCTCTCTCTGGAGATGTTGTAATAACTTTAATTCCAATTTCATATTCTTGAGAATATTTTATATTGTCTATATATTTTGTTAGTGGAAAGTTCTTACTCTTATAGGTAAATTTGCTATCTGTATAAATATAATCAAATACTATTCTTTTTAGGTAATCTGTAATTCTGTTTTGATCTATTACTATTTGCTTAATTTCTCTATTTATTTCCTGTTCTTCGTCCGTTAAGAATTTGTATTCATCATTATTTCTTTGTATTAATGTTTGGGCTTCAAGTCTTCTCAAAGAGTCCGTTATTTCTTTCTTAATTGAAATCTTATCATCTTTTATATTTGAAACATATAAAGTAGCTAGGTTATCAATGTTAGCTGGTATTTCTTTAATATTTTTTAGCATAAATAACATTTTTAATACTTTTACATCAATGTCCTTTAATTCTCCACTTTGAACTGTATCCATAGCTGTTTTTATAACAATTTTTATTTGATGTTCTAGGAATTGTTCTATTGTGTCATAAAAAGCATAGAATGGAATTATTGTTCCAATTTCGCTATCTGCAAATCTTTTGGCTGTTTCTTGGAATGCTCCTAATAATGATCTTTCTCCACTTGATAAGTGCTTTCCTGCATATCCATGCTTTCTTATATCTGTAAATACATCTTGTAATAGTTTAAATTGATATGGAATAAATGGATATGTATCAGCAAAGTCTTTTGCATCTTCATATACTTTTTGGTATGATGCATTTTTAAATGTCAATAAATTTCTTATTATTGATTCTTCTTTTTCATATATTAATTCAAGGCTCTTCTCTGCTTCTTCTGTTTTGCCTAAAATTCTCTTCTTAATAACTTCGTCAATATCAGATGATGATAAAGATAACTTTGTATCAAATCTTCCTTGAATTTTGGAAAAATCATTTCCTTGTACTTTTACAACATCGTCAATAGCTTCTTGGCTAGTTACTATAACCCATGCTTTTCCACCACATTCTAGTCCTAAATCCTCAACTATTGTCTGTAAATTCAACATTAAAGATCTGTCATCTCCAATATATTGTCCTATTTCATCAACTAAGAATATTACATGATGGTTATTTTCTTTTGATTTTATATAATCTCTTACTCTTTCAGCAAATTTTTCAACTGATAAAGAATAATTTTTTTCTGTTCTATCAATTACTTCGTTTGCTTCTTCTATTGTTTTTCCAAGTACATTAGAATATGCTTTGCTAAATTCGTCTTGAACGAATTGAATACCATCTCTCATCTCTTCCCAGGGTTGTCCACAAATATTTTTTAATTCTTCTTTAAACTCTTCGTATTTTCCTTGACTAATTATAAATCTTTCAATTTCAGCTACGAAAGGAGTTATGGATAATCCCATTTTCTCATTAAATACTTTTTCAAATACATCTAGTATTTTATCTTTCATTCCATTTGTGTTTTCTGTTTTTGAGTCAATATTAAATAAAATAACATCTGTAGGAATACTTCCTGCTCTTTTTATATCTGCAAGTAACATTTTATCTTGAATTTTGTCATCAAAGTAGTCAACGGCTGGTTTTCCATTTACAATTTTATTTTCTAATAGATAAGAAATAATTTTTAAGAAGTGTGATTTACCACTACCAAAGAAACCAGAAATCCAAACTCCCATTTTTTCTGTATTAGAGTTTATTCCAGCATTATATGCTTCAAAAAAGCTGTTGAAGTGTTTTAGTAATTCATCTGTTACTACATATTCTTCTAATTCTTGACTTATATAGCTTTCATCATCTACTTTTATAACTCCTTGTATTTCTCTGTCTATGTCTTTTGCATAAATTCTTTTTAAATTTTCCATTTCATTATTCCCCCTATTTTCTTCCTACAAATTGGAATGCTCTATAATAATTATCATTTTCTAATCTATTGAATAGTTTGAAACTTTGTCCATCATAACTACCTGGATAAAACATTAACAATGGATTGTTTGTTATAACACTATGTAAATTATTTAAAATCGTATGCCCTCTCACAATTCCATAACATTTACCTATTCCTGTTATTAGTATTATTTGATCAGGTTGCACCTCTTCCCTAATCTTTTTCATAATCAAATCATTGTTAGAGCCTATGCCTAATGTTTTTGATATTATTTCATTTATGTATTTTGTTCCTTTGTTTTTTTCAAATGCAAATACTTTCTCTAAAAATCCCTTTTCTTTTAAAATATCTATTATTATGTCATATATATCAAATACTTTTATATTCAATTTTTCTTTCTTTAGTAAGTAATTTTCAAGATATTCTCTAACAATATATTCATCTTCAGGATCATAATCAAATACATGAAAATTTATTTCATTACCTAGTCCATTGGATTCAAATAAATCTTTACTGCTTAACTTCTTTGTCATTTCGTCTAATCTTGCATTTATACTTTTCATAATAGCCCCCCTATTGCTTTTGCATATTCTAAGTCCCCATTTTTATCTAACATACTTATAAATTTTTCTTTTAATAATGGTCTTACAATTTTAAATCTTGTTTTTTCTTTTATCACTAATCCAGAATCTTGCATAATTTTCATTATTACTTGTTTTAATTTTGCTGATGTTGTTTCACTTCTCTCTTTTAGGGTATTACTTAATATACATTTTTCTTCATACCAATTATCTATATCAAACTTCTCTATATATTCTTTTCTCATCATCAATTTATCTTTATAAACTTCCAATATAAAATCTCTTACAAGTTTATCTGTTTTCATTATTGCGTATAAAAGTATGTGTTTGCTATTTTCTATATCAGAATACACAAAATCTTCAAGCATTTCTTTATCCATAGCATCTAGTCTTCTAAATATTGGAGAATTTACTCGAACAATGCTTTTGGGTGATTTATATTTAATTAAATTTTCTTCTATATTTCTTTTGCGAAGTTTCTCTTCTTCTTCTCCATCAAGCAAAAATTTTGCAATTGTTTTTGTTTCGTTATATAAGAAAGGCTCTGCTGTTAATTTTGCGCTATAATCTTCCATACTCTTCTTACTCCTAACTATAATATAAAATTTGCTTACATTTTATCATATACTGTAAAAATTATCCACTATTTTGCTAAAAAATAAGAAAAAGTAAGTATATATTCGCAAGTTTTTTAATATTTTTATCTTTTTTTCGCAAGTTAATATAAAAATATATTTTTTACATGTGGCGAACTTGTTTTTTCTAATTTATCAATCTATCATCTTTCTTCCTTTTTAAATTTTTCTCTTGTTCTTTTTCTTTTATCTTCTGCTTTTCTTTATCATATAGTTCTTTTAATTGCTCCTTCATCTTTGGCACATCATCATAAAATTCATCACATAACTTAATCTCTTTTCTAACCTTTGTTAAAACAGAAGTAACATCAATTATTTCTTTAGTAACACTATCTTTTTCAACTCCACTATCTAACTTTTGTCTCTTATAATAAAGTCTATTCCTAATATTCAAAATTTTCTGCAATTCTTCTTGTTTCTGTTCTTTAATATTATCAACATCGCTCATAGTCTCAATTCTATACTTACATAAAAATCTAATTCTTTCCGAATACTCATCCATCTTTTTTACTTCTGCCCTCATTTCAGGAGTTAATTTATATTGTATATTCTTTTTGGTATATAACTTTAGCAAATATCTATAATAATAATACAATGCAATAATCCCTTTTGGTCTATATTTCTTCCTTACTTTATTTCTAGTTGTAAAATGTTTGTTTTTTACTATAATATATGGAAGTATTTTTTCTGATCTTATATAATCATTTTCAAATATTCTTCTTTTGATATTTTCCAATGAATACTCTTCTCCGAATGCTCTTTCGATTCTTATATTTCTTTTGTATGGATCTCTTCTCACACTTAATTTGTCTGCTCTATAACAATAATTATATCCCATTGATACTAACATCTGTTGAAATTGTTTTAAAGTATATGATCGTTTTATAGCATAATCTATATCTTCTTTTGCAAATTTATAATAGTCTGAATCTCTCATAGATTTTTTATAAAAATTTTCAAAATTGATTCCAGATTTACATGTCTTTTCTTTTAAAACACTTAAGCCATATTCTTCACATATTTCATCTGATGTTTTTCTTAACAATGCAGTATTAGTTAAATTACTATAATACTTCTTTCCATCTTTAAATGAAACTGAATTGATGACAAAATGATTATGAAGATGTTGAGTATTTAAGTGAGTAGATACTACAACTTGAAATCTGTCTCCCCACATTTCATTTGCAAGTTTTACTCCAATCTCATGAGCAATTTCTGGAGTAACTTCTCCTTCATTAAAAGATTGATAAGCATGAAATGCTAATATACCATTTTCTTTTCCATATATCATTTTTACAAGTTGCATTTGTTTAACTGAATCTTTTACTTCACAATTTATGCCTGTTGTATAAAATTGTTTTTCTGTTTTATCTGGATTAGTTGCATATGTCATTACTTGTCTGATACTATCAAATCTATCCATTCCATATCCGCTAGAATTTTTTCTTGTCTTTTCTTCATTTGTTGCATAAACAATTACATGATCTAATCTCTTTTGTACTTTCCATATTTTTGTTGTTGCCATTTGCTCTCTCCTCCCATCTTAAAAGGGGATTGGGGATTTTCCCCATTTAGAATTTCGAGCTGACGAAATTCATTGCTTGTTAGGACAATACTGCACTCTTTTTTAGTACTAAAACCCTTACTTTTTCTATCAAATACACACAATATTTTGAAAAATACTTGGAGTTTTCTATCAAAATCCAAGTATTTTTTCTTTCATTTTCTATTTACTTTTTTATATTTTTGTACTACAATAATTGTATAAAGATTTGGGTTGGTATTTTAGTTTTGCGGCTTATACTAACTCTTTTTCTTTTACCTTTTTTAGTGTTATTCCATAACACATTTGATACAATTTTGATATTATTGCATCTACTAATTGTTCATCTTGACTTTGACTGAATCTTTCTATTAATCCATGTTTATCAAACCTTGTTGTAATTATTATTGGTAATCCATTTTCATTTCTATTTTGAATTATTGTATACAATTTTTCTAATGCCCACTGGCTTATTTTTTCTGTTCCAAGATCATCAATTATGATCATATCTACATTTGAATATAGTTCTATTAATTCATTTTCCGACTTTGTATTGTCTCTAAATGTTTCCTTGATCATGTCCAATAACATTGTTAATCTTCCCATCAAAACAATCTTATCATTTTCAATTAATTTGTTAGCAATTGATGCTGCTAAATGTGTCTTTCCAACTCCTGACTCGCCCGTTATTATCAGTCCGTAATTTTGCATTCTTTCTATACTTTTATCGGTATAGTCTTTAGCAACTTCTACTGCAATTTCATTTCCTGAATTAATATCAAAATTTTCAAAGTTCTGTTCTTGAAATTTTCTTCCGACATAGTTCTGCTTGTAAATTTTGTTTATAATATTTCTAAAATGTTTTCTTTTTTCCTTTTCATATTCTTGCTCATCTACATTTTTCCAGTATTCTTGTGCCTCATTGCAATTACATCTTTCATATTTAACTGCCTCTGGAGATATATTAGCATATAAATAATCAAGTCCTATTGGTGCTAATTCTTTGCCACAAAATCCACACTTTTTGAACTCTTTGTGAATAATTTCATCAGATTTTGTATTGTCTAAATCCATTCTCGTTCTCCTCTCTTATATTTTTTTCTTTCTTATCTTCTAAATCTTTTTTGTTTTCCTCTTCTCCGTTACCTAACTCTTGTATAACGTTACTTTTTTCAATTTCACTTTTATGCTTTTCACGATATTTTCTTTGTCTTTCTCTGTTTTGCATTTGATGTTTTTCATATTTTTCAATACTTTGATACTTGTCCCAATTTTTTATTAGAAATGTTTCCCCTTCTTTTTTTTAACATTTCTAATTCTAGAAACTCTTTCAAAATTTTTTCAATTTTTTTATTAGATTTTCCCATAATCTTTGAAAAATTTTGAATTGTCATTGGATTATTTGTTCCAATTTCTAATCTTCCTCTATTATTACATTCAACTGCTAATGCGATTAATTGAATCCACACTCTAAAATAAGTATCTCCTTCAGGAAGTTTTAGAATTATTTGAATTTTCCTGTTTGAAAATATTGTAGTTTCTGTTTTAAACCACGGTATTTCATACATAGCCTCCTTTCCTCGCTTTCTTTCAATTAATATTTAATTGATTCTTTTTCTTTCCTATTTAGATATTCGTCTAATACTTGAATTCTAAATAGAAATTTTCCACCAACTTTTGAGCATGGTATTTGTTTTCTTCTTACTAATTGATTTATTAGCCAATAAGAGATTCCTAAATATTCTGCTGCTTCTTTCATTGTTAGTGTTGTTCTTTGTATTTTGATAATTCCATAAAATCACCTCCTGTTGTTTTATTTAATTTGAAGTGTTGACTTCTGTTAACAATAGTACTATAATTTAAATTGTTAATCAATATGTATTGTATTTTTTAGTTATCAATAGAACTTTTATAAAATAACTATTAATAATTGTTAACAAGGAGGTTTTTATGAGTTTTGAGACTAATTTAAATGATATAACTTTAATTTTGGACTTATTTAAGCAAGAAGAATATTTATTTTTTTCATCAATTTGCTATTTTAATACTGAAGATGATTTATATAACAATAATGTTAACTTATTTGGGTATAATGATAATCTTAATAAAATAAATAAAAATTTTGATTTAGGCACAACTAGTTATACTTTACCTATCGGAAGCACCTTGATAGAATTTTTGAACTTTAACTTTGATGAATTTAAGGATTATTTTATATATTTTACAAAATATTTTGGAAAATATTATGATAAATTAACTACTGATGAATTCTATGAATTGGAATCTATTCCAAGCTATCCTTCTGACAAAGTTGTTTCACTAAGCAAGAAAATATATAAAACAGATAAGTCAAAAGTAAAAAGATTTCAGAAAATATTCAGAAATGTTGTAGAATATATTTATAATATAGAGGAACGAGAAGATTTAAAACCACTTAATTTTCAACAAAGATTTTATTTAACTTCTATTTTTAATAAAGATTTTCTCAGACTTTCAATGGAACTAGATAATCAGCCAAGTTTTACTTTTAATTATCCTAATGAGTTTCATTCTACAAAGCCAAGAACTGAGAAGCAATATATTAAAAGAATTATAGAATATGATCCTAATGGAAAAAAACTAACTAATGATAACTATTATAAATGTCAAAGTATCTTTTCAGCCTTATATATTACTTTATATAATTTAACTTTTATCACTAATACCTATATAAAGAAGTGTAAAAATTGTGGTAAATATTTTTTATCAAACAAAAATAATACTGTATATTGTGATAATATATTTGAAGATAATAAAACTTGTAAACAACTTGGAAGCCTACTTTCTCAAAAGAAAAAAGAAGCCCATAATCCTGTATATAAAAGATATAGAAATATTTATGCAAAAAAAAGAATGAATGTTAAAAGGAATTCTGATATTGACTCTGTTCAATCACAATATGAAAAATGGAAGAAAGAAACTCGCACTTTTATAAATGATATAAAAAAAGGAATAAAAACTTATGATGAATTTGATAAATGGTTAGATGAAAACAAATAACTGTGTATAATCTTTAAATTATTCTGAAGTCGTGTTATAAATAGATCTATTTTAATATTACAAAGTAAATTTTATGGTCAAGTAGTGGCAAATTTATTCAAATAAAAAAATTAACTTTATTTATAGAATTTTAAAAGGGCTTTTTTATAGCCCTTTATTTTTTATAATTGTATTTCTGCGTAAAAAGGATTATGCGAACTCTTTTTTTATTTTAACAATCTACTCATAATCTAATTATATTTACTATATACACTATTTATTCAAATAAGTTAAATCAAAAAATGTTCAAGCATTCCCATTTTAAATAATGAATTTCTTTGTATCATTTTCTAAACCTCTTCCAAACCATTTTTTAATCCGAAAAGCATTATTATCATCGTCAATTACAAATGTTAAACTATTTATAGGTCTTGTCATTCCTACATATAATTTGTTTTTAGTTCCAATATTAATGCTTGCATTTCCATTTATAATATAATTTTTGAATTCTCCTGTAGGATATAGTAATACTCTATTATAAGTTGCTCCTTTTGATTTTCCCATAGTAATTGTCTGTGAAAGTTTACTAGTGATAGTTCTTGAATCATAAATAATTTGAACTGGATTATATTTTCTTATATATTCTTCAATTTGACTTTTCTTTATAGTAAAGACTCCTTGATGTTCCTTTTCTTCGATTTCTGTAGATTTCATTGGAGTGAAATCATTATAAAAATTATTTACAAAAGTAATTATATCTTTATGACATCTATAACATCTATTTAATGTTGTATTATCTACATCACACTCTATTTTTTTACATTCTTCTCTTATAAAGTTTTCAATATTACCATCTGAATACTTTTTATATTTTTGTTCATAATGTGTCTTATAAACAGTCTGTCTTGGATCTCCAACTAAAATAATATTTGAATTTGAATTCATCAATCTTTTTATAAATTCTAAATCATATCCCGCCATATCTTGTACTTCATCTAAAAATATATTATTATAAATCGATGTCAATCTATCTATTACTTTTCCATGTGTTTCATTATCTATTCTTATAACTAATTTAGATAGTTTATCTGTATATATGTTATTATTAGAGTCAAAATAAAATTTATCAAAGTTTTCTTCTCCCCAATACACAGGACCTCTTTTTCCTCGATATCTTAATCCAGATCTGCCTTGTGTCATATTAACACCTTTTACATTATTAATTTTAAATGTTCTTTTATATGGCTTTACTCCATGCTGAAGTAATACTGAAAACCATGTTTGTACATTTATATTTTTAGGAACATATCCTTTTCGTTTAATAATCTTGTCTATAATTTCATTCTTGCAATTAATGGTAAATGTGGTTATTAAGACTCTTTCTTTTATTTCTATGGCTCTATCTATTAAATATTTTGTTTTCCCTGTACCTGCTCCAGCTATTATTAATTTATTCTCCATAATCACCTATCGCCTTCTTAATATAATTTGGATAATTAATATTTTCTTTTGCATTAAAAATTTTTAAAGCACAATCTGTTTTGTTTTTTATCATATATTCTATTAAATCATCATCTGATGTATAATTTTTATTCAAAATTTTATTTATTTTTTCTAGAGAATTAGCTCTAACTATACAAGGTTCTAATGTATCATAATTAAACTTTCCTCCGTTCTTTGCTACTAGACTACCTTGATTTGTATGCATTTTATTGTCATAACAAATATTTATATACTCCTTGGAATTTTTTCCGATATAATTCGAATATTTTCTTTCTAGTGCTCTTATATCTCCATCATTATCTGTTACAACAACTGTTTGTTTTTCAAGTTTTTCTGCTATTTCCAAAAAACGTAAAAAAGTAGTTCCTACAGATATTATATCTATTTCATCTTCTATTGGTAATTTGCTATATTTATCTTTATATGCTCTTTGGACAACTAATTCATCCGCATCTCCTTCCACTAAAATTGCCTCTGCACATAATAAAAATCTTAATGTATCATAACCAGGCTTTTTCATAAAAAAATCCTGTGTATCCTCACTCAAATCACTAAACTTCATAGTATTTTGTTTTTTTAATAATATTAGCTTTTTTAGACCTAATTTATTTGCAACAAAGCTACTGTGCGTTGTCACAAATATCTGCTTGCTGCTACCTACTTTTTCTATATCATTTAACAACCTACTCAATTTTGAATATGTCAAATGATTCTCCGGCTCTTCTAGTAATATTATTCCTGCTTTCTCTGCTTTAGGATTTTTAAGTGATAATTCTATTTTTAATGTAGCTTGTTCTCCTTTTCCTACATTCTCAAATGGTGTAGAATTAATTTTAGTTATAATTGATTTTTCCCATTCGTTTTTATTTAACATTTCTATATCCATTTGTATAGTATTACCCATAAGATGATCTTCTTTTGTTAATCTCTCATTAATGTTTTTTATAGTAGTACTATTAATAAATTCATCTCTTACACTTCTATATGTTTGAGAAATATCTATTATTTCTGTCTCTTCTAACTTTTCTTTTATTATTTTTGATATACATGTATCAGAGCTATTTCTTAAATTTGAATCTGATGTATCTATCAAAACTGATTTAATTGGTATAGATCTTGTGGTCATTTCATTATCATCATTTGCTGAACAATGCCATGATATTTTGTAATATTCTATTGGTAACGTTGTAATATTTCCTTTTTCTACAAACTCTTCATATTCTTTTTCAAAACTACTATCAAATTCGATAGAAAAATTAATTGATGGCTTATCTTCTTGTTCAGAATTGTTAATTCCTAATAGTTCTGGAGCAGAATCAAAAAATAATTCTATATTTAATTTAGGCAAAGGAGTATTTTTTTCAGTGTTTATTTTAGAAACATAATCATTTACACATTCCTCATTAAAAATATCTTGAGTAACAGAATTTCTTATATATTTTCCTCTATAATAACCTGTTAGTGCTAAGTGAATTGCTTCAAAAATAGTGGATTTTCCTTCGTTATTATTACCTACTAATATATTCATTCCACTATATGGTTCAAATTCAAATTTTCTTAGTGTTTTAAAGTTATTTATTTTAACTTTTGTTATATTCATCATATCCACCTCTTTTGAAATTATAACAAAAAACCTTTATATTCTCAATACTTTTACAAAACGTTACAAAATTCGACAAATACTTTTTTAGTTTCTTTTCTCTATCCCTTGCATATTGTTAACAATTATAGTATAATATCTTCAGTTAACAATATATTATCCTCTCCCACTCATAGTTATGCCTGAAAGGAGGTGAAAAAGGTAATGGCTGGGAGTATTGAAAAAAGAGGAAAAGATAGTTACAGGTTAGTATGTACAAATGGCTATGACTTAAATGGAAATATAATTAAGCATACAAAAACAATACACGGAACAAAAAAAGATGCTCAAATAGAACTTGCTAAATTTGTTGCTGATGTTCAAAACGGTCTTGTAATTGAAGGAAAATCTCTTAAATTTTCTGAATTCACTGAAATATGGAAAAGAGATTATGGTTCAAAAGAACTTGCACCTTCAACATATAAAAGATATTGCAGAATGTTAGAAACAAGAATTCTTCCCTACTTTGGACATTTCTATATTAACAAAATTAAACCTACAGATATTATGCAATTTTATGATTTACTAAGTAGAGATACACAATTAGTTAGGAAGAAGAGTAATAATGGTAAGAAAACAATAAAACCTTTATCTGGTAAGACAATATTAGAGCATCATAGACTACTTCGTGCAATGCTACACAAAGCTATATATTGGCAATTAATTGTATGTAATCCTGCAGAAAGAGTTCAACCACCTAAAGCAATGAAACCTAAAAGAAGATATTATGATGATGAACAATGTAAAATACTACTAGAAAATTTAACCGAACTTGGTGAAGAACAAATTAAATACAAAGTTGCAATCATATTAACAATATTTACTGGTGTTCGTTTAGGTGAATTAATGGGATTAGAATGGCAAGATATTGATTTAAAAACAGGAATTGTTAGTATAAATCGTTCTAGCCAATATTTAGCTGACAAAGGTGTATTTACAAAAACACCTAAAACAGAAAGTTCTATCAGAGAAGTTGCAATTCCTGATTTCGTTGTTTCTCTACTTGAGCAATATAAGTTATGGTATGATGAACAAAAATCGTTCTATGGTGAATTATGGACTGATTCTAATAGGTTATTTGTACAATCTGATGGCAAACCTATGCACCCTTCTACAATAAGCAAATGGTTTGTAAAATATGTTGGTCAAATAGGACTACCTGTAATTAATTTTCACGGATTAAGACACACAAATGCTACACTTTTAATATCACAAAATATTGATGTAGCAGTTGTAGCAGCAAGACTTGGACATGCACAAATTACAACAACATTTAATTTCTATGTGCATCCTATTATTTCTCATAATAGAAATGCAGGAAATGCTTTAGAAAACTTGCTACTGCCACAACAAAAATTAGTCTAAAATCTTTTTTCAGATTTCACTAAAGTCATTAGACTTTTCACGATAAAAATAAATCGTTGTCAAAATTTTTGATTTTGTTCCAACGATTATATGTGTAACGTAAAAGACTACTATTTATAAAATTAGGTTTCCCATAGTCTTTTACTGGATTTTTATTAGAAATATAAACGTTTTGGGAGATTTTCTTCCCCAACTTTTCCCCAATTTCACATAAAACGCCTATTTTTAGTCATTATTGTTAACTAATTGAGGAATAGAAAAAAACACTACAACCACTCAAGCTGTAACGATTAAGCCAAAATTATAAAGTGAAATTATTTCAAACTCACCTTAGAGTTATGAGTAAAGCTCGCAAAGCATTGGTAAATCTAGTTTCGAGCTGTATTTGTTGGTATATTTGATGTGCCCAATTTTTTGACTTTGTAAATTTATGTGATTTTGGTTCATTTTTGGGCAGTTGTGTGCCCATTTCGAGCCCAATTATTCAGACTGTTAAAGCTTGTTTGCTACAGTCTAAGTATGCAAAATTTTTGAAGAAAATTTTGTAATTCATTTAGATTTATAGAGGTTTTGATTATAAATAGAAAATGTTTTTGTTGTTTTAATAGTATGAATTCAAATGATAAGGATGATGAATTATTAAAAGATTGGATAGAATTTAGATTTGAAAAATTGAAAATTAATTTAACTGACGAAAATAAAAAACACGCTCTTAATTATGATACTTTTTGTGAAAAGATTCTTGATATTATTCCAGATAAAGATTCTGATTATATTTCTGATATTCTTGATAATTTTAGAGAAGAGTTATTAACTCATTGTGTTTATTGGAATGAAAAATATTATACGACTGGAATTAATGATGTTATTAAATTTATTGCTAATGCTTTAAATTCATAACATATAAAATAAAGTGGGCAATTTGAATTTTCATTGTCCACTTTAAAATATTTTATGCTTCTTCTATAATCTCATATCCAGCAATCTTATATCCTTTTATTCTTCTAAAATACATTTTTTCTAAAACTTTCATATTATCCAAATAATCATAAACAATTACTTTACTTTTATCTTCATGTTCTCGGTGAAGTCTTCCTACATATTGCAAGATTCTTCCTTTCCATGAAACTGGCATGGTCAAAAATAGTGTATCTAATCTACTATCATCAAAACCTTCTCCTATAGAACTACTTGTCGCCAATATTATTCTTGGTTTATTATTTTTATCAGCTTCATCAATAATGTCTCGAATTTCTTTTGCTTTTTTCTTTCCCATTGCGCCTTTATAAATAACAACTGGAACATTTATACTATCTAATTCTTCTTTTAATATTTTCAAATGTTCTACCCTTTCTGTTAAAACAATAGGAATTCTACCCTCTAAAACACATCTCTTTATATCTTGAACTATCATATTATTCCTAAATATATTATGACACATGTCATTTAGGATTTCTGAAATTTGTGTTTTGTCTTTTTCTTCAGTAGAAATATATTTATAACCTGTACTCTTTACAATTACTACATGTTCCATTTCTTTATTTTGTTTTAATTCGCGATTTGCTACTCTAACTCTTATGTCTCCACATTGCATATAAATAATTTTATGCCATCCATCTTTTCTTGTAGGTGTTGCTGTTAACCCATATACATATTTACTTCTTATAGCTTTTAATACCTTTTCAAAACTAAATGCTGCAACATGATGACATTCATCTATTATAACAAGCCCATAATCCTTAACTATCTCATCTAAATTGTCTTTCTTAGCTAACGATTGAAAGCTAGCTACATCTAATTTACCATTTAAATTTTCTTTACTCGCTCCAATTTGTCCTATTTCTTTTTTATTTATATTTAAGAAATAAGATAACCTTTCTTTCCATTGTTCTAATAAATTATTTCTATTTACTATAATCAAAGTATTTGTTTTTAACTCTGAAATAATTTTAGCTCCTATAACAGTTTTTCCAAAACCTGTAGTAGCACATAATATTCCTGTTTCATATTTTAATAACTCATTTTTTACATTTTCTTGCTTTTTATTTAGTTTTCTTATAAATGTATAATCTGTATTAATTCCTTCCTCTCTTGTATCTTTTATAATTAATTTAACATTGCTTTTTTCACATACTTCTTTAATTTTATCTATGCATCCTCTAGGTAGTTTTAGAAATCTATCATCTTCCTCAAAACAACTTATGATTCTTGGTGTTTTATATATAGGTAGTCTTAATTTTTGTTTTTCATAAAATTCTGGATTAGTAAAACTAGCTAATCTTTTTAAATAGGATACTTCATTTGGTAACAATTTTAGTTTTTTAACATAAATCATATTATCAAATATACATTCTACATTATTTACAAATTTAGCTTCTCTTAAATTTTCTTTTTCAGGCAATTCATCTTCTTCTATCTGCTCTACATCAGGTTCTTTATAATCATCTTCCCTATATTTATTAACAAAATTATAAACATCATCACTTTTAATTCTTTTTATATTTTCCAAAATTTCAAATTGATTTTTTTCTGGCTCAAAATATTTATTTACAAAAACTGTATTTCCACTCTTGCTACTTTCGCCCTGAAAAGGTAATGCTATAAGATTGCCAAATCCACCTTTAGGCATTGTATCCTGGTTTGGAAATAACCTATCATATGAGTCTAAATCCAATGATTCTTTCTCCATCGTTTTTGTTAAAAGAATATTTCCCATTTTTCTAGCAACATTTGCTGGCATACTTTCTTCAAAAAATATCCATACATGCGCTCCATTTCCAGATCGCGATTTTTCAACATATATTGGTATATTTAGTTCATCACATATATTCCAAAATGCTAATACATCTTTCTCATAAGTCTTTTTATCAAAATCTATTGCTAGAAAATTACATAAATCTCCCGGTAATAATGGGTAAATTCCTATAGTTATTTTTCCTTGTAAATGTTTTAATATAACATTTTCTGTTAAAGGTTGTAACTCTCTAAAACCACAATTATTGCATTTAACTCTTGGTTTATCACATTTATATGTATTAAATTCATTTATACATACTGGTGAATACCCTGATTTTCCTGTTGTACTACTTGTCCACCTTTTTGCATAAATATCTGTCCTCCCTTTAAATATTTCCATAAATATTTTTATTTTTTCTTCAGTTGAAATAGCTTTTGTCTCTTTACTTATTTCTTTTTCTTCTACTTTTCTGTCTAATTTTCCATACAATTTTTCTTTTAGTTCTTTATTTTCTTTTTCTAATTCTTTTAATCTTTCTATTAATTCTTCTTTTCCTAATTTTTCTAACAAAGCTATTCCCTCCTTTTATGTCTGTATATTATATACTATTTTAAATGAAATATCAAATTATGTAGACTTGGAGCGTTTTTTGTCGTTTATCAATATTATTTTTCATTGATAATTCTATTAAAATAATGTTTTGAAATATCACTTTTAAACACTATTTTAATCAAATTTGTTTACTGTTTCTAATTCATTACTTATAAAAAGGTGAACAATATAAATCTTATAATTTTGCTCACTTTTTTACAAACTCTGCAGAATTCTCTGCAGAGCTCTGCAGAATTCTCTGCAGAGAATTCCTATTTTTTAATTTTCCACAATGATTTAGTATCAGAACCTAAATTTTCTATTTTATCTTTTCTTTTTAAATATGTTAAAGCTGTCCTTATTCTATTATTCATTGTTGTTTCATCTGTATTCAATATCGGATATATATAATTATTTATTTCTTGTCTAGTTCTCCCTTCACTTTGACTAATATATTCAAAGACTATATTTCTTAATGTTACTGGCCCTATATACTCCATTTCATCCGTTTTTTCTCTAATTAATGGAATTTTAACTTTAAATATTTCATCATCCATAAATTCTGGTAAACTACCACTATATATTTTAGTATATTTTACAATCTTTCTAATTCCAGAACCCAACTCGTCTGCCAATCCTATTTCTTTAAAAAAATTAGCAATTTTGGGATTTTTGGGATATGGCGAATAATTATTTAAATCTATATATCCTATAATTCTTGGTTTATTTGCATTTTCAGTTAAAATATCTGTATTTGTAATAATTAATTTAGCTGGATACGGATTAGAATATTCTCTGTGAATTAATAAGTTAGCACATAATTCACGAGCAATTACATCTCTTACATTAACTCTTTGATCATCTTCAATATAAAATTTATCATTTAAATGTTTCTTTATAAAATCCGTTAATCTTTCATAACTTTCTAATAAGTTTGTTTTTATATCATCCCTATCATCATATCTTTCTAAATTTTTTATCTTCAAAATAGCATCCGTTCTATAATAGGATAATGCCGAAGCAATTACATCATCTTTTCCAAATAATAATATACAAGCTAAATTAAAACCTTCTTCTCCCGTTTGCAAATTTTTTTCATATAATGCTGCACTCCTTAACATTTCTAATTCCGTCATTTTAGACCAAGGATGATTTGAAGTTCTGTTTGAGGCCATAATCCTTGCTTTATCAATTAAATCTATTCTTAAATCATCTAAAGTTGCAAAAGGAAATATTTTATTTTCAATATAAGTACTACTTTTTCTTATGTATAAATTAGATATTAATGTGGTATTATTTGTTATATCAAAGTCTCCTTCTACATTTCTATCATATATTTTATTTCCCGTTTTATGAACATCTGAGCTCTCATAAACATAAATATACAAAATATGTCTTTCTTTATAAACATATTCTTTTATATCCAAATGAGCTGTTGGAAATAATTTTTCTGGATTATTGCATTGTGATACAAAATCTTTTTGCATTTCTTTTATATACTCTTTATAAATTCCTACTATTTCACCATTGTCTTTTACACCAAGAAAAATATGTCCTCCATTTCTATTTAGCATTGAACACACACTTTCAAATAAGCTAGATGGTAATTTTTTCTTTGCTTCTTTAAATTCAACTGTTATACTTTCACCTTTTTCTATCACTTTTTGAAGATTAGCTGGTAATTCATCATAATCCATACTCATTTCTCTCCTTTCATTTTATATTATGCCATATATTTATCCTATTATTAATTTATTTTTCGTCTATCATTCTTTTTAAATCCTCTAAACTAATATATTTTCTAAGTTTATAATGTGCTTCTTCTACCGAATTATAAAAATCTCTATTTATTTTGGCATTAATAGGTGATGTAAAGCCCCATGCATTTGCTTCTTTAATAGATGGAGCATAATATTGCTTTTCAAATTGCGTAAATTTTTTTCTATTTGCAACTAAATCGCATCTATGAGCTTCGTTTTTTATATTTTCTTTCAATCTTTTATATCTTATTTTGATTTCTTCTTTATCTTCTTTAGTATTAATCATTTTCATTATAGTATAAGCTTCTTCAATATAATAAATCATTTTTTCAGCTAATTTCTTATCATAATCACTTACCATTTTTTCCTCCTCACTATTAATATATATTATAACATATTTATTTATCAACTCGAATAATTGTTTATTTTAATCTTAATCTTCCCATAAGCTATCACCTGTAGCCACAAAAGGAATCGCTCCATATCTACCATTCAAATATCCTTTTTGGATATTCTCATTTTTTCTAACTGAAAAGTCATCAAGAGGATATAAATCAGTAGCCCCTTTCTTTGGATCTTTTTCTGCAAACCATATCTGGTCTCTTCTAAATATATCTAAAGATAATAAGTTTGTATCATGAGTATTGAATATTAGCTGTGCATTACCTTTATTTATCTTTGGATTATGGAAAAATTTAATAATCATTTCTACTAAACTAGGATGCAAACTCCTTTCTATTTCATCTATTACTAATATTTTTCCATTTTCAAAAACATCTTTTAGTATTGGAGCAAATGAAAATAGAATTTGTGTTCCTGAAGATTCATTGTTTAAATTTAATTCATAGTTTTTCATATTTCCTTCATCATTAGTAACTTCATGTGTCATTCTTATTTTTACATCCCTTTGTTTTTGTGGTAACATTGGTGAAGGAATATTAAAATTCTTTAATAACATTAGCATATTACTATCTACATCACGTTCTTCGATTTCTACACTAAAGTCTTTTATTACAATGTCTGCTTCGTTTAATAATTTTAATGTAAATTTCTTTAATTCTTCTCCTTCATCCTTGCTATATGACTCTACTACAAAATCATTTAATAGCATTCCTCCAGAATATGTGTCTATATTTTTTGCAAACCACAAATATGGTTCTTTTGTTTTATCATAATTCCATGTTGTTGCTGTAGCTAAAAACAATTTGTTATCTATATTTTGTGTTTTTATAGAATTTAATTTTCCTTCATCTGCCTGTAGGAATTTATATTCATTTACATTAGTTCTTTCAAATATTCTTGTTGGTTTTGCTGTAAAGTACTGATATAAATATTCTTCATATACTTTTTCTTTATCTGCTATAAATCCATATATATATTTCATTTCTTTTGCATAAAAAACAAACTCAAATTCACAAGGTTCTACTTTAGCTTTTTCATCAAAGGCAAATGGTTCCATTTCCATTAATTTTTCTCCCACTTGTCTATTATTGGATTTTCTTACCATTAATATCGCAGCTGTAAATGCTTTTATTAAATTTGTTTTTCCTGATGCATTAGCTCCATATATTGCTGTACTTTTTAAAATTCTTTCATTTATATTTGATATACTTATTATATTTTCTTCATTTTCTGTTCCTGTTGCTGCTTCCATACTAAAGGTTACCTTATCTTTAAATGACATGAAATTTTTTACACTAAATTCAACTAGCATTTCGCTCACCTCTCTTATATATTATATACTATTTTTGCAAAAAGTAAACTGATTTCAATAATATTTTTTGTATTTTTGCGTTTTTTATTCGTTTTTGTATTGAATATTATTATTTTATATTAGAATTTTCAAGTATCTATTTCTTACAAAATATCAATTTATAAAACTATTTTAATTTTAAGTCATAAAAAATATCGCTTAAAAGCGACATTTTTTCTCTAAAGCGACATTTTTTATTTAAAATATACTCTCATATTTCAATGGTACTATATCTTCATAAAGCAAAACAAACTGTGAATTAACTTGTCTATTCTCATGATAGTGACCAAAATACCATTTCTTAAATTTACATTTTTCTGAAATTTTCTGCAAATAATCTGTTAAACAATCTTTTTTATACAATCCTCCACTAAGTATGGCTTGTACACTGGTAGGACAACAATGGGTTATAATATAATCTATTTTAAAATTTACTTTTTCTAAATTTCTTATTCCATTTTCCATTTCTTCTTTTGTTGGCATTTCTAAGTCCCACCATGAATAATCTCTTATTCTAAAAAATGCTCCTCTTTTTCTAAATGTATATATTTTTTCTTCTTCATCTAAATTTAGTATTCCATCTTGTATGTCATGTGATTTAGCGCCACCAAAAGTAAAGAATTTTTTGTTGTCTATATCAAATATTTCCCCACGCATTAAATGTATTACTGAATCTCTTATTTTATGTACTTTTCCACCATGCCATTCTTCTACTGGATATTTATATAACCTTGTAAAATTTTCATGGTTTCCATCTACAAATAAAGTAGTAAAATTTCTTTCATTTAACCAGTCTAACCAATATTTTTCATATGTGCTCTCTACTAAGTAATTCCATAATCCTCCAAAGTCACCACATATAATAATATAATCATTTTTAGTCATTTCATTTTGTATAGGGAATTTATCAATTTCAAATCGTGAAAAATCACTGTGGCAATCACCTGTAATATAAATCATAATAATTCCTTTCTGTACTAAATTTATTTATATTATACTATATACTCTTTTCTTTAAAATTCCAATTATTATCCATATTATTAAGTTAACTATAAAAGATATTGATATAATATAAGTTAAATTTAGTTTATTAAAATTATAGCATAAAAAACTAATTAAAGCAGTATTAAAAATGTAATTTATACAATATAATGCACAGGTTGAATTAAATTCTAAATGCACATTTAATATTTTTATATCCATATATAAGATTAAATGCACGATATACCTAAGTTTTTTTCTTTTTCTATACCTTTTTTTATTTAAAAATGATATAATAATATTGTATTCAATAAAATTATCATTATTTTTATGCATGACAAATAGCAAAAATACATTTATTTTAAAAAAAGTCAAAAATTAAATGCACTTTTGCTACTTTAATTTATTTAATTATTTGTCTGCTTATTGTTTACTAATTTTTATTGAATATTAATTATCAAACCAGTATTTTTTATACTTGGTTTTGATTTTATCTTTATGGATTTGTATGATTTTTCGAGATTGCTCATACAAATCTTGTTCTGTATAAATATTTAAGTTTGCTCCAAAATGCTCAATAAGTGTGTTTTGGAGTTCTTTATCTATATCTATTCTGTAAAAATTCTCTAACCACTTAAAAAAGTTATTGTAATCCATTATTTATCACCTACCTTTAATAACCTCGGTGACAAATTCACTTCATCTGTTTGTATTTTTCTTACTCCTAATTTATTTATTATTTGCTCGTCCAATGTTAATAATATTGCATTATATGGTGTTTTACCATTTAATATATCTCTACTTGTACTATTTATATTGCTCATTAACATATTTACTTTTTCTTGTGTTAATTTATCAAATGAACTTCCTTTAGGTAATACATATCTTATATATTCATGATTTTTTTCTATTGCCCCTTTTTGCCATGCTGCTCCTGGATCACAGTAAAACACATGGCTTAATATTTCTTCTGTTTATTCATCTTTTTCTATACTAATTGGATTAAAGAACTCTGAACCATTATCCGTTAAAATCACTTCAAATATTTTTTTGAATAATTCTATTCCAATTGCTTTCTTTATACCTTTAAATACTTCTTCTACAAATTCCATTGTTTTATTTTCCATTAAGTAGATCAACATGAATTTACTTTGTCTAATCAGTAGCGTTAAGAATACTTTTCCACCTTTTCTTCCTTCTACTGTATCCATTTCTACTATTGAACACTCTGGATGCTTTCCTATATATTCTTTAAAATCTTCATATGTTCTTCCTTTACGTATCGCTGTTTCTCGTCTTATCCTTTGTTTTTTATTTTCTTTTCTCTTTTTGTATTTCACTTTCCTTGGTAAATCAATATTTTTAAACGAGAAAACTCCTAAATTTACATAGTTATACATCGTCGCTCTTGAAAATGTTATTTCGTCTGGATGATTTGCATATATATGGCCTATACTCTGATGTTTTTCTTTTATCAATGGTGTTATCAATCTATCCAATTCGTATATTTCTTCTTTTGTTTGATTTATTCCGTATCTCGCTATTCTTAACTTTTCACTATATTCATCATTAGCAAATTTTGCATAGTAGTAATATTTTATTTTTCTGCATACATTCTTTTCTTCACAACCATTACATACATATGGTGCTCCTGTTAATTTGTAACAAATTTCTTCTTCATAACATTTTTCTTTATTAGTACAATCAAATTTTTTACATTCTCGTCTGTTTTTACATAAATTTTTTCTGTTGTTAAAACCACTTGGATTTTTCCTAAATCTGTGTCCTCGTACTTCTCGCATTATTGTTGTTCTGCTTTTATTTAAATCTTTTGCTATTTTAGCGAAATTTCTTCCGTTATTTAAACCAATCTCTATGAAGTTTCTTTCATCATATGTTAGATGTTTATTAGGCGCTTTCCTTATTTCCATATACTATTCCTCCTAACAAACAACAAGCAGACATTTTATTATATTATACTTTATTTAAGGAGGTTAACACAAATCATGTTAACCTCCTCATGAATTTTTTAATTACTAATTTATCTTATTTTTTCTATTACTAAATGCATTATTCTTATGTTAATTGTGCATTTAACTTTTTATTTAACTTTATTGACTTTTACCTCTTCTTTTATTTTCTATTACTCTTAATTAATTTTTCAACATTTTCCAAATTATTCTTGTACTCCATATTTCCATATGCTACACTTATAACATAATTGAATTGGCAAGCAGTATTCATCTTCATAAGTTTTTACAAAAATCAGCATTATCCCTTTAACTAGTCACAAACAATTTAAACACTTGCTTACCAAACTAAAACAAAGGAGAGTGTATAAAATGTTTAAATCTGATTCTATCCGTCCTATAGCTTTAGGTATTGCAAAAAAAGGCAACAAAATTTTAGTCGGCATCGGATATGACAAAGTAAAAAAACAAACCTTTTACCGTGCCTTAGGTGGAGGTATCGAATTTGGCGAAACAAGTAAAGATGCTATTAAACGAGAATTTCAGGAAGAAATTCTCGCAGATATTACAGTAAATGACCTTCTTGGCGTAACAGAGAATATTTTTACCTATCAAGGAAAAAAAGGACATGAAATCGTATTTCTTTATTCTATAGAAATTCCAGAGGATACTTACAAAGATGAATATGAAATTGATGATGAAGCTGATGAGTATAATGCTGTATGGGTAGATATTGATGATTTTAAATCTGGTAAAAAAATTATCTATCCAGAGGGATTTTTAAAATATATCTAGAGGTAAAGTATGAATATTGATAACAAAATAGATAAAAATATAATTGAATTTGTATTAAAACTATTAAATGCACCTTATGAAAGCCACAAGTATTTTACAGATGGTGTTTCAAGTCATGTAATTCTGCTAAACAACAAATACTTAATTAAAAGAAGTACTCCTTATGCCATAAAAGCTGAAATCAAGTTTCTAAATTTAAACCCTAGTCCTAAAATGCAAAAAATTATTTATTTTGACCCTGCATATAGATTTGCTGTTTATGAATTCATTCAAGGAGATATCATGAAACAAGTTGATGATATTGATGATTTTTTAGAAAATATTCTTTATATTACAAAAAATTATAAAACTATTGAGTATTACGGTTTTGGTTATCTCTATGAAGAAAAAGCAAGTTGGTCAGAGTTTTTGATTGATGAAATAACTGATTCTTCTAAAAACTTAGCAACTTATATTCCAGATAATTCTATTGTTTTAGAGCAAGTAAAAATATTAGAAAATTATAAATTTGACAAAAAATTAATTCATGGGGATTTTGGTACTCACAATTTTATAAAAGTTAATGGTAAATTTGCTGGCGTTATTGATCCAATGCCTGTGCTTGGAGATAGTTTATACGACACTTTATTTGCCATCGTTAGTAATGCAAGTGTTATAAAAAATATTTCTCTTGATAAAATTTATAGCTTACTTTCTGAGCCTCATGAAAAGATTAAAGCTATGTTAATTGTTGTTATATATTGTAGAATTGCTAGATGTTTAAAATATCATAAACAGGACATAAACATATATATGGATTTTTGGAACCGTTTAATTTTATAGATTCCAAGTAATTAAGCCACCAACGAATGCAAAATGTCGTTGATGGCTTTTAACATAATTCTAATATTTATATTTATACATCATTCATTAATTTGTTCTGCTCAGAACAAATTACTTTTACTTATTTTCAATATCAGGATTTAAAGAACGTCCCTAAATCCCGAATAGAAAAAAATGACACTCCTAAATCCCCCAGAACATCCTATATCCCTATTACTCTAATTGTCCTTCTTTCTTCTCTTTTTTCTTTCTTGGAAATTTCTTATCAAATTGTTCTACCTCTTCTTGGTCTACCATATATACTTCTGGATCTGTATATATCCCATATATACCTTTCATTTTATGTCTGTCTAAAACTTTTACCATAAAAAATGGATTTTCTTCATTTTCCATTCCTTCATAAAATATATTATATTTTGATGCAGGCTTAAATCCAAATTTTTCATAGTATTCTGGTTTTCCTGTTATTACTACTGCAGGGTATCCTAATTCCTTTGCCTTTTTTAAAGTAAATTTTATTAGTTTCTTTCCATATCCTGCTCCTTGATATTCTGGAAGTATACTTACTGGGCCAAATAGTAAAACTTCATGTACACCATTTTCATTTTGTATTTTTCCTTTTGCATAAACTATACTTCCTATTAGCCTGTTGTTTTCTTCCATTACATAACTTAATTCTTTTACATAGCATTCATCTGTTCTAATTTTATAAAGAATATAATGCTCATAACAACCTGGTCTATATACATTCCAAAATGCTTCTCGTGTTAAATTTTCATTCATAAAATAGTCTTTTTCTTCTTCTAAACGTATTTTCATATTAACTTCCTTTTTTATTTTATTATATTTAACCCTCAAAAGGATTCATCCTTCAAATATATCAAAAAATCAAAGCAATCTCTTTTAATTTTGATTCCATTCCATAAGTATTTCTACTTCATTATTTGCTGCTTCAATATCTTCTTTTATTAGTTTAAATTGTTCTCTTTCGTAAAATTTTATCGCTTTAGTATTTTTCTTATATACTTCTAGTGTTAGCTTATTATATTTGTTTTTACAATAAGCTATTAATTCTTTTCCAATTCCCTGATTTCTATATTTTTCTTCTACAAATATTCCTTCTATATGCCCTTTATTTATTCCAATAAATCCTATTATTTCTTTGTTATCTTCGTACACATATACTTCTGCTTCTTGTATTGCTTCTTTAACATATTTTGCATTACTAGTCCAATATTCTTGTGGAATATACTTATGTACCGAAATATTTGTATCTAGCCATATTTGCATAATTCTTTCTATATCGTTATTAGTACTTATCCTAATCATTTTTTACATTCCTTAAATATTATCTTCTATATATTTTTTACCACATTTTCTTATATCTTCCATTCTTGCTTTTGTTTCTTCATTTTTATATTCTATTTTATCAATTAAAATATCTATATAATTTTTGTCTTTAATATATTTTAATGAGCTTTTAAAGTATAAATCAAATATAAATGCAAGTATACATACCCAATAATCTATTAAATTTTTTCTATCTTCTAGTTTGATACATTTATGTGCTAAAAAGTCATTATATACTACATCAGACATCGCAGAATAAGAAAGCTCCCCTGCTGCTTCTTTAGTTTCTGGAAAACTATCTTCAAATTTATTTTCTTCTTTTACTCTGAAATTATCTAATTTATCTGCATCTCTTATAATTTTACAATGTAGTTCTTCAAACTCATTTAATCCATCTTCTATTTTGTATTTATTATGAGTATATATCGCTTTTTTTATTATCTCGTCATATTTATTTGTTTGAATGAATTTTCTTATTAAATTTTCTTCAAATAGAACTTTAACCCCATAATCTGCATGATCAAATCCTTTATCAGAAAAGTTTCTAAGTAATGTAACTTGTTTAAATCTTCCTATATCATGTAATAATGCTATTAATTTAGCTAAAGTTACATTTTCTTCATCTAACCCTTGTTCTTTTGCTATATATTCACTTAAATCTACAACATGGTATGTATGTGTTATTTTTAATAAAATGCTTCCATCTTCTTTGTCAAATTGTTTTACATAGTCATTAAAAACTTGTTTTGCCATTGTAAAGTTTATTTCGCTACTTGTATTTGTTCTTATTATGTAGCGTTTTATCTTTTTGCCAGAATATTCTGATGTCAGCACTCCTGTAGGAATTGCTCCTGCACTTTCTAAAACTCTTTTTGATGCATCATTTTCTATATAATGGCATGCAACAATTTCGTTCATTCCTAATTCTCTACATTTATTTACTAGCATATTTGCAACTGCTTTTGCATATCCTTTTCTTCTTTCTGTTGGACGTATGCCATATGCAATATTTCCTAATGTATCTTTTCCTAATTGTGTTAAATTGCTTCTTATTGCAGTTATTCCTATTAATTTATCTTGATCGTTTACAACTAAATAATAATTGCATATTTCATACCAGTCTCTATCTTCGTGCATTCCAACAGCTGCATTTTTAGCTGTTAAAACTATATTTCTATATTCTATTTCATTATTACAAGGTATTTCTAAAATATCTGGTGTTAAAGATGTATTGCTCTCTTTCCATTCTTGTAACATCTCTATATATTGGTTGCAATATTTGTCATCTATTTCTTCAAATCTTAGCATATGTATTTCCCCCTATATTATTTGTTCTATATTTCCTCCATTTTTCCTTGTAATTTTATATTATATTCTTCTAATAATTTTAGAACATCTGCACTATTATTCGGAAGGACTCTTCTTCCATTTATACCTAATGCATTTGCTGTATCAAAACTTCTTCCTGTATCGTCATCATCTATAAATAAACATTCTTCCGGAACTAGCTTATATCTATCTAATAATCTTTTAAATATTTCTTCATCTGGTTTCTTAACATGTTCATATGCTGAAATTACTATTCCATCACATAACTTGAAAAATTCGTTATCTTTAAAATATTCATATGTAAATATCGCCATATTTGACAACACATAAATTTTATATCCAATATCTTTTAATTGTTTTGCAATTTCTATTGTACCTTCATTCAACTTTAAATATTTTGCTCTGTTATCCATAACTACTTTTATTAAAGTTTTATATTCGTCTGGTACCCTTCCTTGTATTCTTGATATAGCTTCTTCTTTACTTATATTTCCTAAATCTAATAGTTTCCATTCTTCTGATTTAAATATATATGTTATTAGATTTTTAGCCATTTCTTCACTGGCTGTAAAATTATACATTACTTCTATTGTTGAACATTGTAATATTACGTTTCCTAAGTCAAATATTATATTTTTAATCATCCATTAATCCTTTCTCATTAAATCTTTTTTATTTTATAATCAAGTACTTTAGCATTTTCATCTAAAATAAATTTTCCTTCAAACATGCCTTCTTCAAATATATATTTAGTAAATTTACTGTTCATATCAAATTGTTTTATATTGTCTAACTCTCTAATATCTATCCATTCTAATCTTCCTTCTTCTGATTCTTGCATATCTCCAACAACGTTTTCGGCAGTATATATAAATATTATACCCTCTGTACTATCTTTCCAAAATGAAATTCCCTTAAGTTTTGGATCTTTTAATTCTAGACCTGTTTCTTCTTTAAATTCTCTTAATAAACATTCTGTAGGTGTTTCTCCTGCTTCTATTTTGCCACCTATTGGAGCATATACTTGTCCCCATTTCTTATTAAATTTTATATATAATATTTTGTTGTCTTTCTTTAAATAACATGCTGTACTCCCAAAAAAATTAGCTCTCATGATATACTCCTTTATTCGCCAGCATATGTGATTCTAATATTCACATATTAAACTTGCGGTTCCTTTTTTAAAGAACTATATCATAAAAGCTTGTATTTTACTACTTTTTATCCAAATATTTATATCCAACTATGCAAAATTTTAAACTCTATAATAAATTTGCTTTATTTTCTAAATACCACTTTGCGAATATTTTCATTGCATCTTTACTTTCATACTTTTTCCTTGTAGCTCGTTCTTCTTTTGTCATTTGTGCTAATGTTTTTTCATATCCGCTAGGTATATAGATATACCATAAATCTGACCATTTTTCGTTTGTATCATTCCCTAATATTTCTTTTGATATTTTCCCTTTGTGTTCTCCCATAAATTGATGTACTTCTTTTCCATCATAGTATGATAAACATTCTGTGAACTTGCAGTTTCTGTTTTCTTTTCCTTCCATTAATTTTAAGATTCCTTCTAGTCCTAATGTTTCTAATGAAAAGTTGACAAATGCTCGTGGGAAACCATTTAACTCTTCTATCCAGAAGCCACAATCTAAAGAAATACATGGCTTTTTTACTAATTTATACGCCTCTTCTACTTTTGCTTTTGAAATAAATTTTATATCATCACTTCTTGGTTCATCTAACTCGTATTCAAATATTTTTACATTTACTCCTGCTAGTTGTTTTTGCGCAGATGCTATTTTTCCTTTATTATGTGTTACAAATACTATTTCCTCCATAACTTTCCATTCCTTTCTTTACAATAATTTTTACTTTACTATATTTATATAACCTCAAACTAAGCTACCTATATAATAAATCTCCCTTTTTATAATATATTTTTTAATTCTTCTAACTTATGTATTTCATATGTTGGCTTATAAATACTAACATTCTCATTCCTAATATTAAACCAGCATGTATCCATTCCTACTTCGTTTCCACCTTTAATATCTTTTTCTAACTCATCACCTATATATAACATTTCTTTCGTATTATGGTTATTTATTTTGTTAAATAAAGCTTCATAAAAATATGTGTGTGGTTTCATACTTCCACATTCATCTGCTGCAAAGGTTTCATCTATATATTCATTTATTCCTAATCCCTTCAATTTTGATGGTATTGCTGTGCTTGGTCCATTACTTGCAATTATAAGCTTATACTTTTTGTCTTTTAAATATTTTATGATTTCCTTAGCTCCTTCTATTTCTTGTACTTTTCGTTTTAGTCCTTCTGTATATATTTCATTCATTTTTACCGCTTCTTCATAAGAAATTCCTTTAAAATATCTTAAAAATCTTTGTGCTCTATTCCACTCTGCTTTTTCCGCTTTTGACATCCCTTCTCTAGGATCTTTTACTATTCCTGCGGCCCTTTCTTTCCAGTAATTCTTATCTATTGTCTGAAATTTTTTAAATTCTTCGTCACTATATTTATCTTTTGTTAGTATTTTAAATGCTTCTTGCATATTTTTTGTATCATCATTTAAGGTATCATCTAGATCAAATATTATTGTTTTATACATAAAAATCCTCCTTTTGTGATTTTATTTTATCACAAAAAGAGGAAATATAATTGTCAGTTTAATTTTTTGACCAGATTTTTAAATTTACTTCTTCTTCATATTTTTCGTCTAATATTTTATATGAGAGTATGTCATTTAATTTGAATAGTCTAATTTCATTCCTTAATTCGCAAAATGCTGCAACATACCAATTATTTAAATATGTAAATAGTTCTGCCGGATGTATTATTCTTTTGGTTATCCCTGAATTGACAGATTTAAACTCAATATAGATTTTATTTCTGTTATTGATAGCTAGCCTAAAATCTTTATATATTTCTGTAAATTCTGGCATTAACTGTTCACTTTTAGTACTATCTTTTCTATGTTCATTAGTAATATATGCTTTAATAATCTTGTCTATTATAGCTTCGTCTAATTCATTCTTTTTCATATTTTTTAGCTGATATATTTCTTCTCCTGTTAGCCCTATATCAATAGTGTTTTTCATATTATCTAAAATATACCCACCATTTATTCCTTGCTTGCCTTGAATATATATTCCTGCTTGTTCTAATTCTTGCTTATATATCCTTATCATTCTAGTAGATACTTCTAATTCATTTGCTAAATCTTGTATTGTATGTATTTTACAATCTTCCAGAATTTTTACCATATTTAACATATTTGCAACTTTGCTCATTAATTACTCCTTAATTTTAGTCTTTAAACATATTTTTCCTATTATATTTTTTACAATTTAATTCTTCTTTTAAATATATACATTCTTCTAAGTCTATTCCATAAATATTTGCTAAGCATGTTATATAATATAACACATCTTGTAATTCTTCTTCTATTGTTCCTTTAATTTCTTTATCTTTCATTCGTACATCTTCATTTACAACCTTTGCAAGCTCGCCAACTTCTTCCATAAGTTTTAACATGTATTTTTCTTTTGAATTATTTTTATGGTCTATCTTAGATATACTTTCTTGTAATTTTTTTATCGTTAAATCTGGTATTTTTACTGTTCTCTTTTCTTTTGTTTCTTCTTTCTTATTTTCAATAGGCTGTGTATTTGTAACTGGAAGTTTCGCTTTTTCTGTTTTTACTGGCTCATTCTTTTTTACTCCATATGCAATAGCTAGTTCTTCTTCAGCAAGAATTGTTTTAAATTTTTGTTTATATTCATCAATTTTCTCTTCTAACAATTCTTGATTTGCTATGTATTCTATACTATCTTCTGAAAGTTCCATAAATTCTTGGGCTGTATAAAATATTTCTATTAATGCAATTACATTTTGTGCAAATTTTTTCTTTTTATAATTTATTAATTTTTTATCAAATAATATAATTTTATTTTTTACATCCAAATAATCCTCCAAAGAATAATTTTCTAAATTGTATTTTGCCCATACTTTTAGGTTTAAAGTTCCATTTTTATTTTCTTCAAATATTGGGAATAACACAACATCCTTGTCATTTTCTTTTGTACATTTCGGAAAGAATATATGATACTTTCCTTTGTTTTCATTTGCCCAATTTTGTAATATTCCATCCATTAAAGCTATTCCATTTTCTAATTCTTCTTCCATACTTTTCCCCCTTGTATATTATCTTTCGTCTATTTCTGATTTAATAAATCCAGATATATCTGGTCCTATATTTCCCTGATAATCATCTTTTTTCATATCATTAAAAAAATTAAATGTTCCATATTCTCTTATTTTTTTAATAGTGTCTGGCGTTAATAGATTTTTGTCTTGTAAAATTCCACTATTTATAATAATTTGTAATTCTTCTTTTGTTGTTGCTTCATTAGGATCTGGTGAATGAATAATATTCATATCGCTTATTCTTATATTACCCATTCCATTTAGAATTCTTGGCTTTTTTAAATTTCCTTTTTGGTCTACATATCTTATATAGTTAACTCTTTCATCTCCTAAATTTGTAATTATACCAACATTATTATTAATATATTTTTGTCTTATTAATGTTTTCTCTGCAAAAATATCATTAGATAATTCTTCATATGTTTTTTCTCTATCACCTACTAATACTAACAATGCTTTATTACCAAAAATTTCTCTAATTCCATATAAATATGAAGCATACGCTTTTGCAAAATTACTACCTTTTTGTTCATAATGTCTATGATATAATTTTTTAATTAAACTTTCGAAATCATCTACTGCATAATATTTTATTTCTTGAAATTTCCCTTCTAAATCTTTTAATATTTCATCTAAATATCTTATCCCATCTGGTTTTACTATAAAATAACTATAACTTCTTTTCATTTTTTATTGCCTCATATCTTTCTACTAGTAAGTCTTTAATAGCTTCTGGTACTAAATTCACATTTTTTAGTTCTTCATATTTTACAACTACTGGCTCGAAGGTACCTTTATATTCATTTTTATTAGTCATTTCTGGGCCATTTCCTGTTCCTATTATTCCGTCTTTATGTGTACATATGTAAAATATTTGAATGCTATCATTATACGCTTGGTCATCATATTCTATTAATTTTTCTTTTACATCTACTGTAATTCCTAGTTCTTCTTCTATTTCTCTATTTAGTGTTTCTAAATTGCTTTCCCCTTCTTCTTGCTTTCCGCCAGGTACAACAAAATAATCTCTTAATGTACCATCTTCTCTTGGTTTTATTCTATGTATTAAGATGATTCCATCATCTTTTTCTACTATTCCTCTAACACTTATATGCATATTATACTCCTTTATTTATTAAATTCCTTGCCATTTGCACTCCAGATGCTGATGCCATCATTAATCCTCTCGTCATTCCTCCACCATCTCCTATAGAATATAATCCTTTTACGCTTGTTTCAAAATTATTGTCTATTACGACTTTATTACTATAAAATTTTATTTCTGGTGCATATAATAGATTCTCTGGATTTGCAAATCCTTCTACTATTTTGTCCATACTCCTTATAAATTGAAGAATATCTGTCATAGTTCTATATCCAAGTGCAAATGTTATATCTCCTGCAACTGCTGATTTTAATGTTGGCTTAATTTTATTATTTTGTAATTCTTCATCCCAAGTTCTTTTTCCTCTGTAAATATCTCCTAATCTTTGAACTACTATATTTCCATTTCCTAATTCATTTATATTTTTAGCTATATTTCTTCCATATTCTATTGGTTTATCAAATGGATAATTAAAATGATGTGATACTAGTATTGCTAAATTTGTATGTGTGCTTTTCTTGTCTTTATATGAATGTCCATTAACTAAGTTTATTCCTTCATCATATACTTCTGATGAAACAAATCCGCTTGGATTTTGACAAAATGTTCTTACTTTATCTTTAAAAGGTCCTGGATAACCGATAAATTTACCTTCGTACATATATGTATTTATATCTTTCATTACTTCGTCTGAAAGCTCATATCTTACACCTATATCTACTACTCCAGCTTCTGTTTTGATGTTATGGGCATTACACATGTCTACTAGCCAGTTTGCTCCTTTTCTTCCTACTGCTATTATTATGTTTTTTCCATATACCTTTTCTTCGGAATTTTCTTTTATATTATGTACAATAATTCCTTTAGCTTCGTTATTTTCTGTTATTAAATCTTTTACTTCTGTTTCGAACATTAAATCTATATTATGTTCTTCTAAATATTTTTCTAATTTTTTGTATAGTTCATGTGCTTTTTCCGTTCCTAGATGTCTTATTGGAATATCTATTAATGTTATTTCTTCTTTTTTGGCTTTTTTCTTTATCTCGTTTATTTCGTTTTTATACTTCGTTCCTTCTAGTTTTGGATCTGCTCCAAAATCTAAGTATATTTTGTCTGTATAATCTATTAATTTCTTTGTTTCTTTTACTCCAACGTAATTATGTAGTTCTCCTCCTACATAGAAGTCTTCGTCTTCTTTATTATATAAAGATAGTTTTCCGTCAGAAAATGCACCTGCTCCAGAAAATCCACTTGTAATATTACAAAATGGTTTGCATTTTACACATTTTCCTATTGTTTCTATAGGGCAATTTCTATCTTCTACTCTCTTTCCTTGTTCTACTAACAATATTTTTTTATTTTGATTTTTTTGAATCATCTCATATGCAAAAAATATTGCTCCTGGTCCCATTCCTATAACAATTGCATCATAATTTTTCATTTTAAGCACATCCTTTTTTCTCTTTTTTACGACTTCATTTTATACCAAAATTTTATATATGACAATAGGGATTTGGGGACGTTCCTAAAATCCCTTTTTGCATTTAATTAATCTCTCTTCTTAATCTTAATTTTGCTCATACAACCTATCAAGATTAGTATGTATTTTTTATAAACAGAAAAATCCCAGTAAAAAGATACTATCCTTTTACTGGGATTTGAGTTCAGTTATTGTTTACTTATTGCTAGGCTAATTTTAAAATACTCCTTTGTATTTTCATCTATAACAGTACAAGTATAATCTTTAATAGTTTTTTCTAGTAATTTATTCGTTCTAAATTTATTAATTTATTATCTCTAAAAATCATTTTTAATAAACAAGGTGAAGTTATAGACAATTCTTTTTCTTTGTATTCAAGATTTAATCTTTCATTTACCTTACAATAACTTAATAAATAAAATTTGATTGAGCCACCATGACTTATAATTGCAATTCTTTTTCCATTGTATTTTTCAAGTACTTCATTAACAAATTCATTCATTCTCTTATTAGTATCATTGGCACTTTCACCATCACGAGTTTTAAATTCTGGAAAAGCTAATTGTTCTCGGGATGGATCTCTAGTTTCTTTATCATTCATAAATTTTGCTAAATCTTCTATATTACCAAGTTTTCTCTCACATAATCTTTCGTCTAAATTATATTGTAAATTATTTCTATTAGCAATATATTTTGCAGTAGCTTTTGCTCTTGTGTAATTACTTGACCAAATAACATCAATATTTTGCAACTCAATATTTTCACTTAATTTCTTAGCTTGTTCTTCACCCTGTACAGATAATATTTCTTTTTCATTAATCATTTGAAAATCTTCATTTGTATTTCTAATTCCATTCTCATCAATAGTTTCAGCATGCCTAATTAAGTAAATGATAGTATCTTTCATCTCTAATCTCTCCTACTACTTTTTTTCTATTTTACATTATATCGATAAGAAATAATTTTTACAACAGTTATATTCATTTTCAAAATATTGATACAAAGAGTATAATTTTTCAAAATAGGGAAAAAAGGAACGTCCCCAAATCCCGAACGTTCCGAATCCTTATTTTCCAAATTCTTTTTCTATAAATGATGTATCATAATCATTGGCTTTAAATTTTTCATTGTCTAATATTTTTAATATGAAGTCTGTATTTGTTTCTATTCCTGAAATTACTAATTCTGATAATGCACTTTTCATTTTAGCAATTGATTCTTTTCTGTCTTTTCCATATACAATTACTTTGGCAATCATAGAATCATAATTTTGAGGAACTTTATATCCTGCATATACAGCTGTATCAACTCTTACACCATTTCCACCTGGAAGATGTAATTCTTCTATTAATCCTGGGCATGGCATAAAGTTTTTAGCTGGATTTTCTGCATTTATTCTAGCTTCTAAACTGTGTCCTGTAAATATAATATCTTTTTGTTTATATTTCATTTTTTCGCCTGAAGCTATACGAATTTGTTCTTTTATTAAGTCTAATCCTGTTACCATTTCTGTTACTGGATGTTCTACTTGAATTCTTGTATTCATTTCCATAAAATAGAAATCTTTATTTTTATCTACTAAAAATTCTATTGTTCCAACATTTGTGTATCCAACTTCCTTAACAGCTTTAACAGCTACAGCTCCCATTTTTTCTCTTAATTTGCTATCTATTATTCCTGAAGGTGTTTCTTCTAGCATTTTTTGATTTCTTCTTTGTACAGTACAATCTCTTTCGCCTAAATGGATTGCATTACCATGTTCATCAGCCATTACTTGAATTTCTATATGTCTTGGATTTTCTATAAATTTCTCTATATAAATACTATCATCATTAAAAGATATTGCTGCTTCTTGTTTTACAACTTCATATGCTTTTTTTAGTTCATCTTCATTGTATGCAACTCTTATACCTTTTCCGCCACCACCAGCAGATGCTTTAAGCATTACTGGATATCCTATTTGGTTTGATATATTTATTGCTTCTTGCATTGTATATATTAATCCGTCTGACCCAGGAACAACTGGAACTCCTGCATTTTTCATAGTCTCTTTTGCTTTAGATTTATTTCCCATAAGTTCTATAATTTCTGGTTTTGGTCCAATAAATTTTAAACCTATTTCGTCACACATCTTTGCAAAGCTGCTATTCTCTGATAAAAATCCAAAGCCTGGATGAATGCTATCTGCACCAGTTAAGCAAGCTGCTTCTATTATAGCTTTTACATTTAAGTAACTTTTTACAGAAGGAGCAGGACCTATACATATTGCTTCATCTGCAAGTTTTGTATGTAATGCTGTTTTGTCAGCTTCTGAATATACTGCAACGGTTTTTATTCCCATTTCTCTACAAGCTCTTATAATTCTTACAGCTATTTCTCCTCTGTTTGCAATTAATATCTTTTTTAACATATCAATTTCAAATCCTTTCTTATCCACAATTATACTATTGCAAATGTAAGTTCACCTTTTACAGCTACCTCTCCATTTACTGTTGCTATTGCTTCTCCAACTCCTATTGGACCTTTTCTTTTGATGATTTTAACTTCTAATTTTAAAACATCTCCTGGAATTACTTGCCTTTTAAATCTTAATTTATCTACACCACCAAAAAGCGCATTTTTACCTTTGTTTTCTGGCATAGAAAGAATTGCAACTGCACCTGTTTGTGCTAGTGCTTCTATTGTAAGAACTCCAGGCATTATTGGATTTCTAGGAAAATGTCCTTGAAAGTGTGGTTCATTTATACATACATTTTTATATGCCACACAGCTTTCTCCTGGAACAAATTCTTCTACCCTGTCTATCATTAAAAATGGTGGTCTTTGTGGAATTATTTCCATTATTTCATTTATATTTAGCATAATTTTTTCTCCTTTATAAAATTTTCAAACATACTTATCTTATAAAACCTAATCCTAAATAGGGAAAAAAGGAACGTCCCCAAATCCCTATTTAAATCCCTATTTTATTTTAAATAATGTAGTTCCATATTCTACCATATCTTCATTTTTAACGCAGATTTCTACTATTTCTCCGTCAAATTCTGCTTCTATTTCGTTCATTAATTTCATGGCTTCTACTACGCAAAGTACATCACCTTTTTTTACTTTGTCTCCAACTTTTACATATGGTTCATCTTTTGGTGATGGGGCACTGTAAAATGTTCCTACCATTGGTGATTTTACTTCTTTGTAATTTTCTGTAGTTACTACTGCTTTTGACTCTTCTTTTGTCTCAGCTGGTAAAGTAACTTCTTTTACAGCTGGTACTGGTCTTGGTTCTATAGCTTCTATAATTTTAGCTTCATTTTTCTTCATTTTAATTTTTGTTCCATCTGGGAACTCGATATCTAAACTATCAACTTTAGAATTTCCCATATCATCTAATAATCTTTTAATATCTGAATATTCCATTTTTATTCCCCCTAGTCTTCATATTTCTTAAATATTATTGATCCATTATGTCCACCAAATCCTAATGAATTTGACATTGCATATTTTACTTCAACATTTCTTCCTTCGTTTGGAACTATATCTAAATCACATTCAGGGTCTTCTACTTTATAGTTTATTGTTGCTGGTACAAAGCCTTCCTCTATTGCTTTAACGCAAACAATAGCTTCAACTCCTCCAGCTGCACCTAATAAATGTCCTGTATTACTCTTTGTAGAACTTACTAAAACCTTTTTGCTTGCTTCTTCTCCTAAAGCTTTTTTTATCGCCATAGTTTCTCCAGCATCATTTAAATGTGTTGATGTACCATGTGCATTTATATATGTAACATCTGCTGGTTTAATTTTAGCATCTTCCATTGCAGATACCATGGCTCTTGCTGCACCTTCTCCGTCTGGTGATGGTGATGTAATATGATATGCATCTGATGATGCTCCATATCCTACTATTTCTGCATATATATGTGCTCCTCTTTTTTTAGCGTGTTCTAATTCTTCTAGAACTATAACAGCAGCACCTTCACCCATAACAAATCCACTTCTTTCTAGGTCAAAAGGTATGCTTGCTCTATTTTTATCTGTAGCTTGTGTTAATGCTTTTATATTTTGGAAACCTGCTATACCTGTTTTTGTAATTGGTGCTTCTGTTCCTCCTGCAAGTACTGCATCTTGGTAACCATGTTTAATCATTCTATAACTTTCTCCAATTGAATGCGTTCCAGTTGCACAGGCAGTTACCATTGCAACAGATTCTCCTTTAAGCCCTAAGTCTATTGTCACATTTCCTGCTGCCATATTTGGTATTCCCATCGGAATAAACATTGGTGATACTCTATCTGGTCCTTTTAATGCACATGCTCCAATATCTTTTTCCATAGTATTTAATCCACCAATTCCAGAACCTATAACAGTTCCTACTCTTGTCATATCTGTATTTTCTTCTGTAATTCCACTATCTTTTAAAGCTTCTCTTGATGCTACTACAGCATATTGTGAATATAAATCCATTCTTCTTGCTGTTCTTCTGTCAAAATAGTCTTCTGGATTAAAATCTTTTACTTCTGCTGCTAATTTTACTTTCAAATCACCAGTATCAACTTTTGTTATTTCATCAATACCACATTTTCCAGCTTTAATTCCTGCCCAAAAATCTTTTGCAGTGTTTCCTATTGGTGTAACTGCTCCTATACCTGTAACAACAACTCTTCTTTCCATTCTAAATCATACCCCCATCTATATTTAATGTTTGACCTGTTATATATGTATTTTCTTCGCCTCCTAAGAAGTAAACTGCGTTTGCAATTTCTTCTGCAGTTCCCATTCTCTTTAAAGGAATTTGTGCATTAATACTTTCTTTTACCTTATCATTTAATACTGCTGTCATATCTGTAGCTATAAATCCAGGAGCTACACAATTTGCTAATATATTTCTTGATGCAAGTTCTTTTGCAACACTTTTTGTAAATCCTATAATTCCTGCTTTTGATGCCGCATAATTTGATTGTCCAGCATTTCCCATAACTCCAACTACAGATGATATACTTACTATTCTTCCTTCTCTTCTTTTCATCATATATGGTGTTACTAATTTTGTTAAATTAAATGTTCCTTTTAGATTTATAGAAATTACTTTATCGAAGTCTTCTTCTTTCATTCTCATTAATAAATTATCTCTTGTAACTCCAGCATTGTTTACTAATACATCTATTCTTCCAAATTTTTCTATTGCTGATATTACCATTTTTTCGCATTCTTCATAATTACTTACATCTGCTTTTTCCATTAATACTTCTGAACCATATTGTTTAAATTCTTCTTTAATTGCATCTAAGTCTGTATTGTCTGAAACATAATTTATTACTAAATCATATCCATTTTTAGCAAATTTCTCTGCAATTGCCTTTCCGATTCCTCTTGAACCTCCTGTAATTAAAGCTACTTTCTTTTCCATTTTTTTCTCTCCTTTATTTGAATTTTTACTTAAAAAAATTATTTTAAACTATCCAAAAATGCTTCTAGTGACTCTACACTATTAATATTAATAACATTTGCTTCTTTGTTTTCTTTTTTAACAAAGCCTGTTAGTGTTTTTCCTGGTCCTATTTCTACATATGTATCTATTCCATTGTCTTGCATTGTTTGTATTGCTTTGTCAAATCTTACAGAACTTACGATATGTCTTGATAAAACATCTACCATATCATCATTTTCATTATAAAATGTTCCATCTAGATTTTTTATTACTTTTGCTTTTGGAGCTTGTGTATTAAATTTTACTTCTTTTAATTTTTCTGTATATAGTTCTTTTGCTTCATTTAATTTTGTTGTATGGAAAGGTCCTCCTGTTGCTAATTTTAAAGCTCTTTTTGCTCCTTTTTCTTTTAAAGCTTCTATTGCTAAATTAATAGCTTCTTCTTCTCCTGAAATTACTGTTTGACCAGAATAATTATAATTTGCAGGTGAAATAAATATTCCTTTTGCTGCAATTTCTGAGCATACTTCTTCTATGATTTTGCTATCCAAACCGATTATTGCAGCCATACTGTAATTTCCTGGTTCTACTTTATTTCCCATTAAATATCCACGATGCTTTAATAACGTGATTCCGTCCTCAAAACTTAAGTATCCTCCACTTATTAATGCTGGATATTCTCCTAAGCTTAATCCTACTGTTATGTCTGGTCTTATTCCTTTATTTTCTAATACTTTTAAAATTCCTAAACTCATTGTTGCTATTGCAAGTTGTGTATTTTCTGTTTTACTTAATTCTTCCATTGTAGAATTAAATGTTAATTCTGCTATATCTTTTCCTGATATTTCTGAAGCTTTTTTATATACTTCTCTTATTTCTTCATACTTGTCATATAAATCTTTTCCCATTCCTACAGTTTGTGCTCCTTGACCTGGAAACATAAAAGCTATTTTCATTACAATCTTCCTTCCTTTGTTTTATAGTTCTAATAAGATACTTCCTGTGTTTAATCCGCCACCATATCCTATTAAAATTACTTTGTCATTTTCTTTTAATTTATTTTGTTTAAACATGTCATCTAGTGCTATTGGAATACTTGCACAAAATGTATTTCCGTATTCTTCTACATTTGAATACATCTTGCCACTTGGAAGTTTTAATTTAGTTGCCATTGATGACAAAATTCTGCTATTAGATTGATGTGGAATTACATAAGTTATTTCTTCCATGGCTATTTCATTTTTTTCTAAAAGCTTAGTTATATTTTTTACTGTATCTGTTACAGCATATTTATATATTTCTTTACCATCCATATATATTTTTTCGTTATTTACACATGTTAGAATTTCGCCTTTTTGCCCTTTGCTTTCTATATATGAATCATATAATTTATCATCATTACTCTTTTTTATAACAATTGCACCTGCACCATCTGCAAGCAGAATCTCTGTATTTATATCATTTATATCAAGATGTGTTGATAATTTTTCTACTCCTACAACCAATGCTGTATTTGCTCTTCCACTATCTATATATAACTTTGCTATATCTAGAGCATTTATAAAACCTGCGCATCCTGCTAGAATATCCATACACATACAATTTTTTATGTCGAAATATTTTTGTAGCTCGTAAGATATACTTGGCATTTGGCACCTTCCTGATATAGATGCTACTATTATTAAATCTATCTTTTCTTTTACGTTATGTAACGCTTCTTTTGAAGCTTTAATTGCTAATTGTTCTATTTCTTCATTAGTATAATATCTTTGTTTTATTCCTGTTCTTTTTAAAATATAATTTTCTTCTACTTGATATTTTTTTTCTAATTCTTCATTTGTTATTTTTATTTCAGGAATATATTTTCCGCTTGAAATTATTTGTATATTGCTCATATTTGCTCCTATTCCTATATATTTCCCTATAATATTTTACTGTTTTTTAGCCTATTTTTAATTAGTCTGACTGGTCAGATTTTTTCATCGAGATGGAGAAACCAACAACGTTTCTTTCTTGTTAATTACTCCATCTCTATGATTAAAATCTGTTTGCTTTACAGTTAGCATTACTCTTCTAACTGCGGTTCTTTTTCTCTGCCCTTAGAGTACCCTGCTGAGTTATACTGTGTTATCACAGTGTTTTCGATGTTCAAATACCTTGCATCATAAAAATGAAAAAATGGCCAGAAATAGTCTTTCTCTTCAGGCTCTCCTATAAAGCAAATCTCATTGTATCTTGCATAACTCCATACTTTGAGTTCTGCTCTAGGAATGCTAATAGCATTTCCGAAGTCCTGTGAGCATCTTATAAGCGTTCTGTCATGTACGCCTTTTCCCAGCAATTTGTCGTCTGGTATAATCCTTTGCTGAAGTGCTATCCGTATAGCTCCATTCCTTTCTCCTACATATCTACCACAAATACTTTTACCTGATTTGGTAAATACATTTATAATAGAATCCTTTTTCGCATCCATAAAGAACCTCCTTTTCCTTACATATTTTTTGTAAGTTCTCTCTGCTTTTTGTTACCACGGTTATTATAGCATATTATTTTATTTTTGTATATTGGCTAATTAACCATAACATGTTATAATCTACATTAACTAAACTTAAATAAGGAGTACTAATTATGATAAAAAATATTATATTTGATTTAGGCGGTGTTTTAATAGCTTTTACATCCATCTTGAAATTTTAAAAAACGATACTAGCAATATTTTAAACTAGCATATATTTAGTAAAAAATAATGACCACAGTGCATGTGCGTGCACTATGGTCATTATTTTACATGTCAAGCCCATCGTCGAGTTCTTCTTCTGGATCTTCCTCCAATTCAACTTTTGGCTCCAGATTTAATTCCTCGCTAATTGGATTGACCGATCCCTCGTCATATTGAGTAATTCCTGGTTCAAGCTGGCCGGCAGATAAATGCTCACTAAAACCTAACCAGAAAGACCACTCTTTCTCGGGTTCACCAACAAATTCCATCTCATCATATGAGACTTCCTCTATTTCTTCCACCTGATTCCTGTCAATGACGATTTTCTCGCCGATGTCTTTTGAACAACGGATATGAGAAATTCTCATCTCTGGAATCAGCTCCCGCTGTGCTACAAGTATTATGGAAGATGAATTCTCTTCTATAAGTCTTCCATATACAGTGTATCCGTTTTTAAGTGCCACTTTTATCATTATGGCAACTCCTTTCTCTACCTTATGGTAGTTAAAACTCAACATTGTTTTGCGACTTGTATATTCTATCATACTTTACATAATCTTTCAAGAATTATCTTACATTTCGTAAAAATTATCTGACATAGTAAAAGAGCCACTCTCATGGCTCCTTTACTGTTACTTCTTGTGTTCCGTCAATGATGTAGACTTCATCAAACCCAATAAAGTATTTACTTGGCTGATAAAGTTGAGGCTGCAAATACATATCTGTACTTAAGATTAGATTGGTTCTATTCTGCGTGTCACCTCGAGCAATCGACCGGATAATAGCCTGCAATTTATCACAATTCATTATTATCAGTATTGCAGAATAATATTTATCTTTCAGTCTAGTTAGCACCTCTGCTCTTTCTGTTGGGAATATTCCCAAATTATCCCATATTACATTCTTTTCCTTTGATAAAGCATCTTCTGCATTTCGATATGCTTTATCAAAGGCCTCTTTTCCAATAAAGTCAATATCCTCTGCAGATAAATACTGAGCATTTGGATAAAGAGTTTTTGTTGCACAATCAAACAAATAGTCAATATCAACGTGGATTGAATCTTTCAATTGACTACAAATTTTTCGCGCAATAGTGGTCTTTCCAGCTCCAGGCGTACCACACATCATAACCAAAGATTTTTTTGGTATCTTTATTTCATTCTTATAAAAATACCGACTACGTTTATTTGGTAATTTAGTTGTAGCCTTTAACAAATCTTCTTCCAATAACTTACATGATATATTCATCTTGTTGTCCTCCCATCTTTTAAACAAGTATTTGCTAAATTCAAAAAACTTCATCTTATATTTTATCAAATTATGTTACCTTAGTCAACTTTTCTTACTCCACCATAAAATTACAATTTTATTTTCTTATATAAGGAAAAATCCCCCAGGATATGCTCTTATTACTTACATATCCCAAGGGAACTCAAAAGGGTTTTTAATCGACATCTAAAATTGCTTTGGTTCCAAGACTAATTACCTTAAGCCTCAGTTCCTTTGCAATTATTTCTACTTCTTTTGCAGAGATGTAGTTCGGAAAATACAGCTGTACTTCTCCTCTCTTATATCTTGCTTTGAAATTGTTGGAACCATATGCCTGCTTTGTTATTTTCTTGGCCCGTTCCAATGATGTTCTTTTGCCCCATATGAAAATCTGTTTCATAGGCAAACCCTCCTTTAAAGTTATATTACTCTAGCATCACTATAATTATACTCTTTTTTATTACTTTATGTCAATCTGTCTGTGAATATTTGTCTTATTCTGGAATGTTTGATATAATACACACATTATGGAAAATCAAGAAAGATATAATCATTTAAATACTTATTATAAAAATAAATTTGGAGAAAGGACATTAAAAATCTGTATTGATGCAGGTTTTACATGTCCTAATCGTGATGGAACTTTAAGCACTTCTGGCTGTATTTTTTGTAGTGAAAAAGGTTCTGGTGAATTGATTAAATTTGCTAATCAACATATAGCAGATCAAGTAACTAATTTCTTAAATAGTTATCGTGGTTTGCGAGCTAATAAATTTATCGCATATTTTCAAAATTTTACTAACACATATGATACACTAGAAAATCTAAAAGAAAAATATGATTCCGCTTTAAATGTTAGCAATAAAATTGTTGGTATTTCTATTGCAACAAGACCTGATTGTATTACAGAAGATATTGCAAAATTAATTGCATCATACTCTGATAAATATGACGTATCTGTTGAACTTGGGCTACAAACTTCAAATGACAATATTGGTAGAATTATTAATCGTTGTTATTCTAGCTTGCAATTTACAACAGCTGTTAATATTTTAAGAAAATATAATATAGAGATTATCGCACATATGATGATTGGCCTTCCTAAAGAAAGTTTTGAAGATATAAAAGATACAGTTACATTTATAAATAATCATGATATTCAAGGACTAAAAATACATTCAACATATATTGTAAAAAATACTGTACTTGCAAATATGTACTATAACAAAGAATATGAACCAATCACATTAGACTATTATCTAGATGGTCTTACATATGTTATAACACATGTAAGACCAGATTTAATTATACATAGAATTTCTGGTGATGCTCCAAAGGACTTACTCGTTGCACCAGAATGGAATTTGCATAAAAAATGGGTTTTAAATGGATTTGAAAAACGTTTAGTAGAACAAGATTTATGGCAAGGAAAATTTTATGAGGCATAACAGATTAAAGTTATGCCTCATTTTATGTTTTATTAAATTTTATATTTTTTCTGCAATATATAAAATATGATTACTACAACCCATTAAATCTTCTCTTCCACAAGTTGCTAGATGATAGTTTATCCATATTTTAAATTCTTCATCAGATAATTCATTTACATATATAGCACCAATACCTCCAGCAATTCCGTCTGTTGCAAGTTCTTTAAGTTTCTTAATATTTTTATAATTTGACATTGTTTTATTAAAATCTTTTATATATCTTACAGCAAAAATTTCTTCTGGAATATTTGGAACTTTAAAATTATCATCACACATTTCTTCTATTTCTTTTAAGTGACCTTTTTTTAAACCATAATTAAAAATTACAGCTTCATTAGTAATATATGCGAAAAATATTTTTCCACCTGGTTTTGTTACTCTTATTGCTTCACTTACAGCTTTATTTACATCTTCTTCAGTAAATAAATGGTATAAAGGTCCTAAAGATAATGTTATATCAAATGTATTATCTTCAAACAGACTTAAATCCATTGCATTTCCCTGTACTGCTTTTACGCACATCCCTTCTTCTATTTTACTTTTTAATTTATCTAAATTACTATCTATTAATTCTACTGCACTTACATCAAAGCCCTTTTTAGCATAATACAAGGTATATCTACCTGTGCCAGCTCCTATCTCTAATATTTTATCTCCTTCATTTAAATATTGTTCAATATATTTTGTTGTTGTTATAAATTCTATACTATGTGCCTTGTCTTTTTCTAGTCTTCCATCTTCGTCATATTCATTATAATAATTATTTAGAATACTTTGTACATTATCCATTTTTATTCTCCTTTTTATCCCAATTTCTAGTTACATTCTCTGTTTCTTTTTTATACACAGCATCAAATAAATTAATATTTAATTTATTGCATATGCAAGTAAGTACTATGAATACATCAGCTATTTCATTTTCAATATTTGTATAATGATTTAATTTTTTATAATCTATTCTCATATCTGTATAATCTTTTCTTATGGCTTTTGCAAGTTCACCTGTTTCTTCTAATAATAAAAGCATTGTTTTTTCTATCTCTTGTTTTTCAAATCCACGTATTCTAATTACGCTTCTTATATATTCTTGCAATTCGTCTAAAGTACTGCTTTTATCTATATTGGTTAAAAGCCCTTCTTGTGTATTTATTTTGTTTTGTTCCTGCTTTTCATTTTTACCTTCTAGTACTTCTGTTAGATATATTTTATTATAGAAACCACCTTTTTTTAGCTCTTTAGCTTTTCTTAATTCTTCAACTCTTTTTTCATCTATATTCCTATATTTAATAATAGCCTTTAATACTTCTTGTACATCTGCCATTTCTTTTTCACTATGGTCTGATATATATTCATTAACTTCTTCTAATAATTTTTTATCTAGTTCTTTACTATATTTTTCATCATCTAAAATCTCATATTTGCATTCTTTCCCTTGATTTTCTATTTCTTCTGGAATTTTATCTCTTACAAGCTTGTTATATTTATATATCATACTACCACCTCGTTTTTTGACATTTTATATTTTGCATTATAAGTTGTCAATATAAATATGAAATTTTGTTCGTTTTTTATTTTCTTAATCATAAAAAATTCCTCCATATTTCATATTATGAAGGAATGCTAAAACTATTCTTATATTCTTTTTTCTAATTCTTGTTCTATGTTTTCTACTATTTTACAAATGATATCTTCTCTACAATAAACTTGTTTTGTTTCTTTATAAAGTGATGTTGCAATATTAGAAATATCGCTTGAAAAATCACTTTCATTAACATTAAATCCTACTCCAATAAAAATTTCTTTAACTATTTCTTTTATTGTAACTACCTCTGTTAATATTCCACATATTTTTTTCTTGTTTAATAATAAATCATTAGGTAATTTAATTTCTAAATCTATTCCATATAGCTCTTTAATTGCTTGCTTTATATTTTCTGCAATCGCAACAGTAAAACCCTCTAATTTTGAAATATTAATTTCTGGTTTTAATATTATAGTCATGGCTATATTATCTGTTTTTGTATGCCACACTCTACCGTGTGTTCCTCTTCCAGCTGTTTGCATATCAGCTATAATTACTGTTCCATTACTATATTTTTCTACATTTCTTTTTGCCTCTGTTTGTGTTGAATCAATTTCATTAAAAAATTTTAGTTGCTTTCCAATATACTTTGTTTTTGCTCTTTTAATTTTTTCTATATCCACTACTAGCATACCTCTTTCGAAATTATAATATCCCTTTTTAATAATCCTTTTTTTATTGTTCCTGTTCCTATAAATTTGTTAGCTACATATATTTTATAAAGCCCATCGTTGTTATTACAAGTTAATTGTACTCCATTCAAAAATAATTTAAGTTTCTTTTCATTTAAGCTTATACTTTCAGTTCTTTTTAATAATTCTTCTAAAGTAATTAAATGTTCATCAACATTCTCTAAGTTTATATCATCTATATAAACTGCATCTTTAATATTAAACTCTCCTACTTGTAGCCTTTTTAAGTTTTTCATATATCCTACTGTATTCAATTTTTCTGCAATATCTTCACACAAACTTCTAATATATGTACCTTTTGAACAGCTTACAATAAAACTTATAATATTTTTGTCATATTTATTTAAATCTATTTTATAAATCTCTATTTTCCTTGCTTCTAGCTCAACTTTTTCTCCTGCACGTGCATATTCATAAAGTTTTTTGCCATTCTTTTTTATTGCAGAATACATTGGTGGAATCTGTTCTTGTTTTCCTACAAAGCTTGCTAAAACTTGTAATAAATTTTCTTTTATATATTTTTCATCCACTTTTTTTTCTTCTATTATTTTTCCCTCTACATCTGCAGTGTCAGTTTTTTTCCCAAGCTCCAATTGTACTTCATATATTTTATCATGATTAATTAGATACTTAGAAAACTTTGTTCCCTTACCTATTAGGATTGGCAAAACACCTGTAGCATTTGGATCTAAAGTTCCTGTGTGCCCAACTTTTGATATATTTAATTTTTTCTTTAATTTTGCTACTACATCATGTGATGTATATTCTTTTTCTTTGTTTATTACTATAATTCCATCCATATCTGACCTCTTTATTATTTATAAGATTAGATTATTTTCCTATACAATAAAAAAATGAACTTTAAAGACAATCCCTAAAGTTCAAATAGGGATTTTAAGGAACGTCCCTCAATCCCCTATCTTGAATAGGGAAAAAAGGAATGTCCTCTAATCCCTATTTTAAATATTTCTTTATTATACCTACTAATGTAGATTTTATTTGTTCTGGTGTTCCAGATATTCTACAACCTGCTGCTTTTACATGACCTCCACCACCAAATACTATTGCAACATCTGATACATTTACATAGTCATTAGAACGTAATGATACTTTAAATGTTTTGTCATCTCTTTGGCGTAAAAATACAGAAACTTCAACTCCTTCAATGTCTCTACCTTTTTCTACTATTCCTTCATGGTCTCCTGGTTCTGCATTTACTTCTAATTCATCTTGTTTTGTTATATATGTAAATGCTATTTTACCATCTTCTAAAAATTCTAGCCTATCCATTGCTTTCTTTGATAATTCAAAACTAGATCTTGTACGTACTTGATATGCATGCTTATATACTTCTGAAACATTTACTCCTGTTTGTAAAAGCCAAGCAACAAATTGAAATGTCTCTGCTGATACCCCTTGATTTTTAAATCCTCCTGTATCTGTTATAATTCCTGCTAATAAACATGAACCTATGTCTTTTGTTATCTTTATATTTAATGCTTCTAGTACTATTATTAATATTTGTGCACAAGCAGGAGCTGCAGGATTAACATAGTTATAATCTGCAAACATTCCATTTTTTGTATGATGGTCAATATTAATAGTTACATTTGCTTCGTCTAAATAATTTTTCCAACCATTTAATCTATCTATTGTTGCACAATCTAAAGCAATAGCTAAATCATAATTATCTGTTTTGCCTTCTTTTTTTACATCTTTTGCTCCTGCTAAGAAATCAAAATTTCTAGGACATTCTGGAATTATAACATCTACATTTTTTCCAATTTGTTTTAACGCATTATACATTGCTAAACTACTTCCTATCGCATCACCATCTGGTGTTTCGTGTGTTAAAACAACTATACTTTCTGCTTTTTTTATCTCTTCTACAATATTATCTAATGTTGTCATAACTATTCTCCTTTATTTTCTGGCTTAATGTCTTTTATAACATTTTTTAAAATTGTATCAATTCTTGCACCATATTCTATTGAATCATCAAATATAAATATAATTTCTGGAGTTGTACGTAAGTTAATTCGTTTTGCAACTTCTGTTCTTACAAAACCTGCTGATTTTTTTAATGCTGCTAGCACTTGTTTATTGTCTTTTGCATTTAGCATACTTACATAAACTTTAGCATATTTTAAATCACCACTAACTTTTACTTTTGTTACACTTATTAATCCAGTTATATTAGGATCTTTTAAGTCATATGTTATAATATGACTTATTTCCTTTTTCATTTCTTCATCAATTCTATTTAATCTGTTTGAGTCTTTTTTAGGCATATATACCTCCTTTGGATATTATCTTTTTACCTCATCCATTACGAATGCTTCTATAATATCTCCTTCTTTTATATCATTGTAATTTTCTATTTGCATACCACATTCGAAGCCTTTGTTAACTTCTTTTGCATCATCTTTAAATCTTTTTAATGAAGCTAGCTTGCCTTCGTGAATTACTACTTCATCACGTATTACACGAACTCCTGCATTTCTTTCTATTTTTCCTGTTAGTACAAAAGCTCCACCTATTGTTCCAACGCTTGAAATTCTAAATGTTTGTCTTATCTCTGCTGTTCCTATAATTCTTTCTACATATTTAGGATCTAACATACCTTTCATGGCTGTTTCTACATCTTCTATAGCTTGATAAATAATTGAATATTGTTTTATTTCTACATTATCTTTTTCAGCTTGTGCTTTTGCTGTTGGTACAGGTCTTACATTAAATGCAATTATAATAGCATTAGATACATTTGCAAGTGTAACATCAGATTCTGTAACAGCACCAACTGCTGAGTGAATTACTTTAACTCTAACTTCTTCATTAGATAATTTTTCTAATGATTGTTTTACAGCTTCTACAGTACCTTGTACATCTGCTTTTATAATTAAGTTTAATTGTTTTAATTTTCCTTCTTCCATTTGGCTAAATAGATTGTCTAATGTAACTTTATTTACTTGATTTATTGATTTTTCTCTTTCTTGTCTCTTTCTTCTTTCTATTAAGTGTTTAGCCATTTTTTCATCTTTTACCTCGTAGAATGTTTCACCTGCTACAGGAACTTCTGTAAGTCCCATAACTTCTACTGGCATTGAAGGACCAGCTTTTTTAACTTTTTGTCCTTTATAATTTTTCATAGCTCTAATTCTTCCTATAGAAGAACCTACAACTATTGTGTCTCCAACATCTAAAGTTCCTCTTTGTACTAATAATGATGCAATTGGACCTTTTGATTTATCAAGTCTAGCCTCAATTACAGCACCCTTAGCTTGTTTATGAGGATTTACTTTTAAATCTAGCATATCTGCTTCTAATAATACCATCTCTAATAGTTGGTCTATATTTTGATGTGTTTTAGCAGATATTGGAACATATATTGTGTCCCCTCCCCATTCTTCTGGAACTAATTCATATTTCATTAACTCTTCTTTAACTTTTTCTACATTTGAACCCGGTAAATCGATTTTATTTATTGCCACAATTATTGGTATATTTGCAGCTTTGGCATGGTTTATAGCTTCTACTGTTTGTGGCATAACACCATCATTTGCAGCAACAACTAATATAGCTATATCTGTAATTTGAGCTCCTCTTGCACGCATACTTGTGAAAGCTTCGTGTCCTGGTGTATCTAGGAATGTAATGTCTCTTCCGTTAACTTTAACTTGATATGCACCTATATGTTGTGTAATTCCTCCTGCTTCACCTTCTATTACATTAGTTGAACGTATTGCGTCTAAAAGTGAAGTTTTTCCATGGTCTACATGTCCCATTACAACAATAACTGGTGCTCTTGGTACTAAATCTTCAGCTTTATCTTCTGATTCATCAAATAATATATCTTCTTCTTTAACAATATTTTTCTTTTTAGCAGTTACACCAAATTCTTGAGCTATTAAATAAGCTGTATCAAAGTCTATGTCATTATTTATTGTTGCCATAATACCATAGCCTAATAATTTCTTTATTACTTCGCTACTTGTTTTCTTTAATTCTGCAGCTAAATCTTTAACAGAAATTGTTTCTGGTATTGTAATTTCTGTAAGTTTAAATATCTTTTGCTTTGATTCAGTTGGCTTTTGATTTTTAGCATTTTTCTTTTTATTCTTCTTTCCTCTTCTTGTAGATAGGTCATAATAATCTAACATTCCACCATCTTGGTCAGAAAACATTGTAGATAAGCTATTAGTTTGTTTTAAGTCTTGTAATTTTTTCTCATTTATATCTTCATCGCTAAATCTTTTACTTGCTTTTGCAGATTTTCTTGTTTTGTTCTCTTCATATTTATTATTTTTTTGTTTTTCCATTGATTTGCTATATTCTCTTATAACTTCTTTTTCTGGTACTTCTGAAGACATTATATTTTTTATATTCTTTTCGATAGTTCTTTCATCCATTGGTCTAGGACCTTTAGAATAATTATTGTTTCTAAAGTTATTATTGTTATTTTTATAATTATTATTTCTATAACCATCTCTATTATTATTGTTATTTCTGAAGTTTTTATTATCTTTTCTATTATTAAAATTATTGTTTCTCTTTGAAAAGTCTCTTTCTTCATTCTTATTTGATTCAATTTGTTTTGTTGTTTTGCTGTTTTGTACCCCTATCATATTCTCTCTTTCACTTTTTTCTATTTTTTTATTTTCTATTTTTTGTTCTGGTTTTACTATTTCTTTTACCTCTTCTGTTTTAGGCTCTTGTTTTTCTTCTACCTTTTCTTCCACTTTTGGAGTTTCTTTCTTTGGTTCTTCTTTTTTCTTTAATCCAAATAATTCTTCTACAGTAAGTGGTTTTGTTTGTTTATTTCTATAAACAATATTAAAATCTTTGCTTTTATTTCTTTCTACAAAACCTAACTGTTTTTCTCTTTCCTTTTGTCTTTTTTGTTTTTCTTCTTCTTCCTTTTTTACTATTTCTTCGTCAGAAATAATAACTTCTCTTCTTATTATTACAGGTTCATCTTTTTTATTTGATGCTTGTTGCTTTTTGGCAGGTTTATTTTTTTGATTACCTTTGTTGTTTTTCTTTAATTCTTCTTCTAATTTTTTAGCTTCTTCATCTGTTATTGCACTTAAATGACTTTTTACATCAAAATTTAAAGATTTAGCTTTTTCCAAAACTTCCTTACTTGTAAGCCCCAACTTCTTTGCTATTTCATGTATTTTTATTTTACCCAATAGCTTCACCCCCGTTAATTAATTTTTGTATTCCTTTTACTATATTTATATCTTTAATTCCTATTATTGCTTTGTTCTTCTGACCTATTACTTTACTTAATTCTTCTATGGTTCCTATAAAAATAATTGGAATATTATATTTTTCCGCATAAAATTTATAATTTTTCTTGGTTTTATCTGAGGCTTCCTCAGATATTACTAGCATTTTTATCTTCTTCATTTTTAGTGCATTCTCGCATGCATTATTCCCGGCAACTATATTCCCAGCTCTTGTTGCTAACCCAAGTAAATTTAAAATTTTATTTTTCACTAATTACACCTCTTAATTCATCATAAACTGTTTCATCTATATTCATTTCAAAAGTTCTTGCTAAAGCTTTAGTTTTTATTGCTTTTTCTAAACATTGAATATTGTCGCAAATATATGCTCCTCTGCCATTTGCTCTTCCAGTTCTATCTAATGTAATGTTACCATCTTTATCTTTTACTATACGAATTAAATCTTTTTTATCTTTTTTTTCTTTACATCCTATGCAAGTTCTTTGTGGTATTTTTTTCATTCTAACACTTCCTTATATTATACTTGCTTTTGCCTATTTATATGTTTATTATTCTGCATCATTATCTTCGTTAGCATTTTCCATCTCAGCTTGTTTTTCCATTAATATATTTCTAAATTGAGTTTCTGATTTTATATCTATTCTCCAATCTGATAATCCTGTTAGTTTAGCAGCAAGTCTTGCATTCTGTCCTGATTTACCAATTGCTAATGATAATTGGTCATCTGGTACAATTACTTGTGCAATTCTGTTTTCTTCATCTATGTCTACAGCCATTACTTGTGCTGGTAATAAAGCTGAAGATATATAAATAGATAAATCTGCATTCCATTCTATTACATCTATTTTTTCACCATTTAATTCATTAATTATATTTTGAATTCTTACTCCTTTTTGTCCTACACAAGAACCAACTGGATCTATATTTTCGTTTGGTGAATATACAGCTACTTTACTTCTGCTACCTGCATCTCTAGATACTGCTTTTATTTCTATAACACCTTCATAAATTTCTGGTATCTCGAATTCGAATAATTTCTTAACAAATTCTGGACATGCTCTTGAAATTATAACTTGTGGAACACCTTTTGCCCCTTTTTCTACATCTAGTATATATCCTTTTATTTTATCGTTTACATGATATTTCTCTGTTGGTATTTGTTCTTTTGCTGGCATAACTCCTTCTACTTTACCTAAATCCATAACTACGATATTTTGATCTGCCTTTTGGATTATTCCAGAAACGATTTCACCTTTTCTTTCGCTATATTCGCTATATATAATTTCTCTTTCTGCCTCTCTTAATTTTTGAATAATTACTTGTTTTGCAGTTTGTGCTGCAATTCTTCCAAAGTTCTTTGGAACTAATTCTACATCAACTGTTGAACCAATTTGTGCTTCTTTATCTATTTTTCTTGCTTCTTCTAATGATATTTGTAAAATTGGATTTTCTGCATGTTCTACAACTTCTTTTACAGAATATAAGTGTGATGCTCCTGTTTCTCTGTCTACTACTACTTTAACATTTTCTTGTGAATTATAATTTCTTTTATATGCTGTTAATAATGCTGATTCTATAGAATCTAATAAATAATCTTTTTTGATTCCTTTTTCCTTTTCTAATTCTTGTATTGCAACTATTAATTGTTTATTGTCTATTCCTTCCTCTCTCATTACTTACACTCCTTTTACCAATTATATTTTATTTTTATTAATGAAATATCTTTTCTAGGTATTTCTTGTTCATCTATATTTATTGTTTCTTCATTAAATCCGTTTAAAATTCCTGTTATTAATTTTTCGCCATTAAATGGTTTAAATAATTTTAATTCTACTTCTTGCCCTATGCTTTCTTCTAATTGCCAATCTTTTCTTAATACTCTTTCTATTCCAGGTGATGATACTTCTAAAAAGTATTGATCCTTTATATAGTCTTTCTCATCTAGAATCTCTGTAATAGCATTATTTACTTTTTCGCAATCTTCTAAACTTATGCCATTTTCATTATCTATAAAAATTCTTAAATAATAGTCTTTTGCTTCTTTTTCGTAAATGACATCATAAAGTTTATATCCTAAATTTGTTACTATAGGATTTATTAATTCTTCTACATTTTTTTCTATCTTAGACAAGATTTTACCTCCCTTTACACTCATAAGGAGTGGGATTTGTTCCCACTCCTTATGTAATGTATTTTGCTATATTCGTATTATATAACATATATTTCCAAAAATCAAGTTCTCTAGCGATATTTTTTTATTTTAGGGAACAGGGGCGTTCCTCGGGGTTTGAGGACGTCCCTGGGATTTGGGAACGTTCCTCGGGATTTGGGGACGTTCCTAAAATCCCTATCTCCTAAATCTCAATTTCTTTGTTAAGCCATGTTGAATATATGTATACTTTATCAACTTTTCTATTTAATGATTCTTCTAGAGCTTTTTTATAAATATCTAGTTGAATATTATATTTAGCTTTTAAACTTTGTTCATTATTATTTTCTACATAATCTGTTTTATAGTCTACTAAAACTAGTTCATCATTATTAGTTATATAATACAAATCTATAATACCTTGTACTAATATTTCATCTTCTGCATTATTTCGGTATATTTCATTTGCTTTTAAATTTAGGTAGAATGCTTTTTCCTGCTCTACTACTTTTGCAGTTTGCATCTCTTTCCATATATTTGAACTTAGAAAAGCTAGTATTTTATTATAATTTACACTTTCCGCTTCTTTTGGTAAAATAATTTCTTTGTTTACTAGGTTGTTAACCATATTTTTCAATTTTTCTAAATTGTACTCTTCTTTATAATTTAGTTTTTGTAAACATAAGTGCATTATTGTACCTTTTTCTGCTGGTGTTAGCTCTGTCTTTTCTATTAAGAAATTTGGCTTTTTCAATGTTATTCCAATCTTTTCCTCAGTATCCTTTGATAGTTCTTTAATTTTAGAGACAGAAAGTTCACTTGGCATTTCTGTAGAATCTTTATATTTGTATTCCCATTCCAAAATATTCTTTATTTTTTCTGTATTTTCTTTTGATACTTTTTTATTTGCTATATCTTTTAATACATCTTTTCTTTCTGTTTCACTTTCTATAGTCTGATTTAGTATTTCTGCTTTACTTACTACATTAAATTCAAATATATCCGAATTTTTAATTTTATTTTTTAAATAAACTAATTCTATCCAATCTAAATATGATTTATAGTTTTCTAGTATTTTAGGATTTATTTTTGCATTATCTTCTGTTTCATAAATTTGTAGTTCTTTCTCTTTGCTTTCGATAGATTTTTGTAAATCTTTTTCTATCCCTGTGATAATCAATTTTTCCTTAGCCCTTGTTAAAGCAACATATAGAACTCTCATTTCTTCAGAAATGCTTTCTCTTTTGCTTACCATCTTAATTGCTTCTTTGGCAAGTGTTGGATATTCTATTTTTAATTCGCTGTTCTCATAATTTGGACCAAAGCCAATCTCTTGATGTATTAGTATTTTTTCTCTTAAATCTTTTAAATTAAAGTTTTTTCCTGTACTACTTAAAAATACTACAGGGAATTCTAAACCTTTACTTTTATGAATACTCATAATTCTAATTACGTTTTCGTTTTCGCCAATTATCTTCGCTGCACCTAAATCATTATTACGAAGTTTTAACTTATCTATAAAGTTTATAAAGTTAAATACACCTTTAAATGATGCGCTCTCATATTGCTTCGCTCTTTCGAAAAGCATTTTTAGGTTTGCTTGTCTTAACTTTCCATTTTGCATTAATCCAACATAATTGTAATAACCTGTATCCATATAAATTTTCCAAATCAACTCATCTAATGGTAAAAACTCGCTTACTTCTCTCCAGTTATTTACAAGCTCCAAGAAATAATCAATTTTATTACGTAATTCTTCATTTACCTGAATTCTTGCTTTTACAACACTTTCATAAAAGTTTTCATATTTATCTGCTAATCTAATCTCTATTAAATCATTATCTGTAAAGCCACCAATCATTGATCTCATAACTGTAACTAATGGTATGTCTTGCATTGGATTATCTATTATTTTTAGGCATGACATAATTATTTGAATTTCTACTGAGTTTAAATATTCTGTAGATGTTTCACTATATACAGGCATACCTAGATCCGATATTTCTTTTTCATATATTGGTGATAATTCTGTTGTTGATCTTAGTAATACTACTATATCTTTATACGTAACTTTTCTATAACCTTCTTTTTTATCTAGCACATAATAATTGCTATTTACAAGCTCATTAATCTTTTTGGCTACATATCTTGCTTCTAGAATAGAATTTTCGATTCTTTCTGTTTTTACATTATCTTCTTCATCTTCTTGTGCGTCTTTTGTAGTGTCTTCCAAATTAATTATATTTATTTCTGTTTTTCCTGCAAAATCAATATTTTCCAATTTAGGAGCTTCATAATTTGCTCCTAAATTTAAATATTCATCTTGGTTATAGTCAACATCTCCTAAATCTTTGCTCATAATTTCTTGGAAGATAATATTAGTTGTATCTAGTATGTTTTTTCTACTTCTAAAATTTTTAAATAATTGTATTTTTAAATCATCCGTTTCTGATTTTTCTTTTTTTAATTTATATGTTTTGTATTTATTTAAAAATAGTTCTGGCATTGCTTGTCTAAATTTATATATACTTTGTTTTACATCTCCTACCATAAATATGTTGTTGCCTTTAGAGATTGAAGTTAATATGTATTCTTGTACCATATTACTATCTTGATATTCATCAATCGCAATTTCTTCGAACTTATCCTGGTATTTTTTTGCAATCTCTGAAGGTACATATTTTCCATCTTCGTCCTTAATTAATATTTTTAAGGCTAAATGTTCTATATCATTAAAATCTATTATATTTCTTTCTAGTTTTGCCTTTTTATAATTTTCGTTAAATTTTAAAATTATTGCTTGTAATAGATTTAGGACTTCGTACATATCTTTCAAATCTGCTAATACCTCAGCTGAAGTATATATAAAAATGCTATCTTTTAATTTCTTGAATTTTGCATTTATCATATCTCTTTTTTCTTTAACTAGAACTGGTGTTTCTGAATTTATTTTTTTACTACTTGGCCATCTAACAAAAGAAAAATTCCTTGCAAGCTCATATGATTTATCCCATGAATTTAAGTTTGATAATAGACTTTCTAAATTTTCTATATCTAGTCTTATTGCTTGCGAAAATTTTTCTAATTCATTTTCTGCATCTAATTCTTTTTTTACTTTCTTTAAACCTAAAATATTTTCTTCAATACATTCTTTATAATTAGTTAAGATAATTTTTCCCCATACTGTCTCTGCAAAATCAGTATTTTCGATATCTATATCAAATAATTTTACTTTTTCAGCTAACCATTTTTCTGGAAATGGTGCACTTTGAATAAAATTATATATACTTTTTACTATATCCTTTAGAGGCTCATCATCTTTATAACTTGTATAAATTTCTAAAAGTTTAAAAAATCCTTCATCTTCTTTTAAATACAAATCCTCAAAAAGTTCATCCAATACCTCTTCTTTTAAAAGTTCTATTTCTGCTGTATCACCAATTCTAAAGTTTGGTGAAATATTTATTTCGTAAAAATTATTTCGTATTACATCTAAACAAAAAGAATGTATTGTACAGATATTTGATTTATTTAAAAGCATAATTTGCTTTTGCAGACGTAAATTAGTTGGTTCTTCTTCTATCTTCTTATAGATAGCATTTAATATTCTTTCTCTCATCTCGCTTGCAGCAGCATTTGTAAAAGTTACAACCAATAATTTATCTATATCAATTTCTTCTGCAATTATTTTATTAATTATTCGCTCTACTAAAACAGCAGTCTTACCACTACCTGCTGCTGCTGCGACCAATATATTAGAACCCTTTTCGTGTATAGCTTGGCTTTGCTCCTCTGTCCATTTAACTTCGCTCATTTTATCTCCTTCGGAATTTAGGGATTTTTGGACGTTCCTTCGGGATTTGAGGACGTTCCTCGGGATTTGGGGACATTCCTCGGGATTTGGGGACGTTCCTTTTTTCCCTCTTTTGGGATTTAAAGATACTTCTTTTTCCCTATATTAATTCCTCTAATTTTTCTATATCGTTTTTGTAAAATTCAAGTGCATTTTCATATGTTCTACTATCTTCTAAGTCTATTCCTACTGTTTTTAAAATATCTAATGATTTCTTACTTCCTCCCATTTTTAGCATATTAATATATTCTTCTACTGAGCCTTCTTCTCCTGCTAAAATTCTGCTTGCTATATCTATTGCACAAGATATTCCTGTTGCGTATTTATATACATAAAAACATCTAAAGAAATGATGTATTCTAGTCCAATTGTATTTATTATATTCATCTATAACTAGTTCTTCACCATAATACTTTCTGCATAAATTAATATAAATATTCCCTAGTTTTTCTGCATTTAATATTTCTTCATTTTCTATTCTTGAGTGTACTTCTTGTTCAAATTCTGCGAACATAGCTTGTGTAAATAAAGTACTTTTTACTGTTTCTATTCTGTCATATAACAGTGCTATTTTTTCTTGTTTATCTGTTGAATTCTTTAGCCTGTACTGTGCAAGTAAAATTTCATTAACTGTTGAGGCTATCTCTGCCAATAAAAGAGTATAGCTATGTTCTAACACATTTTGATTTTTGTCAGAATAGTATGAATGCATTGCATGTCCAAACTCATGGGCAATTGATGATACATCAAAATTTGTTCCAGTATAATTTAAAAGTACATATGGATGAACTCCGTATACTGGCATATTATATGCTCCTCCTCTTTTGTTTGGAGCTTGATATGCATCCATCCAATTTGAATTAAATGCTTCTTTTAATTTATTTACATACTCTGTTCCTAGTGGTGCTAATGCTTTTAGCACTAGCTCTTCTGCCTCTTCTATATCCATTGTAATATCTGTTTGATTAAATGGATTTATGCTCATGTCATACATATGAATATCTGGTAAGTTTAAAAATTTCTTTTTTAATGATGTATATTTATGATTAATTCCTATATGTTCATTAACTGTTTTTAATAAAGTTTCATAAACTTTTACTGTTGCCTCGTCATCTAATACTGCTTTTTCTAATGAGCTTTTATAATTTCTTAATTTAGCAATCTTTATATCCTGCTTTACTGTATTTAAATATAATTCCGTTATCGTATTTATATATTTACCATATTCTGATACTAGTGTTGTAGCTCCCTTTCTTCTTACTTCTCTATCTTTATTTTCTAGTAATTTGGAATATTCAGCTTCATTTACTTCTAATTCATTTCCATTTGAATCTTTAATAGCTGGGAATTTTATTTCTGCATTTGTTAATACACTATATGCATTTTCACATCCATTAAATGTATCAGAAAATTTAGACAGTACTTCCTCAATTTCTTTATTTAATATATGTTTTTTGTTTTCTAAAATTTCATTTATTCTTCTTGAATATCTTTGTAAGCTTTTATCTTCTTTAATATACTTTTCTAATGTAGCTGTGTCCATAGCTGTAAGCTCTGGTACCATAAACGCTGTATTTTCATCGATTTTATTATCTAATTCTTCTGCTTCTTTAAATAGCTCTACAGCTTCTTGATCTGTCATATTTTTATGATATTGTAACATTCCATATGCATATATTTTGCAATCCATTTCTACTATTTCTTCAAAAATTTTATAGCATTTATATATATTTTCTGATGAATCTTTTAATTTTCCTTTATATTGAACGATTTCTTCTAGTTTTTCTTTTACTTTTTTAATATCTTCTTTATAAGCTTCGTTTGTTTTATAAATATCTGTAAATTTCCATTCATATTTATTTTCCATAATGTCCTCCTTTGTTTGGTTTATTATATCAGTATGTATTTTTAAAATCAATGCACTTCGATTTAAAACAACAAAGAAGCCTATAGCATTCTGCTAAAAAGCTTCCTTGTTTTAAATTTTGCCAATGAATTGGCTTTTGGACGATTTATTAGTTACAATTTGTGTACTTTGAATACACTTTTTTTTGAATAGACAGCTTGCTTGTGTCTATTAACCACTCCACATTTCGCGGAATTGGGTTTTGCGGTCCAGGGAAAATTCCATCAAAGAAATTGGATACCCTTGTAATCCTAATGATTGGTCTACTCCAAGGAAATCTTTTCTTAAATAATTCCTTGTATAGGGTTGGTTTTTGAATAACCATAAGTATCCTGCTGTATACCCGTTCGTATACAATTCTCGGTTCTTCCTTTAATCTTTTTTCCCAATAATCTGGTTCATCTCTGTCTGTGATGGCATTATCTCTTAAAAATTCCAAATGTTTTGAACATTCTTGCCCAACCATTTTGGAAAATTCATCTGCCACTTCTTCGAACGAAGTTCCTACAAATTTCCGCACTTGCATAATAACATCCTCCGTTTATATCAAAAAATTAATCAAATATTATTATAACAAGTTTATGTGAAATTGTCTATTGAATTTATATAATTCATTTTAGCAATCCTTTTTTATAATCAGTATGTGTTCTTGCAACATGTTCGAACATTTTAATATCCATAAATTCTACTTCACATGGAAATTTCTGATATTTCATCCTAATATGTAAAGCTTTATAATTTGGATCTTCTGGATGTCCATCTTCTAAATAATTTTTTATTTCTACAATTTCAAAGTTGGAATTATTTACTATATACTCTTTTAACTTTTCATAATATTTTAAATTATAAAAAATATATCTTATACCAATAAGATCATATACATTATATATGTTATCTCCTACTTTTTTCATTTTACCCATAATGCTACTATTTGATTTTATTCTATACTGGATAGAATCTAAATCATTTAGTATCTCTAAATTAATACCTTCATTTATTAATTGCATAATTTCCAAAACTTTATTATTTGCTTCTTTTCTTATTTCATTAAATTCCATATTATCTACCTAAATTATTTATTTTTTCCTCTTGAATTGATAAATCCTTCTTCTCTTTATTTTTTAGCAATAATTATTAGTGTAGTTGGAGCACTATCTATTTTTCGTTTATCAAAAAAATTACTTTTATATTTTCCAATATGTTTTTCTTTAATTGGTTTATCTTCTATCATTTTTTCAACTGTCAGCCCTGATTTAATTATTGTATTTATAATTGTAGAAATTTTAAAATTATATTGTACCATAGGAATTTTGTCTTCGCCTTTTGTTATATTAGCAAGAGTTTCATCATTATATGATTTTCTTATTATAACTTTATCTTCATCCAGCCCTAAACAGTTAAAGAATGGATGTGTCCAACAGAACACAAATTTTCCACCTTTCTTTAAATATCTTGAAACAAGTGCTAATGTTTTTTCTATATTTGATGAAAAACCTATACTATATAAAGATAAACAATAATCAAAATAATCTTCTGGAACTCCTGGATTATTTTCCATCGCTGAAATAAAAAATTTTCCACTTGGTACATTATTTTTTGCATATCTTATCTGTTCTTCTGATATATCTACTCCCCAAACTTCACTTGCACCTTTAGTTTGTAAATATTTTAAACTTTCACCTTTAGCACATCCCAACTCTAAAACTTTTTTATTCTTTACATTTTCAAATATATTGAAATATTCTTCATTTCTCATAAATGGTCCATATTCTGGCAATGATGTATTAGAAAAATTTTTGCCACCTTTTACTAACTTATTCCAACCGTTTTTATTTATTTCTATTATCTTCTCTTCGTCCATATTTATCTCCTTAATTTTATATTAATACCTTTTTAATTTTCTATATTGACCCTTTGCACCTGTTTTGGTGTAAACAATTTAATATAGTATGGTTGTATATCTGGGAATACATCTTTTACAAGTACAATATTTCCATTAATATCTGTAACTTTTAAATTTGGAAATATCTTTAGCATTTTTTCATCACTTAAATATTTTTCCATAAATTCTTTTACGCTAGGCTTATTTTGTATTTCTTCATAATCTAATAAATATTGCTCCCCATTTTGCATTTTAATTAAACCACTATATTCAATTCTTGCATAAAACATTCTTAAAGCTACTCCCGTATATACACAATCAACAGCCATAAAAATAATTGTTAATATAGTAATTGTTTTTAAAGCTTTTATATCAATTTTTTCTCTTAACCAAAGCAATAATTTATCTACTTTTTTATTAATATATGTCATTAAAAATATTGCGAGGATTCCCCAGAATATAGAAAAATATACACATATTCTACCATTTATATTAAGTGGCATATTAGAATAATCCCACCACTTTACATGTAACATCATTTCTCCAAATAAACTTACTAAATATTCAACTACAGACCCAATTAAAAAACCACCGAAAAACAATGTAAAATTGTTTTTCTTAAAATATTGAAGAAGTCCAATCATTATTACTGCTCCTAGCCCATATATAGCACAAAATGGTCCATATAAAAAGCTCTGTCTACTTTCTATAACGCCTTTGGTTACTAAACCAAATAATGTTTCTATTAAATAGCCTAAAATACTATATATTATAAAATATACTAAAACTCTCCAAATACTCATTCCTAAAATTGTAAATTTCTTTTTTTCTTTGAGCTTCTTATTTTTCATTACTTCCTCCATTAATTACTTTATATATAAACCCAGCATTTTATTATATAGGGATTTAAGGAACGTCCCCATATCCCTTCCATATCCTTTTCCATATCCTTTTTCATATCTTTTTTCATATCCCTTTCCACTTATCTTAATAATATTTTTAATAAATTGCAATATTTATTTTATTTTTTTGTTAGTATTGTTATAATTTGGATATACTTATTTATGAAAGGAGTGTTTCTTACTTGGAACAAAAAAATTGGCATTCGCTTTCTTCGTCAGAAGTATTAGAAAAGTTAAAGACTTCAGACTATGGTTTAAGTGAAGAAGAAATTCGCAGTAGGCAAAAAGTTTATGGACTTAATGAACTTTCTAAAAAGAAAAGTAAAAGTATATTAAAATTAATTTTATATGAATTAAAAGATCCTATGATTATAATTCTTATTTTAGCAAGTATTTTATCTTTCTTCTTAGATGAATTCATAGAAGGATATGTCATTATATTCATAGTTTTCTTAAATGCTATAATTAGTGTTGTACAACAAAAAAAGGCTGAAGCTTCTATAGAAGCATTAAAAAGTATGAGTTCACCTACAGCTCATGTTATTAGAAATAACGCAGAAGTTATTATTCCAGCTTCTGAAATTGTAGTTGGAGATATTGTAATTTTAGATGCAGGAAGTGTAGTTCCGGCTGACATGAGGCTTTTAGAAAGTGCAAATTTAAAAATTCAAGAATCGGCTTTAACTGGTGAAACTGTTCCTGTAGAAAAGAATGCAGATGAACTTTTAAAATCAGATTGTTTTTTAGCAGATAGAATTAACATGGCATATACCTCTTCGCTTATTACTTATGGTAGAGGTATTGGTGTTGTCACTGCTACTGGTATGAATACCGAAGTTGGACATATCGCATCTTTACTTAATACAAGTGATGAATTTGATACACCTTTAAAAAGAAAACTTTCCGCTGTTGGTAAGACATTAAGTATTGTAGGTTTAATCGTTTGCATAATTATATTTGTAATTGGGCTACTTTATAAAAGACCTATTCTTCCATTATTTATGACTGCAATTTCACTTGCAATTTCTATTATTCCAGAAGGACTACCCGCAACTGCTACTATAGTTATGGCTCTTGGTGTAAAACGTATGGCAAAAGAAAATGCATTAATTAGAAAACTTCCTGCTGTTGAAACACTTGGTAGTAGTACTGTTATTTGTTCAGACAAGACAGGTACTCTTACTCAAAACAGAATGGTGGTTAAAAAAATAGCAAACATGGATAACATTTTAAATGGTTCTGCAATTTCTGTAACTAATATCCAAAATAAAGAAACATATAAGGAGTTAATATATTCTGGCCTTTTATGTAATGATGCAACATTTGACAAGAAAAATAACAATATGCTTATTGGCGATCCAACAGAAGGTGCCCTTTTACTTCTTGGTAGAGATTATTTTAAAATTAATCAAGAAGAACTAGAAAGGAACTATGAAAGACTTTATGAACAGCCTTTTGATTCTGACAGAAAACGTATGACTACAGTTCACGATATAGAAGGCAATATAACAGCATATGTAAAAGGCGCCTTAGATGAACTTTTGAATGTATGTAATAATGTTCTTACAGTTAATGGTATACAGCCTTTAACAGCTGAATATAAAGAAAAAATACTTATTTTAAATACTTCTTTATCTTCTGAAGCTTTAAGAGTTTTAGGTTTTGCTAAAAAAATTCTTATTGAAGTTCCAAACGAAGGCGAAAATATCGAAACAAATCTAACTTTCATTGGCATTGTTGGTATGATTGATCCTCCAAGACTTGAAGTTCCAAATTCCATAAAAACTTGTAAAGATGCAGGAATTAGAACTATTATGATCACAGGTGACCATGTAATTACAGCAAAGGCTATTGCAAAAGAACTTGGAATATATGAAGAAAATACAAAAGCAATTACTGGAACAGAATTAGATAACATGACTGATGATGAATTAGACAAAATCGTCGAAAATACTTCTGTGTTTGCTAGAGTATCTCCTAACCACAAATTGAGAATTGTAAATTCTTTAAAAAGAAACGGTGAAATCGTTGCCATGACTGGAGACGGTGTAAACGATGCACCTGCACTTAATAAAGCTGATATTGGTATATCAATGGGAATTAATGGTACAGATGTTGCCAAAGATGCATCAGATATGATTTTATTAGATGATGATTTTACTACTATTGTTTATGCTATAAAAGAAGGTCGTAGAGTTTATAAAAATATTCAAAAGGTAATTCAATTTTTATTAGCTGGTAATATTGCAGAAATTTTAACATTATTTATTGCAACCTTATTAAATTGGGATCCACCAATTCTTGCAATACACATTTTATGTATAAATCTTGCAACAGATTCGCTTCCTGCTTTAGCATTGGGTGTTGACCCTGCAAGTAAAAATATAATGAAAGAAAAACCGGTAAAATCTGGTACACTTTTTGAAAAATCATTAGTTGCTAGAGTCATTTTACATGGTATTTTTATAACAATTGCTACAATTTCTGCATTTTTAATAGGATATAATGCAGATAGTTACGTCGTTGGTCAAACTATGGCATTTTGTGTTTTAGCCATTTCACAAATGTTACATGCATTTAACCAACGTTCTAATACAGACTCTATTTTTACTAAAGGAAATGGGCATAACAAATATCTATTTTTTGCACTTGCATCTTCATTTGTATTATTACTAATTATTTTATTTGTTCCATTTATTAGAAGTATTTTTAGTTTGACTATTTTAAAACCAATAGAATGGACTATAACAATCGGTTTATCTATTTTACCTGTTATTTTGGTAGAACTAACTAAATTTATAAAAAGAAAATTTAAACTAACTATTATTTAAATTAATATAAATGTGTCCATAATATTCAGGCACAGTTATATTTTTATAAAACAATTATTGACTTTTCTCTTAGATTATTATATAGTCTAGATATAATAATTGAAAAGGAGGACATTGGTAGTAGAAAATTAATATGTAGATTATACAATGTAACTAATTCACATTTCGAATTGACTAAGTGAAAGGAGTATAATATGGAAAAAGATATTAAAGTGAAACCATTACCATTACGTATGGGCACGATTGAGGCTCGAAATCTAAAAGTAACAACTATTGATCGTAGATTACATGCTGGTTTTAGAGATTCTCATCCTTTTTCTCCTCATGTAGGAAAGGGATTAAAAGATATTCCATATTAAAAATAAAGAGGGGTCCGATTTTTTAGGAACCCTCTTTATCCATTCTATTTTATGATAATTCTTTTATTCTTTCATAAATATCATAAAAACTATACACTCTCATTATATTTTTACCTTCGCAATCTTTATTATATCTTGTATCAAAACACATAATTGGTAAAAATTCTGCAAGCTGTTTTATATTGTGTGGACTATCTTCTATCATTATATCTATGTTATTTTCTCTACAATTTTCTAATTTATTAACTGTAGAAAAAACCAATTCATCATAACATATTTCATTATTTTTAAACCAATCTCTAACCATATCCTGCATCTTACTTTGTACTTCTATATCTTCAAACTCACTAGCCCTAGCTGTAATAATATATATCTTATGTCCGTCCGCTCTAAGTTTAGCTAGTACTTCTTTCGCAAAAGGTCTAGGTTTCTCTCCTAAGGAATATTGTAAATTATATTTTTCCCAAAAATCTATATCTGTTTGCCTATCCCAACTAAAAATTTCTATACTCTCATAGCCCTTAGAATTTACAATCTTTCCTTTACCTATTTCGGAAGCATATTTTGTTCCATAATTCATACAGAATTCATTAAAATTAGTTAATACTCCATCAAGGTCAATTCCTATATTCATTTTTTCCTCCTTAGTTTACTAACTTACTCTGTCAAATAATCTATCTTGATTATTATAGATGTATCTATTTACAAAATAAGCAATTACAATATGTAGAACTACTAAAATTACAGCTGTTACAAGATAATTTATAAAACTTAATGGTATAGATACTATAAATATTATTCCAATTTCTAATAAATTTAATACAAAAGGCCATAACAAATTCATATTTTGTTTTACTACCGCATATTCTGTTGACCACTCTAGCTTTGGTTTTCTTAAATCTACTAATTCCATTAATAAGGTTTGCAAAATTAATAAAACTAAATTTAATATTCCTGCTGTTAGCAAAAATACTAGTGATGGTTTTATTAAAACAAAAATGAATATTAAAACAATTAGTGATGTAACAGTTCCGAAAACTACATTTGGTATTCCTTTATAAAGTAATTGTTTATAATATTGCACTGGTATATATTTCATAAAAATCGCGTTTTGTCCATCTCTTGATATAGCAGTTGGAGCAATATATAACATACTTGTTAAAAATTCTGTAATAGCAATAATTATAGCTAGTCCAACAGGTGTCTCTATAAAACCATTTAATACGTTTTGGAATTCATTTATTGCATCTTGTGAATTATTACTTGATATACTTACAATAAATATTCCTAAAAATACTACTGGCATTAATACCGCTGGCAATACACATTGTACAAAAAATATTGGATTTTTAAATAACATTTTAAATTCTTTAGCAACATATGATTTTCCTACTGAATTTATTTTTATATCTTTACCAGTAATGTTTTTTCCTTTCTTTGCTCCAGAAGATAAATTACCTACTGCCCCTCTAAAATAAAGTTTATTTCCTATTAATATAAATACTATATAAAATATTGCTGTGATTCCTAGTAATTTTACAAATTCAATAAAACTTGAATTTACTATTGCATTAATTCCTGGTTTAATAATAGGTAAACTATCACTAATCATTTCCACCATACTATTAGCTTGTGTTAATGCATTTAATAAATCTGCTTCACTTAATTCTGATGTTCCAGAAAAAGCAAATGAAAGTACAAGCGCTAATGCAATTCCTAAAAGTGGTTCTATCAATTTAAATCTATCTTTATTTTTTACACCTTTTGAAAAACTCATTATTATCATTATTATAAAAGTTGCGATTAAGATTGGAATTATCGGAAATATTATTAATACCAATAATGAAACTATATAGAACATTCCCCCTGCTGATGTAAGAATTCCATAAACAGTTATTGGCGCTACCGCAAATATTAATTCCATTACATACTCAGTTACTAATATTACATTTAATTTTGAAATTAATATTTCTCTTGGTTTTAATGGTAATGGCAAAATGTAATCTAAATCTTTTGAAAAATAGAATACATTTGTTGCTGATATAATTGATTGTATTATTGTAAGCAGTGCTAGCCCTACCAAGAATATTCCAATAAACATTGCTTCTTGATGTACTTGCTGTAATGTTGTAATTAACCCATATGAAAGGAATCCAAATATTCCCATTAAATATACAATTAAGATCCCATAAAGTATTACTTTTCCTGCTTTACTTGTTTTCTTATTATTTTCACTATATTTTTGGAAGGAATTTTTAAGGAGAACTTTTGTAAGTGAAATAATTTTATTCATCTTGTGTAATCTCCAAAAATAATTCTTCTAATGTTCCATTATCTTTTAATTTTCTCTTCATTTCTTCAAATGTTCCAACAAAAATTAATTTCCCCTTATTTATAATTCCTACTCTATCACATAATTTTTCTGCCACTTCCAAAACATGTGTAGAAAAGAAAACACAATTTCCTTCCTTTGCGTGTTTCCTCATCATTTCTTTTAAGTCAAAAGATGCCTTCGGATCTAAACCTGTCATTGGCTCATCCAATATCCAATTTTTTGGATTATTTAAAAGAGCTCCACATAATATTATTTTTTGACGCATTCCATGTGAATATCCTTGCATTTCTTCATTTAAATTATCATAGATCTCGAATTTTTTTGTTAGTTCTTCTATCCTTTGTTTTCTTATTTCTTTTGGAACCTCATATATGTCTCCCATAAAATTCAAATATTCTATCCCTTTAAGTTTTAGGAATATATCCGGTGTATCTGGTACAAATCCTATAGTTTTTTTAGCAGAAATACTATCTTTTTTTATATCTTTATCATCTACCAATATTCTTCCTTCATCAGCATTTAAAATGCCAGTAATCATCTTAATAGTTGTTGTTTTTCCTGCACCATTTGGTCCTAAAAAACCAAAAATCTCTCCATCTTTTATTTCCAAGTTTAATGAATCTACTGATTTTTTTCCTTTTACATATGACTTAGAAATATTTTCAAGTTTAATCATTGTTATCCTCCTTTTTTATTTTTTCATGATTGTACAATTTTTTTATCCTATTAGCAATACTATTTATTAATTATTAATATATCAATTATTAAAATTATCTTAATATCTTTACAGCAAAGGCTTTTTGCTATATACTATATAGGCAGACAAATTATTAGGAGGTCTCTTACAAATGAAAAATAAAGTAGTTATAATAGGTACTGGTAACGTTGGAGTTAGTTATGCCTATTCACTTTTAAGTTCAAATATAAATATACATGAAATTGTATTAATAGACATTAATATGCAAAAAGCAGAAGGAGAAGCTTTGGATTTACTAAATTGTATTCCACTTACTAACTCTTCTTCAAAAATCAAATTTGGAACATATGAAGAATGTAATGATGCATCAATTATATGTATAACAGCTGGTGTTAGCCAAAGAGCAACCATTTCATCTAGAATGGAAGATTTGCATAATGCTGGTAATATTTTTAAAGATATCGTTAAAAATATTGCAACTACAAAATTTAATGGAATTATACTTGTTGCAGGTAATCCACTAGATGTTATGACATATATTACTTGGCAATATTCAGGTCTAAATTCAAACCAAATTATTGGTTCAGGAACATCATTAGATTCTGCAAGACTTCAAAATATTATTGCAGATAAACTTGATATTTCACCCAAAAGTGTACATGCTTATGTAATCGGTGAACATGGAAATAGTCAATTCGTTCCATGGAGCAATGCAAAAATTGGTTTAGAACCTATCTCTAATTATTTATCAAACGAAGATATGATAAATATAGAAGATGAAACTAGAAACTTTGGTTTTAAAATTGCTCAGAAGAAAAATTACACTTGTTTTGGAATAGCTTCTGCTTTAACAAGAATTACTAGTGCAATTATAGAGGACGAAAAAGCAATTATATGTGTTTCTTCTTATGACCCAGTTCAAAAAATATTTATAAGTACACCTTCTGTTATTGGAATAAATGGTGTCGAAAAAACTGGAATAATGTCTTTAAGTGAAGAAGAAATTTATAAATTTGAAAATTCTGCAAATATTATACGAAATGCTATTAATGAAATTTAAATATATTACCTCCTACATTTGTTATAGGGGGTTTTTTTATGGAAGCGTCAAAGGCTTTAATTGTAAAAAAGAAATTAACAGATATACAATATATAATATTATACTTTTTCCTATATTCCTTCATTGGATGGCTAATGGAAACAATTTATTCATTACTTGTATTAGGACATTTTACAAATCGAGGTTTTCTATTTGGTCCTATTTGCCCTATTTATGGTTTTGGAGCAATTTTAATGATTTTGTTTATTAGTAAATATAAAAAGAATTCTATTAAATTGTTTTTTGCTTCAGCTTTTATTTTCTCCGCGTTTGAATATTTAGTAGGTTTTGCATTAGATGCAATTTTTGCTGCTAAATGGTGGGATTATACATATGACTTTTTTAATTTAAATGGTAGAATTAGTATCTTTTACACAATAGTATGGGGATTTATCGGATTATTATTTATTAATCATATTCATCCATTTTTCTCTAAAAAAATAGAAAAATCATTAACAGCTATTCCAACCTATATTTTAAAAGTCCTAATATACTTAATGCCAATAATTTTAATTGTAGATACTATTTTTTCTAGTTTAAAATATTTAGGTAAATTATAATGTCGAATTTTGAAGGTATAGGTCGAACGATTTATACCCTTTTTTATTGCTCTTTTTAGTAAAATTTGGTATAATATTCTTCGCGCGCAAATATATTTATTATAGAGGTGATATTATTGTCTCCAAAGACAAACCCATTAGAAAGCAACGAAAATAGAGAAATATCAACTGCTCTTGCGCAAAAAATTGGACTTGCTCAATTTGTTCTAAGTCCAGAACACAGAGCAGCTTTAGAAAATAGATCTAATTTAATAAGATTATATGATACTTATACAAATGATTATCTAAAATATTATATGAAAAATGTAGAAGCAGAAAACACAAGTTTACATACTGCTTTTAAAAACGTAGATTTTTATATAATGTCTAGAGTAAAATCTAAACATAACTATATAGAAAAGCTAAATAAAAAAGGCGAAGCTTTAGATATATTTGGAGATAAAATAATAATCTTATCTGCTGATGGTAAAACAGATGAAGATCTATTAATTCAAAAAGCATATGAAGTGGAACATTTCCTACTAACTCATAACCCTAATGTTACTGAAGTTGCTAGAAAAAGAAAAGATTATATAGCAGAGCCTAAAGAAAATGGTTATTCATCATTACACACAACTCGTATTGTTTATATTCCAGATGAAGATATCAGCTTTTATCGCGAAACACAAATAAAAACATTTCGAATGAGAGAAACTGAAAAAAATGGAACTGCTGGTCATTCTTCTGTTTATAAAAATACTAGAGATTTATTTTTAGAAAAAATAAATAATAAATGTTCTGCAGAATTCTTTTTGCCTAAATACATGCACTTTGAATTTGATAGAAAATCTAGAAGTGATAAATTAGTTTTAGATACTTTTGAATCAAATTTTAAATACTATTTTGGTATAAACTTTGATGAATTTATGCAAATGAGAGCTATACATTTAAGATAGTAAAAAAGACGTGATTAAAATTAAAATCACGTCTTTTTTCTTCCACTATATTACTAAAATCTACTTATTGCAAGACCATCTCCTACTTCTAGTATTTCTGTTGTGCAAGTTTCATCCTCTGTCACTTCTTTTATGTATTCACGTAAATTTCTTACAGCAGTTCTTTGCTTATGCTTATTATAATCACTCATAACATAACCTTTATATAAAATATTGTCAGCAAAAATTATTCCATTTTTATTTAGCATCCTTTTAGCTTGTTCTAAGAAAAATGGATATTTTCCCTTTGCAGCATCTATAAATACAACATCATATTTTTTATCTAAAGTAGGCAATATTTCTACTGCATCTCCTTCTAAAATATTAATTTTGTCTGCTACTCCTACTTTTTGTATATTTATCTTTGCCTCTTCTACTCTTTCATGTTCTCTTTCTATTGTATCTATTTTTCCACCTTCAGCTAAATATCTTGAAAAACACATAGCAGAATACCCAACAGCAGTTCCTATCTCTAATATTGCTTTTGGTTTTGTTTCTTTTAAGATTTTATCTATTACTTCTAAAGTATCATCCATAATTATTGGAATATGGTCTTCTAAAGCCTTTTCTTTTATTTTTTTTAACTCTATTTCGTTCATATACCTTCTCCTTTAATTATCAAACCAAAGAAATAGGGATTTAAAGAACGTCCCCAAATCCCTGTTGGAAAGAACTCCCAAATCCCTATCTTACTTTTAGTCTTCTTTAATTTTTCTTCTTGCTTCTCTTTCTCTTGTTTTTGTATCTAGTATTTTCTTTCTTAATCTAATGCTCTTTGGAGTTACTTCTACCAATTCGTCATCTTGAATAAACTCTATGGCTTTTTCTAATGACATTTGAATTGGTGGTACTAATCTTAAAGCATCATCAGAACCTGAAGCTCTTGTATTTGTTAAATGTTTTTCCTTACATACATTTATTGCTAAGTCTTCTGGTCTAGAATTAATTCCTACAATCATACCTTCGTATACTTCTACACCTGGTCCAATGAATAAATCACCTTTATCTTGTGCATTATATAGTCCATATGTTATAGATGTTCCTGCTTCGAAAGCTACAATTGTTCCTCTTGTTCTTGCAACAACTGTTCCTTTGTATGGTTCATAGTCTTCGAATACATGGTTCATAACACCATTACCTTTTGTATCTGTCATAAATTCAGTTCTATAACCGATTAAACCTCTTGAAGGTATTTTAAATTCTACTTTAGTATGACCTGCTTCTGCTGGTTCCATATTTATCATTTCTGCTTTTCTTTTTCCTAATTTTTCTATAACACTACCAATGCAATCATCAGGTACATTTACTACTAGTCTTTCGATTGGTTCACATTTTACACCATTTATTTCTTTTATAATAACTTTTGGCCTAGATACTAAGAATTCGTATCCTTCCCTTCTCATTGTTTCTATTAATACAGATAGATGTAATTCTCCACGACCAGCTACTTCAAATGAATCTGCAGAATCTGTCTCGCTTACACGTAAACTTACATTTCTTTCAAGTTCTTTAAATAATCTATCTCTTAAATGTCTTGAAGTAATGAATTTTCCTTCTTTACCAGCTAAAGGTCCATCATTTACGCTAAATGTCATAGTAACTGTTGGTTCATCTATATCTACAAAATCTATTTTTTCTGGATGTTCTATATCACATATTGTTTCACCAATATTAATGTCTGGAATACCAGATAATTCAATGATATCACCAGCACCTATCTCTTGAACTTCTACTTTTTTAAGTCCCATATGTGTATAGATTTTCCCTATTCTTGCATTCTCCATCTTGCCATCTTTTTTGCAAATAACTACTGGGTCATTAACTTTTAGGATTCCTCTTTCTAGTCTACCTATAGCCATTCTTCCTATGAATTCATCATAATCAATATTAGATACTAGCATTTGAACAGTTCCTTCTTCATCACAAGCAGGTGGATTTATTTCTTTTATAATTGTTTCAAATATACAATTTATATTGTCACTGCTGTCTTCCATGTTCATTTTAGCAATTCCATTTTTAGCTGAAGCATAAATTACTGGGAATTCTAATTGTTCATCTGTTGCATCTAATTCTATAAATAATTCTAATACTTGGTCTAATACCTTTGATGGATTTGCTCCTGGTCTATCTATTTTATTTATTACAACTATTGGTTTTAAATTTAAAGATAATGCTTTCTTTAAAACCTCTCTTGTTTGAGGCATTGGTCCTTCGAACGCATCTACTAATAATAAAACGCCATCAACAGTTTTTAAAACTCTCTCTACTTCTCCACCAAAGTCAGCATGTCCTGGTGTATCTACTATATTTATTTTTACACCATTATACATAACTGCTGTATTCTTAGAAAGAATTGTTATTCCTCTTTCTTTTTCTAATGCATTAGAATCCATAATTCTCTCGTCAACTTTTTCATTGTCTCTAAATACATGGCTTTGCTTTAAAAGCGCATCTACTAATGTTGTTTTACCATGGTCTACGTGTGCTATGATCGCTATGTTTCTAATATTTTCGTTTATCATTTTTATTACTCCTTTATTCTTTATATTCGTTTGATGTATTTTCTAGTTCTCTTATTGATAATTCGATTCTTTTATTTGCTAAATCCATATCAATTATTTTTGCATTAACTTTTTGCCCTACTCTTAATTCTTCTTCTGGTTTTGTTATCTTTCTTTCGCATATTTGTGAAAGATGTACCAATCCTTCAATTCCTGGTTCTAATTCTACAAAAGCACCGAAAGGCATCATTTTAACCACTTTTACTGTTAAAATATCATTTATATTATATTTACCTTCTACAGACTTCCAAGGGTCTGGTCCTTTTTCTGCATAAGATAATTTAATTCTTTTATTTTCTTTATCAACATCTATTGCTATTACATCAATTACTTGTCCTACCTTTAGAATCTCATTAGGTGGTGTATTTCTATTCCATGTAATTTCTGAAATATGTAATAATCCTTGCACTGCTCCTAAATCTACAAAAGCACCATATGTACTAATACTTGTTACTTTTCCTTTATATTTTTTGCCTACTTCTGCTTCGTTCCAGAATTCATCTATTTTCTTATTTTTTTCTTCATCTAAAATTGCTTTTATTGACCCTATTATTCTTCTAGGTCTAAATTTACATTCTATTAATCTAAATCTAACTACTTTATCTTTATAATCTTTTATATTTTCACTTCTTGTTATTCCTGATAAAGAAATTGGAATAAATATATTGTATCCTTCTTTTGAAATTATAAATCCTTTGTCTGTGATTTCTGTGATCTTTTCCTCTAAAACTTCATTATTTTTAAATTTTTCTTCTAGCTCTTTTTGAGCTTCCTTCATTTTATATCTTTTGGTAGAAAGCAACACATTACCTTCACCATCATTCATTTTAATTACTTCTGCTGTTATTTTATCTCCAACTTTTAATTCTTTACTAGGGTCTGTAGCCTCATTATATGAATATTCATTTCTTGGGATTATTCCATCTGCTTTATACCCGATATCTATAATTACTTCGCCTTTTTTATTTATATTTATAATTGTACCTTCTATTATTTCTTTAACTGCTATATTTTTCATTGATTCTTCTATCATTTGTTCAAAATTTAATTGTTCTGACATAATTTCACCTTCCTAATTCTTCGTTACATTGTAACATCCTCTTTCGTTTGGTTTATCTTTATAAATGGCGTTTTTCATAAATGAAAAACGCCTATTCGCAGTAAACTGACAATATTATATATTATTGTTTGATATTTGTCAACATAATTATGTTATCCATTATCTCTTTGCTTACTCTTTCTAGTTCTACTTTCGAAGGCTTTTTTGTAACTTTATCACTATAATCTAATGGTTTTCCATAATTAACATATACTCTTTTAAATGGTTTCTCTCCACCTGTTATACCAACAGGCTGTACTTTAGCACCAGTTTGTAATACAAAAAATGCTACTCCTTCTTTTACACTTTCTCCTTTTTCTAAGCCATTTCTTGTTCCTTCTGGGAACATAGCTATACTTTCTTTATTTTTTAGAGCTTTTAATGTTGTTTTTAAAGCTGCAATTTCTTTATTATCTCTTTTAACATATATAGCATCAAATACATATCCTAAAAATTTTAAAAATTTATTTTTAGTTAATTCTTCTTTCGCCATAAACCTAACATGTCTTCCTGCTGTTACCACAATTAAAGGTGGATCCAAATAGCTTCTATGATTTCCACAATATATTACTGGACCTTCCTTTGGAATATTTTCTTTTCCTATAACTTTTAACCTATATACAACTTTACAATATAAATATATTGCTGTTCTAACTATTACTCTTAATATTCTTTTTATAATGTTCATTTTTATTCTCCTTAGTTTTTTGTTTTATTATTTTTATTATTTTATGTTTAATTTTATTAACACTTGACTTACTAGAATCCACATATATCGCATCTGGTGCCTTTTTTAAAGCTCCTACTTTTTTATTCATATCATTCTTGTCTCTTTCCATTATTGATTGTAAGACTTCTTCGAACGATTGATTAATCCCATTTCTCTTATTTTGTCTACATCTTCTTTTAGCTCGTTCTATTGGTGTTGCATCCAAATATATTTTAACTTTTGCCTCTGGAAAAACTACAGTAGTAATATCTCGTCCTTCCATTATAATATTTTTACCTTCTTTTAGCCATTCATAACCAATTTTTCTTTCTAATTTTGTTATTTTCTCTCTAACTCCTAAAATACTAGATGTTTTAGAAACTATTCCTGTTACTTCTGGTGTTCTAATTTGGTCAGTTACATCTTCTCCATTTAAAAATACTGACTGTTTATTATTTTTATTCTTTAAATTTATATCTATTTTTTCTAATATTTCTTCTACTTTTTCTTCATCAGAAACATCAATATTATTTTTAAGTACAGCTAAAGCATGGCATCTGTATAACATTCCTGTATCTATACTTACTAAGCCTAAATCTTTAGCAACTAATTTTGTTATTGTGCCTTTTCCTGAACCTGCTGGTCCATCTATTGCAACTATATATGACATTTTTCTTCTACCTTCCACTAATTATTTTCTTCTTTACTAATATGTATTTCCTTTATTATTATCTTAATTGTTTGTACTCGCATTGTTGTTAATTTTTCAATTTCTTTTATTATTTTATTTTTAAAATTATCTACAATATTTCTAACATTTCCTCCATATTCAACACTAAGTTCTATGTAAACATATGGACCTTCTGGTTGATTGTCTATTCTTGTTCTTATTATATTGTATATGTTAGGATCTTTTTTAGCTATATATTCTATAATTTGTCTAAATACTGTATCTGATATTGTAAAATTTCCTAAATAACTAAAAGTTGGTCTTATTATTGATTTTTCTGATATATATGGTTTATCATTTCTACCTTTAAATTTAAATATTTGAAGTGGATCTAATATAAATCCCGAAAAATCTTTTTTTATCTCAAATGTTGGAACAGGTATAACATGTTTTCCCTCTGTTACCCTACTTCTTCTAGCTTCTTGAATTTCTTCTGGAGTTGCAATTTCATCTATATATATAATTTTTTCTATTGGTGGCAAACCTATATTTGCGGCTATTTTATTTACCATTCCATCAGATGTTCCTAATATTAGAATTGATTCTGGTTTATATTTTTCTATTGCTTTCCTTATCTCATCTTTTTGTTCCTGTTTTAAAAATAGTGCTTTTTTTACAGTCTCTATTTTAGTTGGTGCTTTTTTTGCAGATTCCCCTGCGATTATCTCATTATCATTTATAAAAAGCCCATCATCTATTATATAATGAATATTATTTTCATTCGCAACCATTTGTGCTCTATAGCTTTTTCCAGTTCCAGATGGACCTACAAAAGCATACACTTTAATATTGTTCATAGTTACTCCTCTTATTTTTCTTCTTATTTATATTTATACTTAATTCTTGTATATTATACCTCATTATTTTTCTGTTTTCAATTATATTATACAATTAGTGCTAACAAGATGTTTTTAGTCAGACTACAGTCTAACTTTTTTCTTTTATATTAATATTGGTTACAACGAAAAAGACACTATCACTTTAACAGTAATAATGTCTGTTTCTTTTAGTCTAAACCACATTCTTAGTTAAGCCCCGTTCAAATAATATTTCCACCTCGTCAGGTGTTAACTCTAAAGATTTATGCTCACACCCTCCTTCCCATACTAATGTTACATTTTGATTTTTCCACGGTCCCATCCGATCCGTAATTATTTTACGAGTATAATTAAATTTACAAACTGTATGCAAATTTATTATCTCATCTACATAACTGCTCATAATACTATTATCTCTTTTCTACTTTGCTTTTAAAACTACGTTTACATAATATCATTTTTTCCGTAAAAAATCAAACTCATAATATAATTATTATTGTATAGTTTTTCCTAACAAAAATAGGAGCATTTTTAAAATGCCCCTGTTTTCTTAGTATCAATCACCATTATTTTTCATATCCTGGTTTTCCAAGTAATGTAAACATATTCTTTTTATATGCTTCTACTCCTGGTTGATTAAATGGATTTACTCCTAATAGTTTACCAGACATTGCACATGCAAGTTCGAAGAAATATATTAATTGTCCTAAATTCTCTTCATCTAATTTTTCCATTGTTATTAAGATGTTTGGAACATCTCCATCAACATGTGCTGCAATTGTTGCTTCCATAGCTTTTTTATTTACATAGTCCAATGTTTTTCCTACAAGATAATTTAATCCATCTAAATTATCTTCATCTGTTTCTATTTTTATATCTGTTTTTGATTTTTCTACATTTAATACTGTTTCGAATAAATTACGTCTACCTTGTTGAATATATTGCCCCATAGAATGTAGGTCTGTTGTAAATTCTACTCCTGCTGGGAAAATTCCTTTTAAATCTTTTCCTTCACTTTCGCCATATAATTGTTTCCACCATTCTATAAAATAGTGTAATTTTGGTTCATAATCTACTAATAATTCTATATCTTTTTTGTTTTCATATAAAATATTTCTTGCTACTGCATATTTATAGCAGTCATTATATTTTAGATTTTCTTCTGCATATTTGTTTTGTGCAGATAATGCTCCTTGCATTAATTTATCTATATCAATTCCTGCTACTGCTATAGGAAGTAAACCTACAGCTGTTAGAACAGAATATCTTCCACCTACATTGTCTGGTATAACAAATTCTTCATACCCTTCTTTATCTGCAAGTTGTTTTAATGCTCCTTTTTTCTTATCTGTTGTAACATAAATTCTGCTTCTTGCTTCATCTATTCCATATTTATTCTCTAAAAACTCTCTAAATATTCTAAATGCAATTGCTGGTTCTGTAGTTGTTCCAGATTTAGATATTACATTTATAGATAAATCTCTATCACCTATAAATTCTATAATATCATTTATATAATCAGGATTTAAATTATTTCCTGCAAATATTACTTTTGGATATTTTGATTTTTCATCTGGTACAGCATTTGCAAAATTACTATTCATAGCTTCTATTACTGCTCTTGCACCTAAATATGATCCTCCAATTCCTATTACTAGGAATACATCAGAATCTCTTTGTACTTTTTTAGCAGCTTTTTCTATTCTTTTAAATTCTTTTTTATCATAATCAGTTGGAAGTTTAAGCCAGCCTAAAAATTCTTTTTCATCATCTGCTTTTTTATATAATTCATTATGTATATCTGTTACTTTTTTTGAATATTTTAAAATTTCTTCTTCATTTAAATTAGTATTTTTTAAGTCTATTTTTAAATCTTTCATATGGCAATACCTCTTTTCCTTTTTTATGAATTTATTCTATATCATATTAGTATTTTATGCAAGGATTTTAACATTGTTATTTTATGAATGTCGACACTTCTTTGAAGCCTAATATAATAAATCTATACAATTTAATGGCCTAATTCGTAAAACACAAAAATATGAAATAATAGTTTTAATTATAAAAATGGAATTTAAAAAAACTTATATATTAAAACAAAAAACAACCTCCAAATTAAAAACTTTTGTTTAACAGTTTGAAGGTTATTTTAATATTATATCGGGATTTTAAGAACGTCCCCAAATCCCTGTGGGAACGTCTCATAATCCCTAATTCTATCTTGTTACCCATTGAATTAAATCTAAATTAGCTGTATCTAACATCATATTTGTTTGTGGCATAACTCTGAATGTATATCCATAGTTACCACCTGTTTTCAATTCTATCTTAGCAGAATATTTATATACTCTATTTTCGTCATCTTGTTCTATTAAGTTCATTGGAACAGTTTGGATTTGCTCCATTATTCCATTTTCTAATATTTTACCATAGTATACTTCTGTTCTAATTGAATTACAATCTATATTTTCTGGTAAGTTTACTATACAATGCACTTCTATTTGGTTACCTGCATCTATTGTTATATTATCTAAATTATTATTTTGAGTAATCTTTATGTCTTTCCAACTTGCATAAAGATTCTTTTTCCAGTTAGTAAAATCAATTACTTCATCTAAATTTTGATAATGATTTTTAGACAAATTAGCAAGTTCCATATAATAATCTCTTGTATAATCTATTACCATTCTTGAAGTTGAATATCTTCCACCTGTAGAAATTATTGAATTTTTAAACATTTCCATCCATTTGTCAGATACTCCATCTTCTTTCTTATTTTCATAGTATAATGGAATAATTTTATTTTCCAAAGTATTATATAAGCTTTCGCTATCAGCAATATCTTGTTCTTCATAAGATTGATATTCTGTATTATCACCTATTGTCCAACCATTCTTTTGGTTATAGCCTTCTGCCCACCAACCATCTAGTACACTAAAGTTAATTACACCATTTACAGATGCTTTTTGACCACTTGTACCAGAAGCTTCCATTGGTCTTCTTGGATTATTAAGCCATACATCAACACCACTTATTAGATATCTTGACATTGCTATATTATAATTTTCTAGTAAGAATATCTTTCCTTTAAATTGAGGTTTCATAGAAACTTCGTGAATAAATTTTATTAAATCCTGACCTTCTTTATCTGCTGGATGTGCTTTACCAGCAAAAATTAATTGAACAGGTCTTTCTGGATTATTTAGTAATTGTGTTAATCTTTCTAAATCTCTAAATATTAATGTTGCTCTCTTATATGTAGCAAATCTTCTTGCAAAACCAATCGTTAATGCATTTGGATTTAATTTAGAAACTATTTCATTTATTTCTTCATAATTATATCCACTAGATTTTAATCTAGTTGTTATATTGTTCTTTACTAGAGCACATAATTTTTTCTTTCTATCTGTATGTGTATCCCATAATTCTTTATTTGGAATATTTTTAATATCATTCCATGTTTCATCATCTTGAATATTATCTTGCCAATAAGGTTTTAAATATTGATTAAATAATTTTTTCATTGATGGTGCAAGCCATGAACATGTATGAATTCCATTTGTTACATATTCTATTGGTGATTCGTCTGGTGCTATGTTTGGCCATACATCAGAGAATAATCTTCTTGATACTGCACCATGTAATTTACTTACACCATTCTTTTTACCAGCTATTCTTAATGCAAGCATTCCCATATTAAATCCTTGCTCTAAGCCTTGGCTATTTTTCATACCTAATCTTAAGAAATCTTCACGAGAAATTCCAAGTTTTGGCCAGAAGTTAGAAAAATATTTATCCATTAATTCTATTGGGAATATATCATTTCCTGCTGGAACAGGCGTATGTGTTGTAAATACAGTCTTAGCTGAGCACATTGATTTTGCAACTTCGAATGATACTTGTTTTTCCTCCATTGCATCTTTTATTACTTCTAATGTCAAGAATGCAGAGTGACCTTCATTCATATGGTATACACTTGGTTTTAAACCTAAACGTTTTAATAATTTAATACCTGCCATACCTAAGACAATTTCTTGTCTTATTCTCATTTCTTGATCTCCACCATATAATCTTAGTGTAACAACTCTATCTTCTGCTATGTTTTTATCTATATCTGAATCCATTAAATATAAAGAAATTCTACCTACAACAATTTTCCATATTTTTAAATATAATTTTCTGTCTGGAAAATCTACATCTATTATTAAGTCTTCACCATTCTCATCTTTTACTGGTAAAATTGGTAGATTATCTAAATCTATATTTGTATACTCTGTTTTTTGTGTTCCGTATCCATCTATTTTTTGATTAAAATAACCATTTTTATATAATAAACCTACAGCAACAAAAGGCAAGCCTAAATCACTTGCTGATTTTAAATGATCTCCAGAAAGTATTCCCAATCCCCCTGAATATATTGGTATTATTTCATCTATACCATATTCTGCTGAAAAATATGCAATTAAATCATTTTCATTATTAGGATAATTTTTAGAGAACCATGTTTCTTTTGTTTGCATGTATGAATTAAAGTTATTTACAACTTCATCATATTTAGCTAAAAATTCTTCGTCCTTTGCTATATCTTCTAATTTATCCTGAGAAACTAGTTTTAAAAATTTAACTGGATTTTTTCCAACAGTTTCCCATAAGTCAGAATCAATTTCTTTAAATAGTCTTAAAAATTCTGAATTCCAAGACCACCATAAATTATTTGCAATATCTAATAATTCTCCTACTCTTTTTGGTAATTGTGGATTTACCGTAATTTTATTAAATATATACATTAATATTTCCTCCTTAGTTTCTTCGTGTTTTATCTGTCGTACTTAACTTATTATATTATCTATTATAGTTTTATTTTTGTCAAATAATTTTTAGTATTTTCTTTATAATATTTTTGTCTTTTTTCTATTGAATTTATTTCTATTTTGATATAGTATATATATTAATTATGGATTGACACAAAGGAGGAAATTAAATGCCAAGAAAAGCAAAAGAAGAAAAAAAAGACCTAGAAGTAAAAATAGCAAGTAAAGTTGCTCCTAAAGTAACAAAAAATACTGAGAAGAAAGCTTCTACGAAAGTTAGCTCAACTACAACAAAAAAGGCTACCGCAAAAAAGACTGGTACAAAATCAGCTAAAAATTCTAATATTATCAAAAAAGTAGTAGATTCTATTACTCCAAAAAAGAAAACCACCACAAAAAAATCTTCAGTAAAAACAACTACTACAACTACTAAAAAATCTGTAAAAACTTTAACTAAAGATTCTATTAAAAGTACAGAAAAAAATGAAGTAGCAAAAAAGCCAACAACTATAAGTGGTGAGGAGTTCTCTATAGCTGAATATTATGATTTACCATATAGATATAATCAAACAATCGTAAAATTACTTTATCAAACACCTACAACTCTATTTATTTATTGGGATATTTCTGACGAGGATAGAGAAAAATTCAAAAAAACTTATGGGGAAGATTTTTTCGAAAAAACAAAACCTGTACTTGTAGTTCATAATGAAACTAAAGGTTACAGTTTCGAAGTTGAAATAAATGATTTTGCTAATTGTTGGTATTTAAATGTTAATGATAGTAAATGTAAATATAAAATAGAATTAGGTAGAAAACCTTTCGAAGTTATGTATAATGGTGAAGTTACAGAAGTTAAAACTACTCCAAAAATAACTCAAAGTTATATTCCTATAACATCATCTAATGAGGTAGAATCTCCTAATGACCATATTCTTTTCGAGAAGAAACAAGAAATGGTATATTTTAAAAATGTGAAAAATAATACAGTAACAACTAAAAACATAGCTAGTCTTAATTTTGTAAAAAGTATTGGAAAAGTATATAAAGTTAATGATTTCTATAAGAAGTTTTATAAAGATGAAGATTTGGACTCTTTTGATAAAATACAAAACCCATCATCAAACAGTTTAAGTTCTTCAAGATTTAAATAGAATTTTTTAATATCACCTTTTAAGAAAAATTCTTATAGGTGATATTAATGTTTATACGAAAATAATAATTTAAAGGAGTATTAAAATGAGCAAAAACGTAAAAGGATATGTAAGTTTTGTACTACATGCACACTTACCTTTTATACATCATCCTGAAAGTGATGACTACTTAGAGGAACAATGGTTATTCGAAGCAATGTCAGAAACTTATATTCCTCTTCTTAGAAATTTCAAAAAATTAGTAGATGAAAAAGTAGAATTTAGAATAACAATGTCTATGACTCCTCCTCTACTTTGGATGTTAGATAATAAGTTATTACAAAAAAAATATATTCATTATCTAAAAGAACATATTGAACTTTGTGAAAAAGAAGTAAAAAGAACAGCTTATGATTCAAGATTAAATGAACTTTCTAAATATTATTTAAATAGATATTCTGATGATTTATATTTATTTGAAAATGTATTTAATTGCAACCTAATACAAGCTTTTAAACATTTTCAAGATATTGGTGTTTTAGAAATAATAACTTGTGGAGCAACACATGGTTTCTTCCCTATATTATATGTTAACGAAAAAACTGTAAAAGCACAAATAGCTGTTGGTGTTCAAACCTATAAAAAATATTTTGGAAGACAACCTAGAGGAATCTGGCTTCCAGAATGTGGTTATGTTCCAGAAGCAGATAAATATTTAAAAGAATTCGGTATAGAATATGCTATTGTTGAATCTCATGGAATTCTATATGCAGACCCTACACCAATATATGGTACATATGCTCCAATAGTATCACCTGGTGGTTTAATTGCATTTGGACGTGACATGGAATCTTCAAGACAAGTTTGGAGTTCTATAAATGGATATCCTGGCGATTATAATTACAGAGAGTTCTACAGAGATATTGGTTACGAAGCAGACTATGATTATATAAAACCTTACATTGCTCATGATGGTGTAAGAGTTAATACAGGTATTAAATATTATAGAATTACTGGAAAAACAGATCAAAAAGATTATTATAATTTGCAATGGGCTCAAGATTCTATATATAAGCAAACTGGTCATTTCTTTGATTGTAGAGTAAAACAAATAAATGATATCTCAAGTTATATGGATCACCCACCTATTATTCTATGTCCTTATGATGCAGAATTATATGGTCACTGGTGGTATGAAGGTCCAGATTGGTTATATATATTATTCAAAAAGATCTATTATGATAATTGTAATTTTAAACTTATTACACCTGGAGAATATATAGATAAATATCCAAATATTCAAGTTGCAGCTCCTTGTAGATCTAGTTGGGGTGCAAATGGATATAATTATGTATGGCTTAATCCATTAAATGATTATGTACATAGACATCTTCATAAAGCTGGAGATAGAATGGTTGAACTTGCCCACCTATTTCCTAATGAACAAGATGAACTAAAAAAATTTGCTTTAAACCAATGTGCAAGAGAATTATTACTTGCTCAAAGTAGCGACTGGCTGTTTATTATTACAAATCAGACAATGGTAGATTATGCTAAAAAAAGAATTAAAGATCATATTGGTAGATTTACTAAGCTATACTACCAAATAAAAGATGATAAAGTTGACAAAGACTATTTAGAAGAAATTTATAAAAAAGATAAAATTTTTGATGAAATTGATTATATGATTTATTACTAATATACAAGTTGCAAAACAATTCTTCTTTCATATTATATGTATAATGATACTTTATTTAGTAGATAATATTACATATATGTGAAAGGAGATTTTTTTATGAAATCATTTTGTATCAAGACAAATAATAAAAAGATAGTAAAATATCTACTAAATAACTTTTCTTTTCCTAACACATATATCTCCACAAGAAAGTTTAAAATATACGAAAATGTAATCATTCATTATACAGGTGATTTAGATAATTTACCCAACTTTTATAATAAACTTTCTAACACTTTTGTTTCATTTATAATAAAATTCTATGAGCCAAAATTATTAGAATCAATTATAAAATCAAATTATTTTTATTTTTCAGATTATGAACAAGATATTGTTTTAGACAAATGTCTAACTTATCTTGAAGACAAATCTTCTGTTGAATATCAAGTAAGAATTGAACACATCTATATTGCTACGTTAAAATATATTTCAAATAATAAATCTATGATTTTAAGTGGTTTCATTAATTTCAGACTTTCAAATTATATGAAGATTTTAGATTACATTGTAGATACCTTCGTAAATGAATTAGTTGTAGACAGAGAATATAAAGAATTCATTAATTTATTAAAGTCATATGTAAATTCTAAACCATCTAATATAAATACTGTTCATTTTATCTACAAGAACACAGATTCTGTTATACTTGATAGTAATTATAAAAAAATTCCATTTACAGATGATATAGCTAACTTAAACTATATTTCTGATGTTTCCTTCTCAGAGAATGACATTTCTTTAAATACATTACTTACACTTTTACCACAAAAGATAATAATTCATTTAGAAAAAGCATCTGATGAATTTATAAAAACATTAATATGTATTTTTGAAAATCGAATAGAACTAACATCGGGATCTAGGGACGTTCCTAAAAATCCCTATTTACAATAGGGATTTTTATAGCAAATTGGCAATTCAGTCAATTTGCTATATTTTTTCTTGTACCTAAAACAAAGAGGAAAAAAAAGAACGTCCCCATTTCCCTATTCCCTATAAGCTCATATTTATACCTCTTGCTACTACATCTTTCATATTCTCTACTAATGAATCTATCTCCTTTGGTGTTACTATAAAATTAAAATCTTTTGGTATTAATGCTTCTTTTATTTCTAAATAATTATCTTCTTCTTTTAGTTTATTTAAATATTCATTAGATTCTGCTTTCTCTTGCAATTTTTCTATAAAAACATCTAAACAATCATTTACCACAACTGCAGTTTCTACAACAGTTGGTATTCCTAGTGCAATTACTGGAACTCCTAATGTATTTACTGTTAACTCTTTCCTAGCATTATCTACACCTGCCCCTGGAACAATTCCTGTATCTGCTAGTTGAATTGTACTACTTATTCTTTCCATACTTCTAGATGCTAAACTATCTATAACTATAACTAATTTTGGCTTAACATTATCTACTATCCCTTTTAAAATTTCTGCAGTTTCTATTCCTGTTGTTCCTAAAACACCTGGTGAAATTGCACTTACTGGTCTTGTGTTTTTGTCTAAATATTGTGGTACATATTTTAATAGATGCCTTGTAATATCTATCTCATTTATTACTTTTGGGCCTAATGCATCTGGGGTAACATATATATTTCCTAAGCCCACAACTAATATTTCTTGTTCTTTGCTTACATATTCATCTATCATTTTCTTTAATTCTTCGCATAATATTTCACTTGCCTTTTGGATTTCTTCTTCTCCCATATATTTCATATTTTTCATATCTATTGTTACATAATTTCCCTTTACTTTTCCTAGTGCTCTTTCACCTTGTTCATTCATTATCTTAACTCGTGTAACTTTTATATTGTTATTTATTTGTTCTTCATTTGCTTCTATACCATCTATCTCATTTTCTATATTATTCGCTTTTTTATATAAATCTTTTCTTTCATCAGCAAGGTCTGTTCTAAAATCTAACATAAAAAATAACCTTCCTTTCCTAAAATATCTGTTGTACTAAACAACACCTATTTATATTTTAAGAAAAAAAGATTATTTTATACTATTTCATTTAACTTCTTTTAAAGAAATTTTTTAATTTATTCCATATCTTCTCTATAAAGCTTTCTTCTTGGTACAATACTAAGCTTGTGTCTGCAGAATTTGGTACTAAATTATTCTCTTCATCTAATACTACATAAGATTCTTTTTCATTTTTCCAATATATATTTAATATTTCTTCTCTTTCATCTGGCTCACACCAATAGTCTAAATTTAATACAGATAATAATATTAAAGTTTTTCTATGTAATTTTTGATCTTCTAAAGGAAGATTTGGATTAATATTAACTTTATAATTTTTATCTCTTTTGGTTTTAAAAATATTTAATACATCTTTTGGTATTTTATTTAGATATGCCATTGGTATATATTTTAATACTTCATATACTTCTGAATATGCTTGTGCTAATTCGTTTTCCATAACTCTCTCCTAATTTTTACTCATATTTAATTCATCTTTAATAGTTTGGTATGCTATTAATTCTTCATTTCTTTCTATCTTACTACCATTTTTTAAAGAACTTTGTAGTCTATTAAAAAACATATCTGGAGTTAGACTTCCCCCATTTGCCATTTCTAATTTTATCTTTAAGTATGATAATGAATCTTTTAGTTCATCTTCTATTTGTTTATCTTCTACTTCAATATTATTAATTAAATCACATATTTTTTGTAAAAGCTCATCATTTCTCTCTATCTTTACATTTCTTTCTAAATCATTTATCAAATATTGAATTATCTCTAAAACTTGCGTTGCAACCTCATTATTTAGTTGCTTATATTTACAGATAACTAATACATTCTCTATTATATTATCTGAAGACATTCTTTTTTCCATATCTGTTAAATTATCTAATTCTTCTATAATAAATTCTTCTAAATTATCTTTTACCCTATCTGTATCTTGCATAATATTTATGATATCATCTAATTCATCTGCATTTATTTTATTTATTCTTTCATAATTAAAACATTTCTTTATTAAATCTAATTGGCTATATTCTTTTTCTAAAATATTCTCAGCTGGTATTTTTTCTTGTAAAATATACATTGGTAAAATCGTATTTTCTCTATAATATATGCTTTCTCTATTTATATCTTGTAACGCAAATTTGTTTTTTTCGTAAAATTCGTTTAAATTGAATTCATCAGTCTTTTGCGCACCATTAAATATATTTTTTAAATATTTCTCTTTATCTCCTATTAAAAATTCTAGTAGCATTTTTTTGTCAATTTTTAATTTTTCTAGTACATACATTCTACTTCTTACTATACTATTTGCTTCTGTATATGTACTTTCTATGCTGTAATTTTTATCTATATGAAATCCAAAGTTTTCAAATGGATGATTTTTTATATAATTATTTACAGCTAAATCAACAAAAATATCTGCATTTCCTTCTTCTAGTATGTCATCTCTATTTTCATTTTTATTCATATTAGAAAAGCAATGTGCATAACCATGTAAAACATAACCTAATAGTTTATTTTGATTATGTCCCCTTTTTTCTGCAATTGTTATTGTTTTAGTCTCGTCATCAATTTCCATGTTAAAATTTTCTGGTAATTTATTAAAAATAATATTTGTTCTATTAAAAGAAATTTCTATTGCTTCTAATTTATCTGCTGGAGTACTTGTATATACATCTTTTAAAAATTCTTTAATCATTCTTTGGGCTAAATAGACAATCTTAAATAAGTCTGGAGACACTTTATGTTCTAGACTATTTATTATTTTATCTCTAGATTCTTTTTCTGTAAAATTCTTTAGAAATTCTAATTTAGCTTCATTATCTTTCTGATTTACTAAATATGACACTTTATTAGTTTCACCATCTATAGCATCTATTGTTCTTCTTAAATTATTTTTTTCTTCGTTATTTTCTTCCAATTTAGTATCTAACATAATAATCTTCTCCTATGTTTAGTCTATTTGTTTGCCTTCAAACTCTTCTTTGTTATATTCTATTCCTTGTTCTCTTAATTTTTCTTCTAACCTTTTATTAAACACATGTATATATCCAACAGCTGTTTCATTAAATTTATCTTTAAGTTCATCCTTTACTTCTTGTTTTAAAATTTCTATTAATTCATCATTTGACTCCATTTTTCATCCCTCTTTTACTTTGAGCAATTATTACATAAAATTGTTTCTAAACCAATATTTAAATCAATCTTACCAATCTTATAATTATAGTCTAAATCTATAAGTTCTTTTATAATATTAGAAATCTCTAAATCTGTAAAGCTTTTTGCTTGCATTTTATATTTATTTACTAAAAACATTTGATTAGGTTTTAAATTTAAAGACTTCGCTATATCTAGTTTATATCTTTCTGCTATTTTTGTAAAATACAATTTCTTAAAATGATTATATAATGTTATTAATATTTTTTGAATTGGCTCTTTATTATATAGCAAATTATTTAGTTCTTCTAATGCTAATTTTATTTGCTTTTTTCCCAAATAGTCTGTTAAATTAAATATTATGGCTTGTGTTTGTTTAGTACACAATAAATCTATATCTGATTTATTTATCGTTCCTCCTTCGCCAGCATATTCTATCAGCTTTCTTATCTCGTTAATTAAATCTTGCATATTTTGTCCACATTGTTCTATTAAATATTGTAATGTATTTTCTGCCACATTAACTTTATACGCATTAGCTATTGCTTTTAGCCTTCTTATAATTTGATTTGGTTTTTGATATGTAAATTCGCATACCACTCCATTTTTTTCTAACACTTTATATAATTTTTGCTTTTCTACATTTTCTTCTATAAATACTAAAATTACACTTTCATTAATTTCATCAATATTATTTTCTATATATTCTGCAACACTAGTTTTAATTTTAGCAAGCTCTGGGTTCTTTCTTTTTCCTTCTTTTTTTAAAATTTCGGAATTTCGTACAAGAATTAATTTTTTCGGATAGCCAAAAGCTGGAGTTTGTATATCTGCTATTAATTCTGAGATATTTGTTTCATCAATACTAATATAATTAATTCCATTTATACATTCTCCAAAATTTTTCCTTATTTTCTTTACTATTGATTCTAGTAAAAATTTTTCTTCACCATATAAAACATATATACTATTTAGCTTTCCTTGTCCGAAGTTCTTTTTCTAATTCTTCTATTAACATATTCATCTTCCTTTTCGGGATTTAAGGAACGTCCCCAAATCCCTATTCCTATTACTATTATAATTTAAATTGAGATGAAAATTTAGATGAATGTGCATGGCATATTGCTATCGCCATACTATCTGTTATATCATCCAATTTAGGTAATTTTTCTGTATTTAATATCATTTTTACCATTCTTTGTACTTGCATTTTATCTGCTCTACCATATCCTGTTACTGCTTGCTTTATTTGTAATGGTGTATATTCGAATATATCTAACTTATTTATTCTTGCGGTTATTAATATTACTCCTCTTGCTTGGGCAACATTAATAGCTGTTTTTGCGTTATTATTAAAAAATAGTTCTTCTATTGACATTGCATCTGGTTTATATGTATTTATTATATTATTTAAATCTGTGTAAATCTTCTCCAACCTTAACGGAAAAGATTCACCAGCTTCTGTTAATATCGCACCAGATGTTTCTAATTTAAATTTATTTCCTATGTAATCTATTATGCTATACCCGTGTTATTGCAAACCCAGGGTCAATTCCTAATATTCTCATTTTACTTCCTCTTCTTCTGTTTTTGAATCTAATAGTATTCTAAATATTTCTGCAACACTCCAAGCTTGTGAAAATGCTCCTTTAGGTAAATATGGAGGTTTAGAATCATATAGTTCTGCAATACTTAATATACAACCTTCTTTATACATCATTGTTTTAGCTGTTGCTTTTAAATTTTTAACGAATAAATCATACTGCTTTTGCAATTCTTCTCTAACTTTACCTTCTTTTGTATTAGCTATTACATTTTTATATGCATCATTATATAGTCCAAATAACCATGGCCAAGTTATTCCTTGATGATAACTTATATCTCTTCTATATGAATCACCTTCATATGTTGCAATATATTGCTTGTCCTTTCTATTTAAAGTACGTAGCCCATGTCTTGTATATAATTCGTTAGTTACAGTCTTTAATATTTCTTTAGCATTTTTTCCTGCTGGGTTTAAAACTGGGTAGCTAAGTGATAAGCTAAATAATTGATTTGGTCTTATTCTGTCATCACCTAATACGTCATATAATGACTTCTTATCTGAATTATAAAATTTTCTATTAAATGATTTTTGAGTTTTTTCTGCTAATTCTGCATACATTTCTGCAACTTTTTTAGTTTCGAATTTTTTAGCTAATTCTTCCATTATTTTTAAGGCATTATACCATAAACTATTTATCTCTACAGCCTTTCCGTTTCTAGGTGTTACTGCAAAATCTCCAATCTTTACATCCATCCATGTATTTTGAGTATTTATTGTACCAGAATGAATTAATCCATCTCTTTCCATATAAATATTATTATCATCAACATCTATTCCTGTAATATATGCCTCTATTATTTTCTTTAAACTGATATAAAAATTATCTTTTATAAATTTATAATCATTTGTATAATTAATATATTTTTTTATTTCTTCAAAAAGTAATAATGAGGCATCTGCACTATTATATAAAGGTCTATTATCATATCCAGAGTATCCATTTGGAACAAGACCATATTTTATATCTCTAATAAATGTTAATAGGACTTCTTTTGCTATATCAAATCTTTTTGTTTTAAGTAATAATCCTTCAAAAGCTATTAAGCTATCTCTACCCCAATCTAAAAACCAAGGATATCCTGCAATTATTGTATGAAGCCCAAATGATGGTCTATATGCTATAAAACTATCAGTAGTAATTATAAAATCTTCTATTAATTCTTTATCTTCGGTGTTTTCATTTACTAAGCCTGTTTCTTCTACTATTTTCTTTAATCTGTCTTCTTCTTGCTTAATAATATCTTCTGCTTTTATTTCATCTATGTTTTCTTCTAATGAAAATATAAATGATATATTTTTTTCTTCATTTGGTTTTAATTCTATCTCATATCTACCTGGAATTGCATGGTTTTCTATTGGGTCAAACCCTCTTTTTTCTTCTTCCATATAAAACATCCTATAAAATATATCATTATGATGTTCTATATATGTTCCTTCTGAACATTTCATGTAAAATGGTGTTTGACTTTCATTTTTTACAACTATTCTTACTTTTGTGCCACTTATATTTTCTTTCAAATTGAATTCTGTATCTTTATTAACTTGATGAAAATCTCTATAATTTATTATTGGAGCCAATGTTAATTTTGAATCATAATTTCCATTCTTAATATTGTATAATATAACAACTGTATTTCTACCATATTGCATACTTATAGTCTTTTGGATAGAAATATCGTCTATTTTATATGTATATGTTGGTACATATTTTTTCTCGAATGATTCTATTCTTTTATAACCATCAGAAATATAATTATCGCAAATATTAGTATATAAAGGATATTTGCATCCATTAAATTCTATGGACTCATCCACCTTAGATAATACTAAAAATCGTCTTGCCGGAGGTGTTAGTGCTGCAACCAATAACCCATGATATTTTCTTGTGTTGGCACCTGTAACTGTAGATGCTGCAAATCCTCCTATTCCATTAGCTATTATCCATTCTCTTTGAATTAAATCTTTAAATTCTCCTTTATTTACCATTATTTTCATTTGTATGCCTCCAATTATTATTTTTTCTTGTTTTGTTCAACTTTTTCTATAAATTTCTCTATAAATTCCTCTTCCTTATCTTTATTTTCATTTTGTAAAATTTCTCTATTTTTTAATTTAACTTCTTCTGTATTACGCATAGCTTCTATACGTTTACCATATTTAGATAAGAATTTACTTTTTCTTTCCTTTTTATTTTCATTTGTCTTTCTTTTTCTTTTAGTTTTATTTTTTATCTTATTAAATTGTTTTTCATACTCTAATTTAGATTTTAATAACATATATTGTGGATCTGATTGTTTATCTCTAAATTTTAAATCATCACATATTAATTCTGAGATTGCTCTGGCAACTAATTCTGGATTATGCCTTATATATCCATTTTCTATACAAGCTAAATCTCTTTGTAATAATCGTACACCTAAACTTCTTGCTTTTGCAATATCTTGTGCTACTAATTCTGAACCTTTTAAATTATATCTTTTAATATATTCTGGAATTATTTCTCCTGTATCGTAAATACAATAATCTATAACATTTTTACCAGTATGCTCTATTATTGCTTTTATATGGTCAGCTAATGAGTAATTATCTGTTTGACCTGGTTCTGTCATAATATTACTTACATATATTTTTATTGCTTTACTATCTTTCATTGCTTTATATACACCATTTACTAACAAATTTGGTATTACATTTGTATATAAACTTCCTGGACCAATTACAATGCAATCCGCTTCTTTTATTGCTTGTACAACTTCTGGAGTTGCCCTACAATTTGGTGGTGATATAAATACTCTATTAATTCTTGTAATTTTATCATAAACTACTTTTTTTATTTCATCTTTTTCTTCTATTATCATTCCATTTTCAAGTTCTGCACATATTCTCATTTCATCATTTGTAATTGGTAAAACTCTTCCTATAATATTAAAAATCTCATTAGAATTTGCTATAGCTTCTGTAAAATCTTTAGATAAATCTTGCATCGTAGTAAAATATAAATTACTAAAACTAATATCTTTTAAATCTCCACTTTTATATTTATAAGACATTAATTTACTTGCTAATTCTTCATCCCTAGCTAATGCAATTACTGTATTTTTTATATCATCTGTTGGCATTGAATTTATATTTTTATTTTCCATCTTTCCATATGATGATACTGTAACAACTGCTGTTATATTATCTGTATATTGTTTTAAACCTCTTAGTACAGTTTCAAGTCCATTTCCTGAACCTATAACTACTATTTTTGGTCCTTCTGAATAAACTTTTTTATTGAAAATTAAAGAATTTATATTTATATGTTTTCTATTATTTTTTACTCTAGAATCTGTAGATTCAATTATCATTTCCATAGTTCTCTTTTGCATAAATACAATTCCTAGAACTATACAAGTAAAACCTACAATAAATGATAAAATAATTAATAATAATTGACCTATTTCTAATTTTTCGTTTGCGATAATAGTAGATATTCCATAACACGCAAGTATTATTCCTACAAGAATAAGAAATATCCATCTTTTTATTCTTGCATTTGGTCTAAACCATTCTATAAAACCTTTCATTTTAATTAATACATCCTTTCAAGTTCAGTTTTCTTAATCTTCCCCTATTACTTGTACTTCCAGCTCAATTTTTTTGCCAGATTTTTCATAGACTTTTTCGCTAATGTATTTTACTAAATTTAATATATCTTTTGCTTGTGCATTTCCTTTATTTACTACAAAGCCAGCATGTTTTGTGGATACTTCTGCATCTCCTATATTATACCCCTTTAAACCACATTCATCTATTAATTTTGCTGTAATGAAATCTGTTCCTCTTTTAAAAGTACTTCCGGCTGATGGATATTCTAATGGTTGATGTTCTTTTCTCCATTCAGTATATTCATCCATCTTTGCTTTTATTTCTTTATATATTCCTTTTTTTAGTTTTAATTTTGTATTTAAAATTATATATTTGTTACTGCAAAAAATACTATTTCTGTATTCAAATTTTTGCTCTTCATTAGATAATATTTTTATATTCCCATTCATGTCCATACACTTTGTTTCTAAAACGATATCTTTCATTTCTCCACCATGTGCACCTGCATTCATTCTGATTGCACCGCCAATAGATCCTGGGATTCCAGCTGCAAATTCGAATCCTTCTATTTCCTCTATTAATAATTTTTGTGCTACAAAGCCATTTTTTACGCCTGCACCTACTGTTATTATATATTCATCATTAATTTTATCTATATTAAAATCTTGTATATCTATTCTTAAGACAATTCCCCTTATACCACCATCTTTTACTAGTAGATTACTACCATTTCCAATAACGGTTATAGGAATTTCATTTTTATTTGCATATTCTAATATGCTTTTTATATCTTGCTCATTTTTAGCATTTACAAATATATCAGCTTTCCCACCAACTTTAAATGAAGTATGTTTTGACATTAATTCATTTTTATATATTTTTGATTCTTCTGATATACATTTTTCTAATTCGCTTGAAGTTTTTTCTATATTCAAGTTAATTCCTCTCCTTTAAATAGTTTATAACTTCTTCTATACTTTCCTGTGGTGTTGAAGCACCTGCCATTACACCTATTTTATTTATATTAGTAAAATCTTCATTATATAACTCTGATACTTCTTCTATCTTAATGGCATTCTTACAATTCTTTTGTGCAATTTCATATAATTTATTTGTATTAGAGCTTTTTTTGCCTCCAATTATAATCATATATTCTACATATTTAGATATTTTCTCTGTCTCTTTTTGTCTGCTTTCTGTAGCATTACAAATACCATTATATATTTCTAGTTGTATTTTTATATTTTCTTTTAAATATTGTTCTATTTCTAAAAATTTTTGTAAATTATATGTTGTTTGTGTTACTACTGCCAATTTTTCTTTTTTATTTAATTCAGGAAGTCTTTGTTTTAACTGTTCTATATTTTCTATAACTTCACCATTAGTGCAAAAACTAAAAGTTCCCATAACTTCTGCATGAGATTTTTCTCCAATTACTAAAATATAATAATCTTTATTTGACAATTCTTCTGCCAAATCATGAATTTTTAGTACTTTTGGACATGTACAATCTATTAATTCTATATTATTTTTCTTTGCATATTCATAAACTTCTTTTTTTACACCATGAGCTCTTATTATTACTCTTTCTTTCGCTTCTCTTATATCATTTATTATTCTAAATCCATTTGCTTTTAGGTTATTTAAGACTTGATTATTATGTAATAAATCACCTAAACATTCTACTTCTTCTGCATTTTTTAATTCTTCTTTAGCAGTTTCCACTGCTCGTGTAATTCCATTGCAAAAACCTGCTGTTTTTCCTAATATTATTTCCATATAATATCTCCTATTTTATTTTATGCTTTCATAGTTTGCATTATATCATATAAATTCTATTTCTGTAAAATAATTTGACATAACTTTGCAATATTTTAATTATTTTTTATTTTTTATTACTTTTACGTTGATTTATATTATTTTTAATGATATAAACATAGTAGTTTTATATTACTCATTTGAGACTTGAAACCCTATAATGCCATTAACTTTGATGTCAAACATTATACATTACTCATCGGAGGATTAAAATTTATTAAACACAAAAAACAGCTAACCACAAAAAATGATTAGCTGTTTTTGTTTCTTTATAATATTTATTTTCTAGAAAAAATTTTCCTTAGCCATTTTCCAATTTTTTTTATTAAACTTTCATTTTCAATTATTATAAGTTCTTTATTACCCTCTATGTTATCGCTCTTTTTTACATAATTGCTTTTCCCTTTATTAAAAATATTTAATAATTTTTCTTCTTCTAATTTTCTTTCTTCTTCATCTTTTTTTCGGAATTCTTCTTTTTCTTCTTCTGTTGCCCAATAATCTCTATATATTAATGCAAAAATATTACTAGCTTCTTCAGATATGTTTTGTTCATTTAAACCGAGTCCTTCTTGTACATAAAATTCGTAGTCATTATTCATATTTTCTCTCAAAAAATTAATAAACTTTTTAGGAATCTTATTCACTAAATCTATATCTGTATACTTTAATATTTCATCTACTTCTTTAAAAGCATTTCTATATTTAAGTTCTAACATTATCTTCTCTATCTCCTCTTTTGTCTTTGGTATATACAAAATCCTTTATTTTATTAAATGTTGCTCTTATCTTGCTTCCCTTAGTTCTTGTTGCTATATCTTTAAATTCTTCTCTTTTAAATGTTGTTGCAAATCCCTTTTTACTATTTTTAGAAAAAACTTTAGCATCTTTTACAGACTCCCATCTGTCTAAATATATATTTTTATCTTCATCTGAGTCCATAATCAAATCTAAAAAACTTTGTGCTTTTTCTTGTTCTGTAACATCATGCTTTAAAAACTTTTGCATTTTTTGTTCATATTTTTCTGGTTCCTCTGTCATCTTCACAGCAGTATCTATAATTGACGCATATAAAAATACATTTTGTTTTATTACTTCTGGATCAAGTATTCCATTAGCCATCCTAAATTCTATAGTATTTTTCTTGCTATTACCGATATTAGTTAGATTAAGCCCTGCATATCTTCTTTCGTCTAACTTAAATTTACTAGCAACCATTCTTAATTTTCCAAATTTTTTATGTGAAACCTTTAATGTTCCATTGTTAATTTTTTTCAATATTTTCTTGCTAGTAGGTGCTGCCATACCATTTCTCCAAATAGCAGAAATAACATTTGTTAATCCATGAAAATTTTTGTTTATAGCTTTAGGTCTTATTGGATTATCTTTATCATTACACATTTTATATATAAGTTCTTCAGCTTCTGCATATATATGAAGAAAATTTTTCATTTTTTTAGGATTACTTGCTAAACATTCTGCATCAAAATGCACATGTAATCCACATTTCTCGTCTGCCTTAACATCTTTACTTTTATCTTTTGGAAATTCTTTAATCTTACCACAAATTTCTGCTATATTTTTCCATGTACTTTCTGTATCAGCTAAAATTGGTGAAACAAGCTCTGCTCCATTCTTTCCAACTAAGCTTTCTTCCCACTTTGTTGCCATATGCCAGTTTCTGTCACTTATGAACTTCGCACTTTCACCAGCATATAACCCATTTTTCGTTTGAACATTATTAGCTTCTATTTCTATTCCAAATTTCATATAAGCTGGTAAATTTAACCTTTCATATTGTCCTTTGTATTTCATCTTTACCTCTTTGTATATTTTTTCTAAATTATATCACTACATTTTCTTGTTGCCAATATATACTTTATAATACTTAAAGCAAGACGTTGCTTTTTTATGTAAATTATGATATAATTTTTTGCGATAACAAGCTGTTTAAGTTTTCACGAAAAATGGAGGGAAAAAAATGATTACTCAAATTGATGGAATGGAGCTTGTTGGACGGGCTTTCAAAATTCCTAAGGAGGGAATAACCTTTAGAAATTATTGTTTAGAACGTTTCAGCATTTTTCCAGCAGAAACAAACGAAAGAATTTTTAATTATTCAGAAAATAACGATTTCTGTATATTTGCTGCTGGATTCGGAACATTTATTATTCCGGCTTTTTTTGGACTTGATGAGCTTTTGAAAATTTTTAATTTCAAAAAGGTGTCTAGTGATATCTTGCCGGTAAAACTTACGTCACAGTATATGCCTATATATACCAAAGAGCAGGCAAAGTGGTATCATATGATAAATGTGGTTGGACAGTTTAATGCAATTACCGCTCGTACTCTTTTGAGTAAGGATGGACGTGGGCTTAAAATTTTTGACTTTTTGACATCAGAATCAAGAATTCCATTTACCGGAATTTATGATCAAAAAACTCAAAAAACATTTTACCCCATGGCAAACATTAAATTTCCGCATATTGACCCTAGTAAACTCGGAAAATTCAATACAGATTATGAGAACCATTTGTTACTGGTTTACGCAGGCAACGGTGACACTTATCTAATAAAGGATGATACCAATATTAATCCAATGGTAGCTACTTTAAAAGATAATGGATACGAACATGACAAAAGCTTATATGTTCCGCTTAAATAACCATCTTTTAGCCAGACGAAATATCATACATTCGTCTGGCTAAATTTTTTTACTAGCATCAAAAAAGTCAAGAAAAGAAATATAAATTCTATCTTGACATTTTTGATTCATATATTAATCGGGATTTAAACAACGTCCCCAAATCCCGAAGGGAAAAAAGGAACGTCCCCGAATCCCGATGTTCCCAAATCCCGAAATATTTATCCAAATAATCCTCTTTTCTTTACTGGAGGTTGCTCATTCATAGTTTTAGCAAGTTGCAACAATAAATCTCTTTGTTCTTTAGTTAGTTTTTTTGGAGTTTGTACATTAACAGTAAATATAAAATCTCCCTGCCAATTTCCATTAATAGCTTTAAATCCTTTATTTCGTATAGTAAATCTTGTTCCTGTTTGGGTTGCTTCTGGTATTTTATATTTTACTTTTTCTCCATTTACCATTGGGATCTCTAAATCTGCACCAAGTGTAGCTTGAGTTATAGTAATTGGAATATCACATAATACATTATTATCTTTTCTAGTAAAAATACTATGTCTCTTCAAATGTATTGTTACATAGATATCTCCATTTTCTCCGCCTCTTTCACCTGGCTCTCCTTCTCTTTTTAAGATTAATGTTTGATTATCATCAATTCCTGCAGGAATATTTATAGTAACTTTTGCTTGTTTCCTTACTGTTCCTTTTCCTCTACAAGTTGTACATGGTTCTTTTATAATCTTACCAGTTCCATGGCATTCAGAACAAGTTCTAGTTGTTTGCATTTGTCCTAAAATAGTGTTTTGAACTTGTGTTACTTGACCTGTTCCATGGCAATTTGGGCAAGTTACAGGATTTGTTCCAGGTTTAGCACCACTTCCATTACAAGTTGTACATTTTTCATTTCTATTTATAACAAATTCCTTTTTTATTCCTGAATAAGCTTCTTCAAAAGTAATTTCTAGATCATGTCTTAAATCTCTACCTCTTTTGGGACCATTTCGATTACTTCTTCCAGAAGAGCCACCAAATCCAGAAAAGAATGAACTAAATATATCGCCAAAATCTCCAAAGCCACTAAATCCATCAAACCCATTAGAAGTATAAGAATAATATCCTCCTTGACCTGCTCCTTGACCACCAAATCCTTGTGGACCATTAAAACCAAATTGATCATACATCTTTCTTTTTTGAGGATCTGAAAGTGTTTCATAAGCTTCATTTACTTCTTTAAACTTTTCCTCTGCTTCTTTTCTATTATTTGGATTTGCATCTGGATGATATTTTTTAGCCATTTTTCTAAAAGCTTTTTTTAGTTCATCATCTGTTGCATTTTTATTAACTCCTAAAACTTCATAATAATCTCTTTTTTCTGCCATTATATCCTCCAATTTATAACAAGCTTAATTATTGGAGGCTTTTAAACCTCCAATATTAAACATTATTTTTTATCATTGTCATCTTCTACTTTATAGTCTGCATCATATACGTTTCCATTGTCATCTGTTTTTGGACCTTCTTCTGTTCCAGTTGCTCCTGCTTCTGCATTTGCTCCTGTTGCTCCACCATTTGGATTTGCATTTTTATATAATTTTTCTGTTATTTCGTAAAATACAGCTGTTAATTTCTCTGTAGCGTTCTTAATTGCTTCTGTATCTTTTCCTTCTAGTGTTTTCTTTAAATTTTCAAGTTCTGCTTCTACTTTAGATTTTTCTTCGTTGCTAATTTTATCTCCAATATCTTTTAATGTTTTTTCTGTATTAAAGATTAAGCTTTCTGCGTTATTTCTAACTTCGATGTCTTCTTTCATCTTCTTATCTTCTGCAGCATGTGCTTCTGCATCTTTTACAGCTTTTTCGATATCTTCATCTGATAAATTTGTTGAAGCTGTAATAACAACATTTTGTTCATTTCCTGTTGCCATATCTTTTGCAGATACGTGAACTATACCATTTGCATCGATATCAAAAGTAACTTCGATTTGTGGTACACCTCTTGGAGCTGCTGGAATTCCTGTTAATTGGAATCTTCCTAATGTTTTGTTTCCAGAAGCCATTTCTCTTTCCCCTTGAAGAACATGAATTTCAACTGCTGTTTGACCATCTGCTGCTGTAGAGAATACTTGTGATTTCTTTGTTGGTATTGTTGTGTTTCTATCAATCAATTTTGTAAATACTCCACCATATGTTTCGATACCTAATGATAATGGTGTTACATCTAGTAATACTAAGTCTTTAACATCTCCAGAAAGTACTCCACCTTGGATTGCTGCACCAATAGCAACACATTCATCTGGGTTAATTCCTTTATCTGGTTCTTTTCCTGTTATTTTTTTAACAGCTTCTTGTACAGCTGGAACTCTTGTAGAACCTCCAACTAATAATACTTTGTGTAATTCATTTGCAGATATTCCTGCATCTTTTAATGCTTGTTCTACTGGAACTTTTGTAGCTTCTACTAAATCACTAATTAATTCTTCAAATTTAGCTCTTGTTAATGTTACATCTAAGTGTTTTGGTCCTGTGCTATCTGCTGTAATGAATGGTAAATTGATTTGTGTTTGTTGCATTCCAGATAACTCTATTTTAGCTTTTTCTGCTGCTTCTTTTAATCTTTGCATAGCCATTCTATCTGTGCTTAAATCTATTCCGTTTGATTTTTTGAATTCTGATACTAGGTAATCTATAATTCTTTGGTCAAAGTCATCTCCACCTAAATGTGTATTACCATTTGTAGATAAAACTTCGAATACTCCATCACCAATATCTAGAATAGAAACATCGAATGTTCCTCCACCTAAGTCATAGATCATTATTTTTTGATCTTGATCTTCTTTATCCATTCCATAAGCAAGTGATGCTGCTGTTGGTTCATTTATAATTCTTAAAACTTCTAGTCCTGCTATTTTTCCTGCATCTTTTGTTGCTTGTCTTTGACTATCGCTAAAGTATGCTGGAACTGTTATAACAGCTTGTGTAACTTTTTGTCCTAAATAATTTTCTGCATCTGCTTTTAATTTTTGTAATATCATTGCTGATATTTCTTGTGGTGAGAATTCATCTCCATCTATTTTAACTTTTTCTGCTGTTCCCATTTTTCTCTTAATTGAAATAACTGTGTTTTCTGGGTTTGTAACAGCTTGACGTTTTGCTATTTGTCCTACTAATCTTTCTCCATTTTTAGAGAATGCTACAACTGATGGTGTAGTTCTATTTCCTTCTGCATTTGGTATAACTACTGCTTCTCCACCTTCCATAACTGCAACACATGAATTTGTTGTTCCTAAGTCAATTCCTATAATTTTTCCCATTTTAAATTCCTCCTAAAAAATATATAAATTTTAAAACTTAATAACTTACTTTATATTATAATTATCCTTTAATTGTTTAATTATAATATTATTGTTCTCTATCATTTCTTTTGTAACTTCTTTTTTCCATTCATCTTTTGTCATTTCTGCTAATTTTCTATTTGATAATTTTTTATATCCTAATTCCTCACCCAGCCAAGCTGGTTTTTGGAATTTATTGGCAAATTCTTCGTCTGGAAATTCTACTTCTGCTGTAAGTAATCCTTCTAAATAATTATAATATATATCTACTTCAACTTTTAAGTTATTTTCTATTGGTATTTTGATTCTTGTTTTTTCTATTATGTTACTAATTTTATTTTTGATCAATTTATCAAATAATTCTTTATCAATTTCATTTTCTATTTCATATTTTTTACCAATATCATAAGTATTATTATATTCGATATCACCTTTTGTTTTTAGTGTATAAATATATATTTGCTTAGCAATAGGATAACTTTCCTTTATATCCCTTATTCTTATAAGTGTTAATTTATCCCTATATATAAAAGCTTGTTTTATATGCACAATGCTTTCTATCTTTAAATTTTCTGGTAAATACTTTACAGCAAATTTTCTTTCTACTTCTTTGTTCATATTTATTTTCCTTTTTACTGGTTTACAAACTTGCTTCGCTCGGTTAAATAAAATTTCCGTGTTTCACTTTTTTTCTAATGATTACAATCTCCGATTGCATAGGTTATCTGTAACTCACTTCGTTCGTACAGCTAACTTAATTTGCTACTACTACCATAGAATGTCTTATAACTCTATCCCCAATTTTGTATCCTTTTCTGTAGTCTTCTTTTATTTCTTTTTCGCCTAAGTTTTCATCTATTACAGAACTTACTGCTTCGTGTAATTCTGGATCAAAAGTTTTTCCTACTGCTTCTATTTCTTCTACTCCATTTGCTTTTAATAAATCTTGTAATTGTTTATATACAAGCTCAACTCCTTGTTTATACCCAGTATCTTTTGTTTCAGCTTGTACAGCTTTTTCTAAATTATCTAATACTGGTAAGATTCCTGTCATTATATCTCCCATAATAGAGTTATATAATTGGTCCCTCTCTTTTGCACTTCTCTTCTTATAATTCTCAAATTCTGCTAGTACTCTTTTATATCTGTCCATTAATTCATCATATTCTTGCTCTTTTTTTACTAGCTCTTCTTTCTTTACCATTTCATCTGCTTTTATTACTTCTGGTTCTTTTTTGGTTTCTTTTTTTTCTGCCAATTTACATACCCTCTTTCTTATTATTATCTTCATTTAATTTTTTACTTATATATTTCATTACAGATATAACTTTTGCATAATCCATTCTTTTAGGTCCTATTATCCCAATTGTCCCTAAATCTTTGTTTCCTATAGTATGTTTAAATGTTATGATACTAAAATCTTTTAAGTTACTGTTTTCGTCATCATCACCAATAAACACATTAATATCTTCTGCATCTCCAGAATTAAATATTTCTAACATTTCATCTTTAGCATCTAGTAAATTGACAAAATTCTTTGCTACTTTCATACTTTTAAATTCTGGCAAGTCGAAAGATTTTTTTGCACCTTCTAAAAATATATTGTTATTTTCTTCTTCGACTATTCTATTTATCTGCTCTATAATCGCTCTCATAATACCAATGCTATAGTTAACTTCTGAAAAAATATACTCTGCCATTGGCTTGTCTATTTTAGCTAAAGCTTTTCCTTTTAATCTTGTATTAAATAGATTATTTAAAGTGTCTACCTGGCTTTCTGTTATGTCTTCGTCAAATTTGATAATTGTTTCTTTTACTAAACCTGTATCTGTTACAATTACAACCATTAACATTCTTTGTCCTAAAGAAACAAATTTAATTTCTTCTATAATTTGTTTATCTGCTTTTGGACCAACTGCAACTGTTGTATAATGAGTTATCTCTGATAATGTTGTTGTTGCAACTTTGGTTAGTTCTTCGATTTCATTAACTTTAATTTTTAATTTGTTTTGAATATATTTAATTTCTTCTAAACTCAAATTATCTTCTTTTAATAGTTCATTAACATAATACCTGTATCCTTCTGCAGATGGCACTCTTCCTGCTGAAGTATGTGGTTTATCTAAAAAACCTATACTTTCTAACTGTGCCATGTCATTTCTTATTGTTGCACTACTATATTCTAAGCCATGACCTTTTGTTATGCTTCCAGAACTTACAGGTTCTGCTGTATTAATATATTCTTCTACTATTGCTTGTAATACTTTCTTTTTTCTTTCGTCTAAATCTTTCTTTTTCAATATTTTCACCTCTTTAGCACTCTTTAGGTCTGATTGCTAAATTCTTTACTTATATTATATTCAATTTTAGCAAATGTCAATACCTTTTGCTAAAAATTCTTTGTGAATTTTCTGTGAAAAAAAGAATATATTCTGCTCTGCTAGCAAAACATATTCTTTTTCTCTTTTTGTTAGTTACATCCTATCAAAAAATTCTGATAAATAATTATCAACGAGTTCTTCAAACTCTCTCGTGGAAGTAAGATAACTTGCCTGTCTACTTACATCAAAAGTTGCTATATCTTCTTCATAAACTTTTTGGCATAAGTCATTTACAAGCTCTGGATTTCTTAAATTGTACTCATATAGCTTTTGACGAAATTCATCTTCCTTTTGTGAACAATCCCTAAGTTTTTTTACTTCAGAATTTTCTTCGTACTCAGTTCTTATAGCATTATATTTTTCATATGTAGCTATAACAACTAGATTGGTCTTAAATTCATCTGTTAATGTGTCAAATGGTACCAACATAACTCCAATATTAAGATAATGATACCTATCATAGTCACTATCTGTAAATATATAACTATTTATTGGCGTCCCTTCTGGAAATCTGTTCGAGTCATATTCGCAAATTTCAGCATACAAATCTGAAATTTTTGATGCATAATCTTGATATACTACATCTTCATTTGTAATTACTTCTTCATATGTACATCCATATGTTTCTTTGGCATAATTGTTAGTTAACCGCATAACTATTTCATCAGTTACATCACGGTAGTTAAACAGCTTTACGCCTTTACTTAAAGAAATAATTTCATCTTTATTACAAAATGAATTTGTAATATTGTTATAATTATAAGTGCAGATAGAAAGTATCATTTGCCTTCTATCTACAAACTCATAACTACCTTCAAGGTCAAGAGTTTGCACATCTTCATCTGAGAAAATTCTATCGATCTCTGCTTTAACAATGTTCCATTCCTCATTATATCTTATTTTAATCTCTTCTATATCATCTATGCTATAAAAATTTACAACACCATAATATTCTTTAAACTCATTTCGTTTTTGGATTATTGCATAAGTTAAATCTTCTCTAAAGCTTTCTCCCTCTTCTTTTATCTCATTTTCTTCTCTTATCCGTTGCTCCTTTTCTCGTATTCTTCCTTTCTCTAAAACAGCAGTCCATGTTATCACATTTGCTATTATTAGCACAATAATTACTACCACCCGTAATTTCTTCTGTTTTTCCATCTTTCTTCCTCCTTGTTGAATAAATATTCGCTCCTCTTCTAATTGTTTAAAGGAATATTAAACCGTTGTTTATCGCTTATTTTATCATAATTATCTATTACTTTCAATAAGTTGGTTATATATCTTATATTTACATATAAACAAGGTAATAATATGAATTATACAAATTCTTCCCACACTAAATTTGCCAAATCTAATCCCTTATTTGTAAGCTTTATATTATCTAAATCAATCTCTACTAAACCTTCTTCTGTAAGTTTATTAAGCTCATTTTTAAATAGATATAATGGATTATCTACAAATTTTTGTTTAAACTCTGATATACTTACACCTTCTAAAGTTCTTAAGCCTAATAACATATATTCTTTTTTGGTATCTTCTATTTCTTGTGTTTCTTCTACCTTTTTGTTTTCCGGATTCTGTAAATATTCTTCTAAACTATTTGTATTAGAATATCTTATATCATTATAATAAGAATGTGCTGCTACGCCAAAGCCAAGGTAACTATGCTGTTTCCAACAATTAAAATTATGTTTAGACTTATACCCTTTTTTAGCAAAATTAGAGATTTCATAATGTTCATAGCCATTAGCTTCTAAAACTTCTTTAACTTTCCAATACATTTCTCTTTCTACTTCATCAGTTGGTAAATCAAGTTTTCCTAATTTAACTAATACTTCTAATTTCGTGTTCTCTTCTAAGATTAATGAATATACAGAAATATGTTTTGGCTTTAAACTAATAATTTCTATAAGACTATCTTCTACATCCTTTAAAGTTTGCTCAGGAAGTCCAATCATTAAATCTACATTAATATTTTTAAATCCAATGTCTTTAGCTAATTTATATGTATTTAAAAATTCTTCATAATTATGTATTCTTCCTATTTCTTCTAATAACTTATCTTTGGTAGATTGCAAGCCTATACTTAATCTATTTATTCCGGCATCTTTATATAATGCCAACTTGTTTTCTGTTACAGTACCTGGGTTTACCTCGATTGTTATTTCTGCATTCTTTTTTACTTTATAATTATCTCTTATACAATTTAAAATTTCTACTATATATGACGCATCTATAATTGATGGGGTTCCACCGCCAATATATATTGTGTCTATATAATTTTTTACTCTTTTGCTTCTTTCTTTTATTTCTTCTTTTAGTGCTTGTACATAATCTTCTTGTTTTTCCAATTGTCCTGGATATGAGCAAAAGTCACAATAATAACATTTGCGCATACAAAAAGGTATATGCACATATATACCTATATTTTCCATTTTATATTTCCTCTGCTATTTTTATTAATTTGTTTAATCTATAGTTTACTCCAGATTTTCCTACTGGTATTTTTAGCATATTTCCCAATTCTATTAAACTTGCATCTGGATTTTTTAGTCTAAGCTCTGCAATTTCCTTTAATTCATCAGATAAATTTGTAAATTTTTTACTATCTTTTAATTTTTTGATAGCTTCTATCTGTTTAGTTGCTGCATTTACTGTCTTGTTTAAATTAGCAACTTCACAATTCACCATTCTATTTACATTATTTCTAGCTTCTTTTATTACCCTTATCTCTTCAAATTTCAGCATTGCACCACTTGCACCAATACAAGCTAAAAAATTAGATATATCTTCTCCTTCTTTAATATATAAAGAAATACTTCCATTCCTGTTTAATGTTTTAGCTGTTATATCGTATTTTTCCATTAAGTCTTTTATTAGCAATAAATTTTCTAAATTACTAAAATTAATTTCTAAATGATATGTACTACTTGGTTCGCTTACTAATCCTGCTCCCATAAAAGCTCCTCTAAGTACGGCTTTTATATCTTTGTCTTCCATTTCTTCTGGTTTATTAAATGCTACATAATTTGAAGTGAAAGAACAATTTATTAAACTCTCTGGCTTATTAAATGTTATTACATAGAAATTTCCTTGCATTTCTATTTCATATTTTATATTCATATTATTTAGCAATTTATTAAATCTATTAATATTGTATTCATTTTCTGTAGAAAATTTTATCTTTTTTTCTACCTTAGTATTTTTCGTTATTAAATAACCAACTAATTCATAATAGACAGCTTGCTTATCTTTTAAATTATTTAGTTTACTCAATTCTTCCTTTATTTCAGATGAAAAAGACATTTCTACACCTTCTTTACAACTACTATTCTATCATTATCTCCCAAATCTTTTTTAGTCTTAACAAGTTCATATCTTTTGTCTGTATTTATTAGTTCGATTAATTCATCTTTTTGGTCATATCCAATTTCTAAAAAGATCATACCATTATCAGTTAAAAAATTAAATGCCTCTTTGATAATTTTTTTATAAAAATACAAGCCATCTTCTCCACCATCTAATGCAATAATCGGTTCATTTTTTACCTCTCTATCCAGTGAATTAATAACCTGTGTTTTTATATATGGTGGATTTGATACAATTACATCAAAATCTTTATTTTTTATATCTGTAAACATATCTGAACATTTAAATTTTACATCAACATTATTATTTTTCGCATTTAATTGTGCAACTTTTAATGCTTCTTTACTTATATCTATACCACAAACTTCTGAATTTTGCATATATTTTTTTAAAGATATTGCAATACAACCACTTCCTGTGCACATATCTAATATCTTTACAGGTTCATTTTTATATGTATTTATAACTTCCTCTACTAATATTTCTGTATCACTTCTTGGAATTAATACATTTTGATTGACAAAAAAGTTTAATTTCATAAATTCTTGATTATTAGTTATGTACTGTATTGGAACATAATTCATTAGCTGTTCAATTCCTTCTAATATCTTTTTTTCATGAACTTCGTCTAATTTATCTTCACTATGAGCCATTATATATTCCTTAGGTTTGTTTAAAACTGATGCTACCAAAATTCTTATTTTTAATAATGGTTCTTCTATATTATTTTCTTTTAATTTTATTATTCCATTTTTTACTATTCCATTTATTGTCATAAACAACCCTTCCATTTTTTCTATACATTAAGAAAAGTGGCTTCGCCACATGAGCAGATTGCTTTGCAATCACACTAACATGGCTCACTTAATCTTGTTATATACATAAAAAAACTTACCCCGCCTTAGCCGTAAGAAGTTTAGAAATTTTAAGAGCCTACTCGCGTAGGTGGGTGTCTTGTTAAATGCTTGTGGGCTTCTTACTACTAAATAGATGTGTAAGCTTGCACGCCACATTTAAAGGCGGACTCCCTTATAAAATTTGTTGGTTCTAAAATTCCAGTCTACACGCACTATGCAGGGAAGTTTTTGTTTGTCGTTTATTTAATTTAATAGTATCTTAACATATTATTAATTTGTTTTCAATATCTTTTTTGTGCAATTTTTGTGTTTTTTCTGTTTTATCTTATGAATGCTTTGTTAAAGTTATTCATTTTAATTTGTTTATATAATTCTAGTATTTGTACTTTTTTAAATTTTATGATAAAATTATTATAATTATGTGTAAATATTTAAATTTCAATGGTCCAGGCACAAAAATAGTTTTTAAACATATACTTTTCATATAGTGATTTTTATGGAGGTATATGTATGTTCTCTACTATTTCGTTGGCTGGATTTATTTCTTTTTTAAGTTCTGCCGTTTTTGTTGTTGGATATATTCAAAGTTCTAGTTTATTTCCAGAACCTCTTTTACCATCAGAAGAAATATATTATTTAGATAAATTTAAAGCTGGTGATAATGAAGCCAGAAATATTTTAATAGAAAAAAACCTGCGTTTAGTAGCTCATGTAGCAAAAAAATATTCCACCTCTAACATAGAGCAAGATGATTTAATTTCTATAGGTACTATTGGTCTTATAAAAGGTATAAATAGTTTTAAACATGATAAAGGTGTAAAACTTTCTACATACATTGCCAAATGCATAGATAATGAAATTCTAATGTTTTTACGCTCCTCTAAAAAACTTCAAGCAGAAGTAAAACTAAGTGATCCAATTGGTAAGGATAAAGATGATAATGTTGTAACATTACAAGAAGTTCTAGAAGCAGATATTAAAAGTATAGAAGATGAAGTAGATTTAGGATTAAAAAAAGAAAAGCTTTATAATAATATAGATAAAATATTAAAAGAAAGAGAAAAAGAAATACTTGTTAGAAGATTTGGACTTAATGGTCATAAGCCAGAAACTCAAAATGAAATCGCAAAAGATTTAGGCATTTCTAGGTCATATGTTTCTAGAATAGAAACTAAAGCCATAAAAAAATTAGAAGCTAAACTAAAAAAGGACTAAAAAGTCCTTTTTTCATATATTTAATATTTAGTTCTATCATCTACACAAGTTGTTTGACCATTTAAGAATTGATACTTATATTTTTTTCTATCTGATACTGGAATCGTATTTTCCTCAATTTCTTCTGTATCTGGATTAATATACCCATATACATATTCTGGTGAAATATATCCAGGATGCTGTATATCTGCTTCTGGAAAATCAGAATTCCAAATTGGTTCTTCTGCATTTTTAGCTAATAATTTTCTAGGTAGCATAATAATTATTTTATGTTCTGGAGCGATTAATTCCATAAAAGATTTATCGTCTTCAAAATTTCCATGTGCTGTTCTATCTAAAGCATTAATACAATCCATTCCCTGAATTGAAGAATGTAAGCCTTCCTTATATATATTATTTTTAATTTCAATAGTTTCGTCTTTTCCTCTAAAATGATATGACGCATTTATATAATGCATAACTAAAAATTTGTCTTTATCCTCATATAATTCTTCTAACTTTTTACCATACTCTAATTTATAGCATCCATCTTCACGTAAATAATCTCTTCCAACTGATAATATATCTATCATTTCGCCTTTTTCTAATAATTCTAAATCTCTTTTACTAGATTTTCTTAGACCTTCAAACAAAAACCTTTTAGGTATCTTATATTTTCCTTGCTCTACTTCTTTTGGAGAATTTAATTCTTCCAATATTTTTTTTGCAGTATTAATAGGCATATTTATTGCAAATTCGTTTGCATTAGTTCTTTCTTTAGCTTCTTCCAATTTTTGAATCATTTTTTCTATATATTGCATATATAATTCTGGTGCATTAGAATCATCATATTCGATATATTGCATATTTCTATTAACCAAATCCTTCATAAATTCTGGATTTTTAGTTAGGTCTGGTTTTTCATTAACTAACATATGTATTGCTATATCAGTATTTTCCATTTTTTTAAGTTGACCCTTTGCTCTTTCTGGGTTTAGTGTTTGCTCGTCTAAATCTAATTTTCTTTTTTCTAACCTAAGGTTTGCCATTTTTTCATTTAATTCTTTTAATTTTTTAGTATTGTTAGCTGAAGTCTTTAGTTCTTGCTTATATTGCTTAGAAAAAGTCTTCATAAAAAACTCTACTATAGGATTTCTTTTTCTATATATAGAAAGCCCTCTATTTTCTTGATTTAAGCTTAATATAGCTGCCTTTGTTTCTTGCATTTCTGCTTCTAACTCTACTTTCCTTGTTTGCAAGCCTTCACTTTTTTGAATTATTTGCATTAATTCATTCTTTGAATTTTCTAATACTTCGTTTAGCATAAGAGTTCTCCTTGATATTTTTTTTAATTATACCATTAATATTTTTATTGTGATATATTTCTACAAAAAATTTTTAAATTTTATTTCTATAAAATCATTTCATTGTTGGAAATAAAAATATAAAAGTACTTGTGTATAGCTATTTTATTACACATATAGAAGTACGTTTTCTCTTTACACAATAAAAGGTACATAGTAACTTTCTATGTACCTTTACTTAATTTATTTAGCATATTTTTCAAATATATCATAAAATTCTTTGTTTACTTTTTTTAATGATATTGGTCTCATATTAGAATTTGTGAAACAATGTTTTGTCTCACCTGCTCCTAAAACTTTTCCAGTTTCTTTATTTCTAATTTCATATCTCATGCTTAATTTTATACCATCAAATTCAGCTATATCTACTTTCACAACTATTGTGTCTCCAAATTTTGCAGGATACTTATATTTGTAATTAACTTCTAAAACAGGAATCATTATTCCATTATCTTCTATTTTTTTATATGGTAATCCCATTTTATCTAATAAATATATTCTTGCCTCTTCCATATATCTTATATAATTTGAATGATGAACCACATTCATTCCATCTAATTCATAGTAATTTATTCCTCTTTCAAATTCCATTATGCTTCCTCCTTCGGGATTTGGGGACGTTCCTTTTTTCCCTATTTTTCTAATTGAATGGGGATTTAGGAACGTTCCTTTTTCCCTATAATAAATTCCAAAGCATTCCATCGCTTACTTCTTTAGAATTATGACCTAAAACATCTAATAATTTATATGCAAATAGAATTGCTGTTGCAGGACCTCTACTTGTTATAATATTTCCATCTACTTCTACTAAATTTTCAGTATAGTTTGCTTTCTTTAATAAATCTTCAAATCCTTTACCTGGATATGATGTTATGTTTTTTCCCTCTTCTATGTTTGCTTTAGATAAAACAATAGCTGGAGAAGCACATATAGCACCAATATATTTATTACTATCTTTGCTAAACTCTTTTAAAGTTTCTATTAATAATTTGTCTTCTGCTAAATTATATGCTCCTGGCAAACCTCCTGGCAATACAATCATATCATAATCTTTAATAGATTCATCAATCACTTTGTCTGCCAAAATTTCTATATTATGTGAGCTTTTTATTTCTCTTCCATTTACACTTACAATATCACATTTAATATTTGCTCTTCTCATAACATCTACTACAGTAAGAGCCTCTATCTCCTCTGTTCCATCAGCAATCATTACAGCTACTTTTTTCATACAATTACCTTCCTTTCTAAGTTTTTTATTAATATATCACATTTTTTAAAATTTTAACAATATCCTGTTTTGAACAGTTGCTATATAATTTTCCATTTATTTCAACATTTGGAGCAAAACTACATTTTTTAAAACAATTTTTAGTCTCTAGTGTGATTTTTCCATCTTTACTCGTATGACCTTCTTTTATATTAAATTCCTTTTCAATTTCTCTTATTATATCTAATGCCCCATTCTTTAAACAGTTTGGTCCTTTACATACAATTACTATATTTTCACCTTGTTTTTCTAATTTAATATTTTTCTTATATTTTAAAAGTATCATTATCTCTTTTTCGGAAATATCTAAATACTTAGCAATTTCTATAATATCATTTCTAGATACAAATCCATTCATTTCTTGAAGTTCATCTAAAATTGGATTTAGACTTTCTTTAGTTTTAGTATACGCTTCAATAACTTCTTTATTTGTCATATTCTTTACTTCCTTCCATATACATATAACAGAGGTGTATTATGAAATTTCTTTTTAATTACATTAAAGGTATTCTGATTGGCGCTGGCGCAATCATACCCGGTATAAGCAGTGGTGTATTATGTGTAATTTTTGGTATTTACGAAACTCTTTTAAATAGTATATTAAACTTTTTTAAGGATTGGAAGAATAATATTAAATTTCTTACTCCTTTTATATTAGGTGGACTTACTGGAATAATTATCTTTAGCAATATTATTCTCTTTTTATTCGAAAGATATCCAGAAATAACATCTTTTACCTTCATTGGTCTTATTTTAGGTTGTATTCCTTCTATTCTTAAAATTTGTAATTCAAAAGAAAAATTCAAATTGCGATATATCCTATTTTTTATAGTATCATTTATTATTGCTATTTTATTACTTTTATTGGAAAATAAAATGTCTAGTAATGTTGGAATATATTATGGAGATAACTATAGTTTTGAATTTTTATTACTTGCTGGTTTTTTAATGAGTCTTGGAGTTGTAGTACCAGGAGTTAGTAGTACTGTTATTTTAATGTTACTTGGTGTTTATGAGACATACCTATATGCAGTATCTATAATGAATATGAGAATATTACTTCCTATGGGAATTGGATTACTTATTGGTGGATTTTTATGTATGAAATTAATACAATTTTTACTTAATAAATATCATTCCCAAACTTACTATTCTATATTAGGATTCGTTTTGGGATCTGTGTTTATTCTTCTCCCTAATATTAGTTTTAATACAACTGGAATATTATCTATATTATTTTGTTTAATCGGTATAATCATCTCTTCATCCTTTTCGGAAAAATAATATAAAAAAAGGGATTTTAGGACTGTCCCCAAATCCCTAATCCCTATCTTCCTGTATTAATTTCATCATTACCAGTTTGTGAATTTCCTTCTGGTAAAGCTTTTACCTCTTCATTCATCAGTTTTAATACTCTTCTACCTAAAAACGGAATTTTACCAATTCTATGCACTACAAAATTTTTTAATCTTCCATTTGTTTCATGTAATCTATCATATTTTTGCTTTAATGCAACGTTTTCTTCTTCTAATTTAGCAATTTCTTCTTGTCCCCTATTAATTACATCAGTTAAAATACTCTTCTCTTCTTCATGTTGATCATGTAATTCTTTTGCAGTATTTGCTATTATTTCCTCTATTTCTTCTTCTGAATATTTTCCAGTACTCTCATTTCTGACTCTAGCTTCTGCAACTTCTTTTTCGAATGCCATTGAATCCATTAATGCTTTTATAAATTGATTTGGTTTGTCTTCTTTACTAAATTCTACTAATAAATCTTTATATAAATCTGGTTTCTTTCCATGTAAAGTTATAGAAATACTATCTTCATAAGTAATTATATCAACATCTGTTTCCTCTTTAGAAGTAACTTCTTCCATTCTAGAAATATTATTTATATCACGTTTTGGAAACGTTACATATAAATATGCATTGTCCTTTTCCCCTGCACAAGCATTTGTCTTTATATTTTGTGACCATAATTTTTTTAAAAGTTCTTCTAAGTCCGGCTCTCCTTCAGAAAAAGTATGAGCAAGTTTAGCTTGTTCTTCCGGTTCTAAACTTAATATATATTCTGGCTTAATATTATAAAACTTTCCTAAATTTCCCGTTATTTTTTTATTTAACAAACCTTCTAGAACATCAAAACTTTCTTGTTCTTCCAACAAATCATGAACTTTATTTGTTCGTATTAAAACATCTTGCAATTTACTTATTGTTTGTTCATCGAAAATTTCTTCTAAGTCTTTTCCACCTATTAAATCAATTAATTCGCTTCGATCTTCTTTTCCTTCTTGTATTTTTTTTACTTCAGCTAATATTTTTTCTTTATCCAGACTAAACATACTATCACCTTATCTTTAGTTTATTTTTTCTTCTATAGGGATTTAAGGAACGTCCCTATTTCCCTATTTTTTTCTTCTTATAATCCAACCTTCTTCTACTTCTATTGGTAATTGCATCTTTACTTTTTGATCTTTTACCCCTGGATTTATTGTTTCTATTTCTTCGTCTGTTTCATAATCCCATAATTTTTCTATAGTAAATTTTACTACTTCTATTTTTCCTGGAATTATAATTTCCATTTCGTCACCAACAGATAATTTATTCTTTATTTCTACAGAAGTTTTTCCATTAACTGTTTCTACTACTTTTCCACCAAATTCATAATTTGGATTATATTGTTTTCCTTCATATTCTTGGAAATCCTTATTATTTCTATCATTAAAATAGAAAGTAGTTAAGCCCCTTGTTTTAGTTTTTTCAAGTTCTTGCATGTACTTATCTGCATTATAATTTTTAGGATCTTTAACATAGTCATCTATTGCAGTTCTATACGTATTTACTATTGTTGCTAGATAATATTCTGTTTTTAATCTTCCTTCTATTTTCAAACTATCAAGTCCCATATCTACAATTTCTGGTATCTCGTGTATTAAGCATAAATCTTTAGATGAAAATATATATGTACCTTTTTCATCTGTTTCTACAGGCATTAAATTTCCTGGATTATTTGCTTCTTCTACATATAAATTATATGCCCATCTACAACTTTGTGCACAATCTCCTAAGTTTGCACTTCTACAAGCTAAAAAATCACTTAAGAAACATCTTCCTGAGTACCCAAAACATATTGCACCATGTGCAAACATTTCTACTTCTAAATCTTCTGGTTTGTTTTGCATCATATATCTTATTTGTTCTTTATTTAATTCTCTTGCTAAGATTACTCTTTTAGCTCCATTTTTATACCAAAACTTAGCTGACTCTAAACTTACTACATTTGCTTGTGTACTTATATGTATATCTACATTTGGTGCATATTCTTTTACAGTTTCTACAACTCCACCATCTGCAACAATTATTCCGTCTGCTTTCATGTCTTGTAACATTTTTGCTTGTTTTCTTATTTCTTCATAATTAGTATCCCAAGCAAATATATTAAGTGCAACATGGACTCTTTTTCCTATACTATGTGCGTATTCAATTGTTTTTGCTAATGCATCATCATTCATTTCTGCTCTTGTTCTTAAAGATAATGATGATGTACCACAATACACAGCATCTGCCCCATATCTAAATGCTGTTTTTGCCTTTTCGTATGAACCTGCTGGTGCTAATAATTCTGGCTTTTTCATTATATATTCCTCCTATTATTTTTTCTTCATCTTATTTAAAATTTCTTTCTCTTCTTTACTTACTCTATATGATTCTCTTGCTTTTTGTAAAGCTTTATTGTATGTAAATTTATTTAAATTACAATTTTTTAAATATTTCATTGTTTGTTTTGGAAACTTGATATACATTTCTGCCACAAGCCATGCTATTCCCATCTCTACATAATACTCTTCATTTTTTATATTGTCTATTACTTCAAAAATTTCGTTTATATATTCTTCTTTTACATAATGGTCTAATAACATTACAACAGCAAATCTTATTTCATATTCTTTTTTAGATTTAAAATACTTACTTATAATTTTCCAAAAAAATTCTGGATTTTTATCTGCATCTTTTAACCCTGCACAAAAACTGTCACATACTGCCCAACAATTTATTTTTGGCACAAAATTAATTATATATTCTTTCTTTTTTTCTAAATTTATTTTTAAATTTGCTATTACTAACGCTTGTAACATTAGTTCTTCGTAATACTCTTCTTCTGGATTTTTTAAGTATTCCTCCGGATTATCTTTTACAATTTTTTTTGCTAATTTCCTTATTTTTGGAATACTTACTCCAAGCATTTCTGTATCCATTCCTGGGCATAGCCCAGAATGAAATTCCTTATATTTTGCATCACTTAGTTCTATTAATTTATTTCGTATTTCTTCATTATTCATATATACGCCTTTCCATAGGGATTTAAGGACCGTCCCTAAATCCCTATTCTAGCTCAAAAAAGTCTTTTAATATTCCTTTATTTACATTATTAGAAAATACTTCCCTTATAATTAAGAATATTATTGGACCTAATAATAATCCAATTACACCAAATAATTTAAATCCTGTATACATTCCTAATAGTGTAAATATTGGGTGCATTCCCATTTGTTTGCTTACAAATTTTGGCTCTAAGAATTGTTTTATAACAGACCAAGCAAGCCATAAAACAAATACAGCAATTCCTGCAGGTGCATTTCCTTGTATTAATAATACAACTGTCCAAGGAACCATTATAAATCCTGCACCAAATAGTGGTAATAAATCTACAAATCCTATTAAAATAGACATTATTGCTACATACTCTATATTAAATCCACATAAGTTAAGAATGTTCAATCCTATAGTAATTAATATAAAACATAATAATGACAATCTTGCCTCTGCTTTTATATAATTCCATATTATCTTTAATGATTTTACAATTATTTCATTAGCTTTTTCAAGCCATTTTTTTGGTATTTGTTGTTTTAATAATTTTTTAACATAATCCCTATCAAAACACATAAATATTATTGCAAGAATTGTTATAACTGTATATGTAATAGCTCCTGGAACTTGTCCTGCAAAATTAATTACTCCTGTTGCAAAACTGTACACTATGTTTTTTACAATATCTATAATACTACCTAAAGAATCTTGTACAGTAGAAATCCAATCTTGAGGTACAACTATTTTCCCATTCGCCAAATTATTTATAAGTTCCATTCCCCAATTATATACACCGTCCATTGAGGAGTTTAAATTATCTAATAACACTCTTGATTCAGATATAATTGCAGAAATTAATGCTGCAATTAAAGAACCAATTATTACAACAACTAATATTAAAGAAATAGTCGCTGAAGCCTTTCTTTTCAGTTTACATTTATTCATAAAAAATTTTATTAATGGCTCTATCATTGTAGCAATTAAAAATGCAATTATAAATGGTACATAAAACATTGCAAGTTTATATGCAAGAAATAATAGTACTAAAGTAAATACTAATACGACCGTTTTAAACAATATCCTAGAATAATATTTTTTCTTTTCTTCATTCATATTATTTATTTCCTTCCTCTAAAGCTCTATTTAATATATATTTTAATCTTTCGTCTTGCTTCGTTAAATATAAGTATCCAATTAGTCCTTCAAATGCTGTTGCATATGCATATTCTGCTGGCGTAGCATTTTTGGCTATATGATGGTTTTGAGTGTTTCTTGCTCTTCGAACTATGTTTTTTTCATCATCTGTTAATTCCTCTTCTATCGCTTTTAAAATTTTAGCCTGTCCTGCCGCTTTAACAAATTTGATTGCACTAACATGTAATTTATGTACTTTTTCATTCGAATTATTTACTAAATTTGTTCTAATAAATAGTTCATAAACACTATCACCTACATATGCCCAAACTAGTGGATTTAAAAAATTAACTTCTTCTGGAGTTCTTTTGGGCTCTGCTATGTTTTCCATTCTATTCCACCTTTCTTTTATTTTACTTTTTCTAAAGTAATTCTTCCTAATTTACCACTTCTAAAATCTTCTAATATTATATTCGCAGTTTTAACATCATCTACATTTCCACCAGAAACAACTGCTCCACGTGATTTTCCTATTTGTAACATTATATCATATATTATCTCATTTTCTGGTCTAGTTTGATTTTCTAATGAATTTAATATTTCTTGTTTGCTTAAGTTATATCTTGCTACTAATTTATCTATTTCGTTTTCTAACATATACTTTAGAAAATAGAATGCTACATCTGTCTTTTCTAATACATCATCTTTTATTGTTCCTGTATATGCTAAATTAAGAGCTACTTCATCATTTTCAAATTTTGGCCATAGAACCCCTGGTGTATCTAGAAGCTCTATGCTATTACTAATTTTTATCCATTGTTTTTTTCTTGTAACACCTGGTTTATTACCTACCTCTAAAGAATTTTTATTAGCTAGTCTATTTATAAAAGATGATTTTCCTACATTTGGTATTCCTAGTATCATTATTCTAATTTTTCTACCAGTTCTTCCTTTTTCTTCTCTTTTATCTAGTTCATCTTTCATTATTAATTCTGCTTGTTTTATAACTTCTTTTATTCCTTTTCCGCTATTGGCGTCTGTTATTACTGCTGGAATTTTTTGTGCTTTAAAATACTCTACCCATTTTATTGTTTCTTTGTCATCAGCTAAGTCACTTTTATTTAACACAATTATTTTCTTTTTTCCTTTTACTATTGTATTTATATCTGGATTTCTACTAGATATTGGTATTCTGCTATCTAATAGTTCTACTACTACATCTATTAGTTTTAGGTCTTCTTGTATTTGTCTTTTTGTTTTTGCCATATGACCTGGATACCAGTTGATTACACTTTTATGCAACCCCCCTTGTATTTCATTGTTCT
>CAMMLJ010000001.1 GCA_946497695.1 uncultured Clostridium sp. | reverse complement strand
ATTTTTTGGATAATGTTTTCATATTCTATTTTTTCATAGACTACTTTACACTATCTAAATTTACTACTTGAATACTATCATAATAATGATATAAATTCAATTTAAAAATACACTTCAAATATTATTTTTAATAATATTCTAAGTATATTTCATTTTATAAAAATTGTTGCCCATTTGAATTAGGACGATTTACACCTCCACTTTTTTAGAATTACAATCCTTCTATTCATTATTTCCAATTTTTATGTTATAATTAATATACTGTACGAGTTGAAAAAATCTTCTTGTATTTTGTAACTAATAATATTTATTACACAAAGTAATTGGAGGAAAGAATATGTCGACATTTAACTTTTTTGGAGGAATTAACGGTAATAACATTATTATTAATGGCAAGAAAATTGATGAAACAAAAAAAATTTCATCAGTAGGAGTCTCAAAAATACGTGTTATCAGCAATAATGTGCGGGTAAACATCATTGAAAATCATGAGTCCAAAATTGTTGCTAGATTACATGGATCTGCTTCTTCTTTGGATTTCAGATTTTCTTTATCCAAAATTGCTGCCAACGAAATTCAGATTACAGCTGAATTTGAATCTATGTCATCAGGAGTAAACATTATTAATGGAGTAGTTATCAGCGGTAGCTTCTCCAATTTAGAGCTAGACGTGTGTATTCCACATACCACGCTGGAAATACTTGATGTCCAAACAGATAACTCAAGTATCTCTATAGATGGTTCAGATGCGACAATGATTACTGCAAGCAGCAAAAATGGTAGTATTCAGCTAAAAAATGTGACTTTCGAAACCTTATCTCTTGAATGCAAAAATGGAAGCATCAAGATTGAATCTTATGTTAAATCCGAAGTAAAATTAAATGTTTCCACTAAAAATGGAAGCATTGATTGTATGCTCGGTAATATCGGAGCTTCTACTGTCAAGGTAAGTTCTAAAAATGGAAGTTGCACAAATGCACCTAATCTGAGTGGTGAATATACCGCAACTGGTTTCATTTCTTCCAAAAATGGAAGTGTAAAGTTTTATTAACTTCTGCATTTTCGACATTTCAAAATCACTAAATCCCCTACTTTTTATTTTGATGAAAGTAGGGGATTTTCTTAAATTGTAATTTAGTTAACTGTTGTAATTATTAATAAATCACCAGAATTAATTATGTCCTCTGCTGTGCTTTCATTAGGTAGTTCTCCGTTATAAGCAACCCAATATTGTGAATTTTGGTAATTCAATACTCCAGTTTTTTCATAAGCTTTATATTTAATAGTTTTGTCTTCTTGTGCTAGATACCTATCTCTTGTATCATCTTTTACGATGTGAATTTTATCATTTCTTGCCTCATATAATACATCTATTATAAAAATATCTCCTTCAGGTGTAGATTGAACTACTCTAATAAATGCATTTTCTTTTTTGTTGTATTTATCCATAAAATCACTATACAAATTATCATTAAAAACTGTTGCTCCTATTACAAAACAATTATCTTTTTGTGCTTGTTCTATAGAATAATTTTGAGGTAAGGTTCTAAGGTCTGTATAGCCATCTGTAATGCTATGAATATAGAAGTCATTTATATCTGATATTCCTTTATATTCTACGTTATAGCTCTCTAATAGTGCATTTGTTCCTTGGGTAGGATAAACCGGCCAATATTTATTTACCATTATAAAGCTTGCTCTTTTATCCTTTTCATCTTTGAATGTAATCACATAACCACCGAAGCTAGAAGCCCATTCAATGCTTACATATTTATATTGCTTTTCGGGAAAATTATTTTTTAAATAATTTGTAGCAGAAATTCTTGCTATTTGTTTTGGAATTATTCCGCTAATCCATAATCCTAAAATACTAATTAAAACTATAATTACTATTACTATAATTTTTCTTTTTTTATTCATAATAAACTCTCCTATAAATTATTATTCTTTTGATTATATCATTATCATATTACTCACACAATAAAATCTATATTATTAGTTTATTATTTTTCTATTTTGATTATAAATAATAAATTTAGGTTTCTTTAAGAAGGGCAACTAAACCTATTAATTATTGTATTTAATTTTTTCCTATCTTACTTTTTAGTCAAATATAAATATTCTCAAAAATAGAAAAAGACACAAAACGGTTAATTTTGTGTCCTAATTGGTGGAGATGAGGAGAATCGAACTCCTGTCCACTAACCCTTCCATATAAATTTCTCCGAGTGCAGTTTATTATTTAAATTTCCCATATAAATTGATTAATAAACAAAACAATATATATGGTATCTCTTAATTACCCACTATTCCAGAGAACTAATAGCTTCGTTTCCTACTTTAATTTGGCGCCCAAATTATAACAGTAGGCTTTATAATTTAGACGACGTTGCAACTAGGCAGCGTAAGCTAATTCTTCGTTATTAGCGTTTATATTTAATTTTGCTTTTTTTAAGTGGCCAAAGCAACCATCCACTACTCGCTTTTTATACTTCTAGATTAATGTCGAGACCATTACATCCCCAAGTACATATATTATTTTATCACAATTTTAAATTTATAACAATATTTTTTCAAAAAACTATTGCATATATTTTTTCATTATGATACTATATTATTGCTTATTTTTTAGGGGTATAGTGTTAATGGTAGCACATCGGTCTCCAAAACCGCCTGTGAGGGTTCGAATCCTTCTACCCCTGCCACAAAGTCTACTACTAACCTAGTAGACTTTTTATTTTTATAAAAGATAATTAATTCTAGGTGATATATATGGATTCAGAAATTTTAGCAACTAATATATTAAATTCTATAATTAATAAAAATGTTAAAGATGTTTCTAAATATCTAGTCTTCCCCAATTCAGACGAAATTACTAATACTGTTCGTAAACAATTAAATAATTTATCTGCTAATGAGCTTAAAAGCGTTCAATTATTTTTATATAATATTTTTAATAGCTGTTACAATGGAAATTTATTTCAGACGAATACTCATATTGAATTGCCAAAATTAACTGTTAATACAAGAGTGTTCATAGAATACCCTAAATTTTCTAAGACCAAAATACAATTTTTAAAATCTTTAAAAGAAAAATTAGGTGCTAAGTATTCTAGTTAGCACCTAATATGGAGGTTTCATTGTTTTATAAATTCTTTATTACATTTTTTATAATTCTGTTTATATTTACAACATTCTTTGTATCTTTAAATATAACTACTTCTAATCAAAATTTAATATATAGTAACTATATTACTATCTCTTCTTCTGGATTTGCTTGGCCAATACCAGGTTATACCAAAATAACTTCTCCCTTTGGCAAAAGAACTTCTCCAACTGCAGGTGCTTCTTCATATCATTATGGAACAGATATAGGTGCTCCAGAAGGTACTAATTTAATTGCTATTGCAGATGGCGAAATTACCTTTCTTGGTTTTCTTGGTGCTGGTGGCTATACTTTAACTTTATCTTTTGGTGACTTCAAAATTACATATTGTCACATTTCTCCTAATTATTTGGTCGCAGAAGGTGATTTTGTTATCCAAGGACAAGTTATTGCAAATGTTGGTCCAAAATATGTTTATGGCGTGCCAGGAAATAAATATACAGACTCCACCGGAAGACCTACTAATGGTGCTACAACTGGTACTCATCTTCACCTAGGAATGCGAATTAATGATAAATATGTAAATCCTCTTGAATATTTTTAAGTTTATTTAAAAAACATAAACAAAAAAGCGCATATATTTTATGCACTTTTAATCTTTACATATCATCTTCTAAATCTTGGTCTGTATCATGATGATGTCCACAGCCGCCACAAGAATCACAGCCATCTTCGCAATCATCATCACAAGACCAGTCTAATTCTATTACATTATTACATTCTGGACATTTCACTTCTTTTTGATTTTCATCAAACTCTGTTTCGAATTGATAATTACAATATGGACAAACAATTTCTATATCATATACATCATTAAGATATAGTTCTTTTGCCATTCTATCTATTTTTTCTTCTAGCTTAGCAATTTTTATTTGATTATTATTATTTAAATCGTCCATTTTTTGTAACATATCTGCCAATGTTGTAATAACATTTTCTTGAACATATTTTAAGTCTTTTTCATCTCTAATGTTTGCTTTCATATCTAACATTAGTTTTTGCAATTGTTCTTTTATTCCCATAACAACTCCTCTTTCTTTTAGACTCTTTCCATATATTCACCAGTTCTAGTATCTATTCTTATTTTATCCCCTATTTCTACAAATAAAGGAACACTTATTTCTAATCCATTTTCTAGTTTAGCAGGTTTACCAGATGTTGTAGTTGTATTTCCACTAAAACCTGGTTCTGTATATGTAACTTCTAACTCTACAAACATTGGTGGCTCTACTGCAAATACTTTACCTTTATATGATAAAATCTTCATATCCATATTTTCTTTCATATATTTCAAAGCATCACCAATTTGTTCTTCATTTAATGGTATTTGCTCATATGTATTATTGTCCATAAAATAATATAATCCACCATCTTCATATAGATATTGCATATCTCTTTTTTCTATTTCTGCTCCTGGATATTTTTCTGATGGGTTAAATGTTTTTTCTATAACTGCTCCTGTAATAACATTTTTTAATTTTGTTCTTACGAAAGCAGATCCTTTTCCTGGTTTAACATGTTGGAATTCTACTACCTTAAATACATTTCCATCCATTTCAAATGTTGTTCCATTTCTAAAATCTCCTGCTGAATAAACTTCTGCCATAATTATTACCTCCTAATATTTTCTTTTATTTCTCTTTTTTACACTTTGTCTATTTTACTACATATATGCATAAAAATCAAGTATATCATGTTTTTAGTAGCAATTTTAATTATTTACTATAATATAATTCTTATCAGATTCTGTTAATCTTATACAACCATTTTTTGTAACTAGCACAGTATCTTCTATTCTTACACCAAACATACCTGGTAAATAAATTCCTGGCTCATCTGTTACAATCATATTTTCTTTTAATAAAAAGTCTTTTTTACCTATAAATGGCTTTTCATGAATATCTAAGCCAACCCCATGTCCTAGGCTATGGTCTAATGTATATCTATTTACTTTAAAATCACTTTCTACCATCATTGTTAATATTCTAGCATTTGCATTTTCCTGCATAGCATCTAATGTTAATTCTTGATTTTTTAATACTAAATTATATATTGGTTTTATCCCTTCTGGTACATATTCTACGAAGATTGTTCTTGTCATATCTGAACAATATCCTTTATATTTACATCCAAAATCTATAGTAATTGGATCACCAGCTTCTATTTTTCTGTCTGTTGGAATTGCATGTGGCATTGACGAATTGCTTCCAGATGCTACGATTGTATCAAAAGCTATTCCATCAGCACCATGTGTTCTAAAATAATGTTCTATTTCAAATGCTATTTCTTTTTCTGTCATTCCTACTTTAATGAAATTACAGATATGATTAAAACATGCATCTGTAATTTTACATGCTTTTTGTATATTGTTAATTTCATCTGGAGCTTTAATCATTCTTTGTGTTTCTATAAAATTGTCTGTTTCAACTAAATTATTTATCTTATATACTTGCTTATATTCTTTATATTTAGCATATGTCACATAATTTTCTTCAAATCCTACATTACTACAAAACATAAATAAATTTTCATAATCTATAGGGTCAATATCTTTATAATCATATAAACTTATTTCATCATCAATGGTAAGTATGCTATTAATATGTTCTGTGTATCTTGCGTCTGTTATATAAATATTTTCTTTTCTTGTAATTAATAAAACTCCTTCTGCATCAATTCCTGTTAAATACTTAATATTTACAGGATTAGATACAATCATTCCATCTAAATCTAGTGTACTTAATTTTTCTCTTAACCATTTAATTTTTTCATTCATTAGTATCAACCCCCAAATAAAACTACTATACTTTATATAGTCCTAATGTAAAAACTTTTAGTAATACAAATAAGATTGCACTAAAAGGTACAAATATTGATATATATGCTGCAATAACTATAAAAGGTCCAAAAGGTATATAATCGTCAATCTTTCTTTTTTTAGTTAATATTAGTATTATACTAATTATTGCTCCTAATAAAAATGATATTATTGATATTGCTAAAATGTTGGAAGACCCAAAGAAAAGTCCTAATGCAGCCATTAGTTTTACATCGCCCATTCCCATGGCATCTTTTCCAGAAACGAGTCTTCCTAATAATGTTAATATTCCAAAAATTACAGTTCCTACTAACATTCCTAATAACATATCCATTGCTAAATTAATATCTGATATTCCATAAATAAATGTTAGTAATAATCCTATTTCTGCCATTGTTAGCAATAATCTATTTGGTATTATATTTTCTTTAAAGTCAATAACAGCAACTGAAAATAGCATTGGTGTTAATATCATAAATTTTATTAAGTCTAAGTTTTGTATAAAATTTGGTTGCAACCCAAATTTATATAGTAATAAAACATATATTACTGCTATTAATAGCATATGTATGTAATGTGGTTCAAAATTCTTTGGATATTCTGTAAAAAACGATTTATCAAATACCCTTTTATGTTCTATTAATCTTTTATTTATATGTGGTAATATGTTTCCAACAATTAGACCTAAAATTCCAAATGCTACATATACCATTATATGTACATCATTAAAAAACATGATTTATCCTTCTTTCTCATTTAGATGTTTCTTTCTATATTGTTTTATTATTTTATGTTCTACTCCTCTTTTTATAGCAGTAATATACAATTCTCTCGTACTAATTGGTTCAACTAATATTGTATACATTTTACATCTATTACCGCCTATAATATCTGTAAAAATTTGATCTCCTATTATTGCTAACTCATTATAAGGTAAATTTAATGTTTCACTTGCTTTTTTAAATCCTCTTTTTAAAGGTTTCGTTCCAAAATATATGTATGGAATATCTAAGGTTTTAGCTACTTTTTTTACCTTTTCTTTTTTATTTGAGTTAGATAAAATGCAGAATTTTATATTTTGCTCTTTTAAATTATTGCACCATTCTTCTGCACCTTCTAATAAATTATGATCTAAATCTATTAATGTATTATCTACATCTAAAATTATTCCTTTTATATTATTTTCTTTTAATTTATCTATATCTACATCTTTTATATTTTTGCAATAAAAATCAGGATATAATATCATTAATTTATCCTCCTATTTTTCTTTTCATATCTTATCAATATGTCCATTGTTTGTCAAGAAAATAAGGCTTTCAATTTTCTACATAATTTAGGGATTGTAGGACAAGGGATTCGGGGACGGTGCTAAAATCCCTATTGTTAATAGGGATTTTTTTAGCCACCTAGATTTTAGCTAGATGGCTATATTTTCTTTATAACAGGGAAAACAAGAACGTCCCTAAATCCTTATTTACAAAATCTATGATTTCCTATTGTTACAGTCATTGGTCTCGACCATATCCATTTATTTGTTGCAGTTGCAGGATTAAAATAATATATAGCGCCATATGATGGATCCCAACCATTTAAAGCATCTTGGGCAGCTTTTTTGGCTGTAGAATTAGGCGTTAAATTTATTTGTCCATCTCGTACAGCATCAAACGCTCCACTTTGATATACAACTCCCGAAATTGTATTTGGAAAAGAACTACTTTTAACCCTATTTAATACAACTGCGCCAACAGCTACTTGTCCAGTGTAAGGTTCTCCTCTAGCTTCGCCATATATAACTCTTGCTAATAGGTTTAAGTCTGATGAATTTGAACTTGATGAACTAGATGATGATGAATTAAATATTCCCATAGCCTCTAATGTATTTTTACCAGCAATTCCATCTACAACTAAATTATTTTTTCTTTGAAAATACTTAACAGCTTCCACCGTTTGACTTCCATAAATTCCATCTATATTCCCATTATAATATCCCCATCTTTTTAATTTAGTTTGTATTTGTGTAACTTCACTACCTCTGGAGCCATATTTAGAAAGTGCCTCTACTTCGTTTTCCTCAGGAACTTTTGATAATATAATAAGGAATGTAGTTGCTAACAATATAATTACTGACAAAATTGCCAGAATTTTTAACGATTTATTTTTTATCTTTTTAAACATAAAAAACACCACACTTATAAAACAATTTAAAATTATTTTATCCATATATGGTGTTTTTATACAATATATTAAAATATTCCTTCTATTACTCCATTTTCGTCAATATTTATATTTTCTGCCGCTGGCTTTTTAGGAAGCCCTGGCATTGTCATTATCTTTCCTGTTAAAACAACAATAAACTCTGCACCTTCTTTTAATTTTAGTTCTGTTACATGAAGATTAAATGGTTTATCTCCTAATAAATCTTTTGGATCATCTGAGAAAGAATATTGTGTTTTTGCAATACATACTGGAAATTTTGAACTGTTTAGTTCTTTTAATTGTTCTTTTGCAGTATCTGAATATTCTACATCAGTTGCTCCATAAATCTTTTGTGCTACAGCTTTTATTTTCTCTTCAACAGTATCATTAATATCATATATATATTTAAAATTATTTTCTTTTTCGCATATTTTTGTAAGTTTTTGTGCTAAATCTACTGCTCCTTCTCCACCTTTTGCCCAGTTTTCTAATAAACTTACTTCTACAACTCCGTTTAGTTCTTCTTTTAATATTTCTATTTCTCTATCAGTATCTGTAACAAATTTATTTATTGCAACAATTGGTGTTATTCCATATTTCTTTATATTATCAATATGTCTTAATAAATTATGAATGCCTATTTTTAGTGCTTCTATATTTTCTTGTGAACACTCTTCTTTACTTACTCCACCATGATATTTTAAAGCTCTTAATGTTGCTACTATTACAACTGCATCAGGTGCTTTTTCTAGCAATCTACATTTTATATCTAAAAATTTTTCTGCTCCTAGATCAGCTCCAAAACCAGCTTCTGTAACTACATAGTCTCCCATTTTTAATGCCATATTTGTTGCAATTATACTATTACATCCATGTGCAATATTAGCAAATGGTCCTCCATGTATTAAAACTGGATTATTTTCTAGAGTTTGAACTAAGTTTGGTTTTATTGCATCTTTAAGAATTACCGCTAAACTTCCATCAGCTTTTAAATCTCTACAAGTTACTGGTTTATTTTGTTTATTATAGCCAATTACTATATTTCCTAATCTTCGTTTTAGGTCTTTCATATCTTTTGCCAAACATAAAATTGCCATTATCTCAGATGCAACAGTTATATCAAATCCATCTTCTCTTGGTTTCATATTTTTCTCACCAGAAAGTGATACTTCCACTTTTCTTAATGCTCTGTCATTTAAATCTAAACATCTTTTCCATGTTACTTTTTCTATTTCTAGTTCATTTCCTTGCCAAATGTGATTGTCTATAATTGCACTTAAAAGATTATTGGCTGTTGTTATTGCATGGATATCTCCTGTAAAATGCAAATTAATATCTTCCATAGGAGCTACTTGTGAATGTCCTCCACCTGTAGCACCACCTTTAATGCCAAATACTGGGCCTAAAGATGGCTCACGTAATGCTAATACTGCTTTTTTATTTATCTTATAAAAAGCATCTGCAAGTCCTATAGATGTAGTTGTTTTACCTTCACCAAGTGGTGTAGGATTTATTGCTGTAACTAATATAAGCTTTCCATCTTTATTATTTTTGATTTTATTATAATAATCTAAAGATATTTTTGCTTTATATTTACCATATTGTTCTAAATAATCTTCAGTTATTCCTAACTTTTGAGCAATTTCATTTATATTTTTTAATTTTGCATTTCTTGCAATTTCGATATCTTGCATAATATTATCTCCTAAATTTATATTTTTTAGAATATACATCCAACAATTATACCAATTATAGCTCCAACAAATACTTGAAATGGTGTATGTCCTAATACTTCTACTAATTTTTCAGAAACCTGTACGCCAGATAAACCAGGTGTTTCTATTAGTTTATTTAACAATTTTGCTTGTTTTCCTGCTGCTCTTCTTACTCCTGCAGCATCATACATAACAACAAAAGCAAATATAACTGAAAGAGCAAATATAGGACTATCAAAACCTTGTTCCCTACCAATTAGTGTTGCTAAAGAAACAACTACTGCCGAATGTGAACTTGGCATTCCTCCTGCTCCTAATATTCTTTTAAAGTTAAATTTCTTTGTAGTTACTAAATCCCAAATAACTTTAAATAATTGTATTCCAAACCATGTTAATAATGGTACATAAATAAATTTGTTTGTTATAAATTCTGTTAAAAAGTTCATCTCCCTTTATCCTATCCTTCCTTTGGTAAAAAATTCTCTTCTGTTATATTTCCATCATTATTTATTAAAATGTTGATTCTCTTTTCTGAATCTTCTAATATTTTATTACATTCTTTTGAAAGTTTTATACCTTCCTCAAATTTTTTAACAGCTTCATCTAATGATAAATCTCCTTTTTCTAATTCAGCTGTAATTTGTTCTAATTTTTTCATTGCTTCTTCAAAATTAATCTCTTCCATATTTCCCCCATATCTTAAAGAATTTTAGCTTGCTTTTCGCCATCTTGTAAATGTATATTTATTGTGTCTTCTTTTTGCAAGTCTGCTACACTCTTTACAATACTGTTATTTTTTTCTATTATTGAATATCCTCTACTTAAAGTTTTTAAAGGACTTAATGCATCTAGTTTAGAAAAGTTTTTTACTGCTTGTGTTTTACTTACTTGCAATTTATTTGTTACACTATTTGTTATAGATTTTACTAACATATCTAATTTTAAATAGTTATCATTCACAATTTTTAACGGATCAGTATAAACTCTACTTCTCATACATTTTTCATATCTCATCTGCATTAGCTCTACTTTTTTCTTTAATGCATTTTTTAGTCTAATATTATATGTACTTAAATTTTGTTTTATATCTGCTATATTAGGCACTACTATTTCTGCTGCAGCTGAAGGTGTTGGCGCACGCAAATCTGCAACAAAATCCGAAATAGAGAAATCTGTTTCATGCCCAACCGCAGAAACAATTGGAAGTTCTGACTCGTAAATAGCTCTTGCTACAACTTCTTCGTTAAAAGGCCATAAATCCTCTAACGAACCTCCACCTCTTGCTAATATTAATACATCAGCTAATTTTTTTTCATTCATTATTTTAATGGCTTCTGCAATTTTTTCTCCTGCACCTTCTCCTTGAACAGGAACTGGATATAATCTTATATATACATTTGGATTTCTTCTTGTAGAAACATTTATAATATCTTTAATTACTGAACCTGTATTAGAAGTTAACACACCAATAACTTTTGGCATAACTGGTAATTGTTTTTTGTGTTCTTGCCTAAAAAGTCCTTCTTTTTCTAATTTAGCTTTTAATTCTTCATATGCTGCATAAAGGCTTCCCATTCCATCTTCTTGCATGGCTTTGCAATATAATTGATATACGCCATCTCTTTCAAAAACTGAAACAGTACCAAAAGCTAATACACTCATTCCATCTTTTGGTACAAATTTTAAATTAGATGTATATGATTTAAACATAATACATTTAATTAAAGAGTTGTCATCTTTTAATGTGAAATACATATGTCCAGTATAATGATGCTTAAAATTCGAGATTTCTCCTTTAATTAATATATTATTTAAGTATTCATCATCCGCTATTTTATTTTTTATATAACTATTTAATTCTGTTACTGAAATTGCTTTATATTCCATTATTCTATATTTAACTCCTTAACAACATTCGCAAGTACTCCATTAATAAATGATGCAGATGTATCTTCACCATATTTTTTAGCAAGTTCCACCACTTCATTTATAACAACTTTAAAAGGAATTTCTTTGTATTGAATTTCATAAATAGCTAATATTAATAATGCTTTATCTATCTTAGATATTCTATCTATTGTCCAATTATCTTTAAGATTTTTTGATATTTTTTCTGTTATTTCTTCTATATTATTATTTATTGCATTTATATCATTTTTGATATCTTCTTTATCTCTTTCCTTTAAATTATTTTCTTCTAAAAAAATTTGTAATTCTTCGTTATTCATTTCTTTATTTATTTGACCACTATATAATATTTTAAATGTTAATTCTCTTTTTGCTGATTTTTCCATTTAATTCCCCTCTTACATTTTGTCTATAAAATTTTTTAATTTTTCTTTTACTGCATATTTATTTCTTTGAATATAATTTCCTATAAAAATTCCCATCACAATCAAAATAATTCCGATAATTAATCTATATAAGCCTGTTAATAGAATTAAACTTGCAATTACAGCTCCAATTATAGCTCCTTTATATTCAGAAACAAAATCTTTAAAATTATTCATATTTATCTCCCTTTCTAACCTTCTACCTTGTTTTCTACTGTTGGAGTAATATTTCTAACTCTTACATTTACTGCTTTAGTTTCTAAATCTGAAGTTTTCTTTATTGCTTCTTTTACTCTATTTTGTATATTTGCAGTTAAATCTTTTATTACAATATTTGGATGTACATATAATGTAACATATACCATTAAATTATTTTCTTTATCTAATCCAACTTTTGCTACCACATTTTCTGTTCCGTCAAAACCATTAACTATATTTACTACTAAATTTTCCAAAGTATCTTTAGAAATTAATAGTCTTCCATTATCATTTTCCATTAAAATACCATCTTTAGTGGCTCTTTCATCTTTACCGCCAAAGAAAATTGCTTTTAATGCTAGTAGTATAAACACAATTGAAACACCTAATATTATATTAGAAACTGGTTCTGTAGATAAGCCTGTTTCTAAATATGGTGTTAAATTTTCTAATTCTATCCATCCAAATATTATACTTGCTGTAATAACTGATAATACAAACATTATTATTGAAAATATAACTAATATAAATCTATCTAAAAATTTCATATTCTCCTCCTTAGTTTTCTTCTGTTTTTTCTATATTTACACCTTGAACATGTACATTTACTTCATCAACTTTTAGTCCAGTCATTGTTTCTACAGCTTGTTTTACTTTATTTTGAATATCAAAAGCTACATCTGGAATACGTACTCCATAGTTTACAATTATATTTACATCTATTTTTACATTATTTCCATCAGTTTCTGCTTTAATACCTTTGCTTAAGTTTTTCTTTCCACTTAGAACCTCTGTTATTTCACCTGCAATTCCTCCTGCCATTTCAGCAACACCTGAAATATCTGAAACTGCAATTCCTGCTATAGTTGTTATAACTTCTTCTGCAATATTTATATTATCTTCTTCCTCGTTTAAAATATTTTCTACCAAGTTCTCATTTGTTTCTTCCATAATTATTCCCTCCTATTTTTATTTTCTTATTGCATACATTGTAAATTTAATTACATAAATCTTCTTACACAACAAAAAATTGATATACTTAAAATCTGTATCAAGTATATCAATTTCTATATATTTTTACAACTATTTTAACAAAAATATTTATATTATACCTCTTTAGAAAAAAACATTCCTGCAATCAAATGATTTCCTCTTAAAAAATCTGCTGTTGCCATTCTTTTAGCGTTTTCTCCTTGGATCTCTAATATTTTTAATACTCCTCCATTGGCTTTTATATATAGACCATCTTTGTCATCTGCAATTAAAATTGTTCCTGGTACTAGATTATTAAACTTAGCTTCATATTCTTCAAATTCGGTTTTGTACGAAAAGAATTCTTCTTTTGTTAATACTTTTGACTTCCAAAATTTGATTTTCTTACCATCTATATATGAATATGCTCCCATTATTGGGTTAAGTCCTCTAATTAAATTATGAATCTTATTTATATCAGAGTTTTCCCAGTCTATTAAAGCCATTTCTTTATTAAGCATCGGTGCTAAAGAAAATTCTTCTGGTTGTTTCTCCCTTGGTGCTTTACCTTCTTCTATTAATTTTAAAGTCTTTACTAAGATTTCTCCACCAATCTTAGAAAGTTTTTGCCATAATTCTCCTGTTGTTTCCTCTGGGCCAATTTCAACTTCTTCTTTAAGAATCATATCGCCTGTATCCATTCCTTCATTCATATACATTGTTGTAATTCCAGTGATTTTGTCACCATTTAAAACTGCCCATTGAATTGGCGCAGCTCCTCTATATTTAGGAAGTAATGAACCATGAACATTTATACATCCTAGTTTTGGAATTTCCAATACTTCCTTTGGTAAGATTTTTCCATAAGCTACAACACAAATTACATCTGGCTTTAAGTTTTTTATCTCGTCTAAAAATTCAGTATTGTTTCTTATTTTAATTGGTTGATAAATTTTTAATCCCTTTTCCAAAGCAAATTCTTTTACTGGTGAATATGCTAATTTCATTCCTCTTCCTTTTGGCTTATCTGGATTTGTTACTACTCCAATTATTTCGAATCCTGCACCATATATGCTTTTTAATGATTCTTGTGCAAAATCTGGAGTCCCCATAAATAATACTTTTAACATAAACAATCTCCTTTTAAAATTACAAATAATCTATATACATTATTCTGGTTTAATAGTTTCTAATGTTCCAGGTAACATATTATCTACAAATAAAATTCCATCCAAATGATCAGTCTCGTGACAAATTGCTTGTGCTAATAAGTCTTTTGCTTTAATTTTTTGTTTTTTACCTTCTAAATCATAATATTCTGCTTCTACTTCTTTTGGTCTTAAAAGTACAGCAAATTGATTAGGAAAACTTAAGCAACCTTCTTCTACCTCATGTTCTCCTTTTGTTTTTGTAATTACAGGATTTATTAATACAATAGGGCCCTTTCCATCGTATATATCTATTACAATAACCCTTTTTAATATTCCAACTTGTTGTGCAGCTAATCCTACTCCGTTATTTTTATGCATAGTTTCTATCATATCATCTACAAGTTCTTTTAATTTATCATCAAACTTTTCTACTTCCCTTGCTCTTTTTCTTAATATTTCATCTCCGTTTTGTCTAATTAATCTAATTGCCATTTTTTCCTCCTTTTATAAAAATCACATCATATTTGTCGGATTTATATCTGCAATAACTCTTGCATTATTTTTTAATAATTCTTTGTCATATAAGCATTCATTTATAATCTCTATTAATTTGTCGTTTACTTCTGCTTTTATTATTATTCTCCATCTATACCTATTTCTTATTTTGTCTATTGGTGCAGGTAATGGTTTTAAAATATTTGCAGATATATCTTCTTGTTGTATTTTTTTATGTAAATTAGCATATAGTTGATTAGCAGTTTTAGATATAATTTCTTCTCTTTCACCGCTTATTCCAAACATAATTATATCACAAAAAGGCGGATATCTCAATTGCTTTCTTAATTTTATTTCTACATTATAAAACTCTTCATAGTTTTGCTTTTTAGAATATTGAATACTATAATTATCTGGATTATATGTTTGAATTATTACATTTCCTGGTAATTTTTCTCTTCCAGCTCTTCCTGCTACTTGTACAAGCAAATCGAATGTTCTTTCACTTGCCCTATAATCATCTATATTTAGACTTCCATCTGCAGAAACAACACCAACTAATGTAACTTCTGGAAAATGATGGCCTTTAACAATCATTTGTGTTCCAATTAGTATATCTATTTTTTCCTCATTGAACTTTCTAAGAATTTCTTCATGTGAATTTTTCTTTGTCACTGTGTCTATATCCATTCTAATTGTTGAAGCTTTTGGAAACATTTTATTTATTTCCAGTTCTAATTTTTGAGTTCCTGTTCCAAAATGTCTTATTTTTTTGCTACCACAATTAGGACATATTTTTACTAAAGGTTCCTCATATCCACAATAGTGGCATTTTAATTTTTCTTCTTTTTTGTGATATGTAAGGCTTATATTACAATTTTTGCATTTAGCAACATATCCGCAATCTCTACACATTATAAATGTAGAAAAACCCCTTCTATTTAAAAAAAGAATCGTTTGTTTCTTGTTTTTTAAATTCTCTTCTATTAATTTATATAATTTAACACTAATCATTGTTCTATTGCCATTTGCAAGTTCCTGTTTTAAATCTACAACTTGCACACTTGGCAAATTAGAATTATTGGCTCTTTTAGTTAATTTTAAAAGTTCTATGTTTCCATTTTGTGCTTCATAAAATATTGTTATATCAGGTGTTGCACTTCCTAATAGTACAGGTATTTTATTGTATTTACCAAGCTCTGTTGCTACCTCTTTCGCATTATATCTAGGTGGCATTTCTGATTTATAAGAAGAATCATGTTCTTCATCAATTATTATTATACCAAGATTTTTAACTGGTGCAAAAATCGCTGACCTTGCACCTATAACAATTCTTGCCTCGCCATTTTCTATTCGTTCCCAACTATCATGTCTTTCACCAACTGATAATTTACTGTGTAGTACAGAAATAATGTCTTTTCCAAACCTTTCTATAAATCTATTAATCATTTGTGGAGTAAGTGAAATTTCTGGAACTAGCATTATAGCACTTTTGCCTTGATTTACTATCTTTTCTATTAATTGTAAATATATCTCCGTTTTTCCAGAACCAGTTACGCCATATAGCAAATATTTCTTATATTCTTTTTTATCTATTGAATCTGCAATTTTAGAATAAGCTAATTGTTGTTCAGCTGTGAATTGTAAATTCTTTGTTCTTGTAATATCTTTGTTTAATAATGGATTTCTTACTACCTTTTGTTCTTGCAATTTTAAAAAGCCATTCTTTTCTAATGTTTTTATAATTGCTCTTGAAGTATCTGTTTTTTCTATTAATTCTGCTTGCATAGTTTGTCCATTTTTTATTAAATAATTTAAAATATTTTTTTGCTTTTCTGATTTTATCTTTTTATTGTTGATATAATCTATTGTTTGTTCATTACTCATAACTAAAGAAACAAATATTGCTGTTTTATCTTTTGCTCGCTTTGCAAAATTCTTTGTTGTTGTTCCTGGTTTAAGCATTAATTTCATGCATTCTGCCACATTCGAAAAATATCTCTTTGCCATCCATTTAGCTAAAATTATTTTTTCTGTTGTTAGTGATTGTTCCTCTATTTTAGCGATGTCTTTTACTTCATAGTCTGTGCTTTCTTTAATATTTGTTACAAATCCTTCTTCTAATTTTTTACTTCTACCAAAAGGAATTAGGACTCTACTTCCTATAGATATGTTATTTTCCATCTCTTTTGGTATATTGTAGTCAAAATGCCTATTTAAAGTTTTTACATTAGATTCTATAATTACTTCTGCTATCATTTTGTCTCCTTATATCCTACTATATAATAGAAAAAGATATCATTATTCTTTTATTATAAGAACAACAATATCTTAATTTTAAAACTCTGGATTTTTTACTTTTGCTTCTTCTTGGATTATTTGTTGTATTATAGATACCGTTTTTTCTAAATCGTTATTTTTTATTACATAGTCATATATCCCAATTTTTGATTCTTCAAAATCAAACCTATTTAGTCTTAATTGAATCTCTTTTGGGCTTGGTTTATCTATTCTACTTTCTAATCTTTTTTGTAGTTCGGCTTTTGGAACTCTTAAAAATATTGTTACTACTTTAGTGTCTTGCTTTAATAGTTCTATTAAATGTTGAGTTCCATTTACATCTATATCTTTTACAATAATTTTTCCTTCTTTTATTTTTTCATTTAAGATTTTTCTTGATGTCCCATAATAATGATTATGATGTACGTCATATTCATATAATTCCCCATCTTTTATCATTCTTTCAAATTCTTCTGTTGAAACAAAATTATATGTCTCACCTGGTACATCTCCTGGTCTCACTTCTCTATCTGTATAAGAAGGTATTGCTATAACGTTTTCCATTCTTTTAATTAATTCTTTTTGAATTGTATTTTTTCCAGCTCCCGCAACGCCAGACAGTATAACTAGCATACAACCACCTTTCCTTCAGCTACTTCGTTAGTTGCTAGTGTTACAGCTGAATTAGATTTTACTTTTGTTACAGTAGGTTTACCTGATGCTATTTGTCTTGCTCTTTTTGAAACCATAATTACTAAAGTATATCTATTATCTACTTTTGTTAATAAATCTGTTACAGATGGTTTAACCAACATATTAAATTCCTCCTTAATTATTTTCTATATTTTTGTCTAATCTTGATGCTACTGTCTCTGGTTGAAGTGCAGAAAGTATTAGATGATCTGAGTCTGTAATAACTACAGCTCTTGTTCTTCTTCCATATGTAGCATCTATTGCTGTTCCTTTATCCTTTGCTTCTTGCACCATTCTTTTTATAGGTGCAGATTCTGGGCTTACTATTGCAATAATTCTATTTGCAGATACTATATTTCCAAAACCAATATTTACTAATTGCATTATAAAATCACTTCCTATTCTATATTTTGAACTTGTTCTCTAACATCTTCTAGTTCAGTTTTTAGTTCTATTACTAAATTTGTTATTTCTAAACAATTTGATTTAGAACCTATTGTATTTACCTCTCTATTCATCTCTTGTATTATAAAATCTAATCTTTTTCCTGCTTTTTTAATACTTTCAGATTGTAATAGTTCTTTAAATTGTACAATATGACTTTTTAATCTTGTGATTTCTTCTTCTATTGATGTTTTGTCTGCATATAGAACTACTTCTTGTGAAATTCTTGCTTCATCTACTATATCTGTTTGTAGCATTTCCTTTATTCTGTCCTTTAATTTTACTACATATTGATCAATAAGTCCAGTAGAATATTGTGAAATATTTAAAATATTCTCATTAATTAAATCTAGTCTTTTAAGCATATCTTCTGACAATTTTTTACCTTCTGTTTCTCTTGCTTCTACTAAATTAGCTATAGCTTCCTCTAAAGCATTACTTAATTCTTCCCACAAAACATCTGAATTGTCGTCCTGGCTAATATTTAGAACATCTGGCAGTCTTGCTATTTTCATAACTGTTATATCATTAGTTATATCATTTTCTGATTCTAGTTTTTTTAATTCTTCGATATATGCTTTTGCTAAACTCTGATTTATTGTTATCTTCTTTCCTAAATTGCTATTATTTACAAAAGTTATACTGACATCTATTTTTCCTCTTTCGATTTTTTCTAATATTTTCTTTTTTATTTTATCTTCTAAAAAACTTAGTACATATGGAAGTCTTATATTAATATCAGCATATCTATGATTTACTGCTTTAATTTCTACAGTATACTCTCTTTCTGCATTAGTATAAGAGCATCTACCAAAACCAGTCATACTTCTTATCATTATTTTTCTCTCCTATTTCTTTTTCTTCTTTTTTGATTTTTTCTTTGCACCATTATTTGATTTAGCTTGTGTATTCGCTTTGGTTCGAGCTGTAGTTTTCTTATTGCTATCTTTTTCTTTATTTTCTTCTTGCTCCTTATTTTCGCCTTTTTCTTTAGTTGCTTTCTTCTCTTTTTTCTCCTGTTTGTTTTCTGCTTGTTCAGTAATATTTTTTTCCTCTGTCTTTTTGTTTCTTCTCCTATGTGTTTCTATTTTTATAATTTTTTCTTCTTTAACTATTTCACTAATATCATTTAAACTTCTTAAATATTCTTTTTTTGTTTTACTATATATCCTTACACATTTAATAATATAATATACAGATATTAACAATGATTCAATTGCAATGACCATTACAAATTTATCTACAAACAATTGATAAATATATACTTCGCATAATGTTACTATAGCAACAAATAAAGCTTCCAGTCCATGTGTAAATAATGTTAAATCTATCTTTTTATAGCTTCTTTCAAATAAAATTATTGAGAATATTAGTATAGAAATACTAAATACTTTTAAATCTACGACAAAAGTATCTTCTCTTATATTCATATATCCTAATATTTTTAATATACAAAAGGCTAATATTACAATAGCAATTATTACATTTTTAAATATACTTTTATTTGCTTTTTTTTCATATTCTTTAGACATTTTCTTTTGCTGTTTCTTTTCTTTCTCGATTTCAGCAATTATCTTTTCAGCTTTTTTATCTTTCTTTTTCTTTTCTTCTTTCTTTGCTTCTTCTACTTCTTCTTTTGCTGTTGTTTCTTTAACCTCGTCTTTTACTATTTTCTCTTTTTTATTCTGTTCTTCATTTTTCGCTTCTACAGCCTTTTCTTCTTTTTGCTCAGCTGTATTTGCTACTTCTTTTATCACTTCTTCTTTATTCTCTTGCATTACCTCTTTTGTAGTATTAGTTGGTTTATTAGCTTTTGTTTGGTTTTTCTTTGCTTTTTTGTTCTTTTTAGACATATTTAACACTCCTTAATTTAAATCTCCTAATTCATACATTAATATTCCACTCACTACTAATGCTACCGTCTCGGTTCTTAAAATCCTCTTTCCTAATGTTATTACTGATACATTTTGGTTTAATTTTAGCTGTTCTATCTCACTTTCTGCAAATCCACCTTCTGGACCAATTACAATACCAATATTTAATTCTTCTTTATCATTATTTTTTAATTGTGCTATCTCGTCTTTTATGCTTAGCTTTTCCTCGTTTTCGTATAAGACAAGAACTTTATCATAATTTTCAAATTTTATATCAGCTATATTTATTATATTTTCTATTGTAGGAATTATATCTCGTCCAGATTGTTTTGCAGCAACCTCTGCAATTTTTCGCCATCTATCTACTTTGTTTTGTTTATCTTTGTCCTTTAATTTTACAACCGTTCTTTTAGTAATTACTGGGACAATAGTTTTTACTCCCAGTTCAGTCGATTTTTGAATTATTAATTCCATCTTATCTGATTTTGGCAAACCTTGAAAAATAGTTATATTCAAACTGGATTCAGACATACTTTTTGTTTCATTTATTATTTTGCATATTATTTTATTTTCTTCTATATTTTTTATTATGCATTCATAATTTGCCTGAGTATCTGAATTACAAATATTAATCTTATCATCGATTTTTTTTCTTAATACATTTTTAATATGATTCACGTCACTACCCGTAATCCATATTTCTTCATTTTCTTTTAGATTTTCCGTTTTTATAAAAAATTTAGGCATTTATCTGCTCCTATCTAATTTTTTCGATTTTATTATACTCTTTTTAGCAATTTAATTCAAGGAAATCCAAAAGAATTATCTAGTTTTCTAAAATTATAGGGGATTTATTACTTACTTTTTCGCAAAACATTTCGTCATGTTCTATAAATAAAAGTGTTGGACTATATTCCAAAATCATATTTTCTATTTGCTCACGAGTTTGTATATCTATGTAATTTAATGGCTCATCCCAAATGTAAATATGAGCATTTTCTGATATACTTTTTCCTAATAATATTTTCTTTTTTTGCCCCTCGCTTAAATTTTCTAAATCATGTTGCATTTCTGTTTGACTTATTCCCATTTTTACTAGCATTGCCCTAAATACGCTTTCATTTAATTTATTTTGTGTAATAAATAATTTTAATGAACCTTTTAACATATGTGTATCTTGTGGTACATATGATATTTTTAGGTTATTTCCTATATTTAAAATTCCTTTATATTTATTTTCTTTATTAATAATTGCTTTTATAATACTAGACTTTCCAGCACCATTTTTCCCTTTAATGCATATTCTATCTCCATTTTGTATAGAAAAATTTATAGGTTTAAATAATGGCTTATTATACTCTATTTGAAAATTCGTTGCAGTAATAAGTTCATTTTTTTCATATGTCAGTGGTACAATCTTTAATTTTTCTATATTATCTATATTAGAAAGTAACTTTTTAGTTTCTTCTATATTTTTATTTTTTCTTTCTTCTAACACTTTTGATTTTTTCATTATTTTAGCAGCTTTATGACCTAAGAAGCCTTTGTCTAGCATTTCTTTACTTCCACTTTTATTCTGTTTTTCTTTCTCTGCTGAATTAGACCATTTTTTACTTTCTTTGCTTGCATTTTCCAATTTTTTTATTTCTTTTTCTAATTTTTCATTTTGCTTTAGTTCGAAATTGTTTTGCCTATCAAAAGCTTCTTTCCATACAGAATAATTTCCTTGAATTATATCTATATTTGAATTATTTATAGCCATAATATGATCTGTAACTTTATTTAACAAATTCCTGTCATGTGATACAAGAATAAATCCTTTTTTATTCTTTAAATATTTTTCTACATCCATCTTTGAAGTATCATCCAAATGATTAGTTGGTTCATCAATTAACAAGAAATTATTTTCTTTTAAAAATAGTGCTACAAGCATTGCTTTTACTTTTTCTCCACCACTTAATGTTTGAAAAGTTCTATATAATGCTTCTATATTAAAATTTAAAATATTTAATTCTTTAATAATTTCCCAATCTTCTGCCATACAAAAATCTTGAATTACCTCTATAGTTAGTTTGTTTTCATTTACTTTAAATGGAAAATAATCTATATCTACATTCTTTATGATTTTTCCAGCATAGTTTAGCTTTCCACATAAAATTTGTAATAATGTAGTTTTTCCTTTTCCATTTCTACCTATAAGACCTAATTTCCAATTTGTATCTAAATTAACAGATACATCATTAAAAATATCTTCTATTCCATTATCATATCTAAAGCTTAAATTTTTTATTTGAATTAGTGACATTTAACCTCCTTCGGGATTTGGGGACGGTCCTTTTTTCCCTATTCAAAATTCGGGATTTGGGGACGGTCTTATAATCCCTATTACCCATTCTTGTATTCATTATATTTGTCTTTTTATCCATTCCATTATTAAATCTACTACATATTTGATTTCTTTTTGGGTTAGTTCCTTTCCTTTTCTTATTTTATGCCATTTATATAAACATCCTCTACAGCAAGTTGCAGTGGCATGTTGTGCAATGAATACGGGATGTCCTTTCATAGGAGTTTGCTTTCCATCATTTGCAATTTCTTTAGGAGCTAATCTTTGTGTTATAAAGTCGTAGGCATGCTTTTCTATTGTATCTAGTCCTTTTGCTTTTATGTATTCTTTCTCTTTTTCTTTTAACTTAAATCCTGTTCTAAATTTTGATTTACTTAAAGCTTGTAATTGATTATTTATAAATTCTTCTTCTGTCATGTTTATCCTCCTAATTGGATTTTTTAACATTTAAATTTTTTCATAACCGGGATTTAAGGAACGTCCCCAAATCCCTAAATCCTCAAAAAAGGAATAGACAAAAAGCCTATTCCTCAAAATCAAATGCAGTTCTTTTTGTTCTAATTTCTTTACACATATTTGACACTTTTACATGTCTTGGGTCTGTTTTATATTTTTTTAAGTCTTCTAAGTTTTCAAATTCAGAAATTAGAATTGCATCATATTCATCATTATCAATATTTTTACCTACCTGCATACTTTTTATTACATCAATTTGATTTTCTAAAGCTTTTAATCCTTCTAGAAATTCGTCCATTTCTTTTTCTGTATTCTCTTTAAATTTCCACATTACAATATGTTTAATCATTTTCTTTTCTCCTAATCTTTTATTTTTATATTTAACAAATATGCCAAATCCATAATTTGAAGTTCATTTATTATTGCACCTTTTATATCTACAAGTGTTGTTGATAAGCCTTGAATTATACATGTCGACAAATCTATATCTTTTAAACGGGTATTAAATATTTGTGCTTTTGTAAAATCTATATTATCAAATTTTACATTTTTTAAAATTGAATCTTGCATATATGAATTTATTAATGTTGTATCTTTTAATTTTAAATTATTAAAAGTTGTATTTGACATATTTGCATAATTTAAATTTGTGTCTTGCATTTGTACTGACATAAACGTATTTTCTATAAAATTGCAACCTGTCATCTTACAATTTTTAAATTTACAATTAATGAAACTACAAGTTTCAAAAGTAGTATTTGAAAAATTACAATTATCGAATAATATGTCTTTAAAATACACTTTTTCTAATGAACTATCTATTATTTCTGTATGTATAAATTTAGAGTTATCTATATCTTTTTTATATACATTAAAATTTTTTTGTGAAATATTTTGTACTGTTTCGTTCTTTAGTTCTTCTTCATTCTCTAATTTATCAAAAAAGTTTTCTTCCATTTTGTTCCTGCCTAATTACATATTTAATACTTTCTATATAATAACACTAAAGGAAGTAATTATCAATTACTTCCTTTAGGAATTTCTATTCTAGCTGTTATTTCTTCTACCTTTTCTAAATTCACTTAAATGTCTCTCAAAACTAACTGATGATGTTGCAGTTAAATAAGAGCCATTTTCTGAAACTATAATACTATTTCCTCCACGAGTGGTTTGCCAAAAATAAGTCGCATTATCTTCATCTAAAATTTTATAATTGTTTTTTAATTCTTCAATTGGAATATTAAGAACTTTACTTGCAATTTCTAAACTTTTTTGATTCATTTTACTTCACAATCCCTTCAAAATATTTTATATAAACAATTTTATTATATTAATATAATAGTTGCAAGTTTTTATTTTTAGTTATTCCTAAAATTTTTAATCCATTTCGTATGTATTTATTTTTCATCATATATTTCCATACAAAACCTGTTAGATAATTTTCTATCATTAAAACTTCTATTCCTTTGTCTATGCCTAAGTATTCTTTTGCCACCCATCTCTTAGTCCTTGCCAAATTATAGCTATCTTTTAATCCATATTTTCCCCATAAATATGGGCACTCATTGTAAAAAAATTCTAAAGCTTTAATACTTTCTTTTGGAGTAAAAACTATCGAACCTATTGCACCACAAGGAGCTACGGTTCCATCATTTTCTATATCTAAATTAGAAAAACTAGGTAATGCGCCATACCCGCCAGAATATCCACTTGGACCAACACTTGCAGTTAATCCCCAGGAGTTTTCATTAAATGTTTTAAATTTATCCATATTATTAATACAGTATTCTCTATTTGCTAATGTTGCTTTTCTCGAATTTTCGAACCAATCTACTCCTTCTATATCTTTTTTTCCATTAAAATCTATCCAGGCATGCGAATATTGATATGTAAATAGACTCCCGCCATATGAAAATATTATATCTTTTATGTCTTTATAATCTTTTTTAGGTCGTTTAAATTCATAATAAATATCTTTATTAATCGGATATTTTTCTGAAGCAACTCCTAAAATATATAGCATTAACTGTTCTGCATACATATCCCAATCGCCCCAAAAACCAATCTCTGGTTTATACCCCATATAGAAATAATTAGTTTTAGAGTTTACATACCACTTCCAATTTATTCTATTATATAATTTATCTGCTTTTGTTTTTATAATTCCATTAAAATATTCTCCAACAAATAAAGCCCCACAAATAAAAATCGCAGTATCAATTATTGATATTTCAGAATTCCATTCTCTTTTTCCATTTTTCATATTTACGAAATGATAAAAAAAGCCATTTTCCCCTTCAACATTATTTAAAAATGTATCTAAAGTTCTATTGGCTCTTTCATATCCTTCTTCATATTTTATAAAATTTCTTTCTACAGAAATTGCTAATGCTGCTAATCCATATCCTACTGCTGCAATACTTGCTATATTTTTTGAATATACAGTTTTATCTCTTATTAAACCATTTTCATTTGATTCATGAATAAAATATTTCAAACTATGTTGTAACTCTTTTAATAATAAATCTTTCCCATATAATTTTGCTATTCTCATACTATCACCCTTTAAATTATATTAACATATAATTTAATTTATTTGTATGGAAATAGCTGGTACTAAGGTTTTTCGCATAAACATTCAATTAAACTATTAGGATATTTTACCTTTTCAGTTCTTTTATAATCTTTGTAACTTTGTTCTTTATATTCTTTTATATATTTTATATAAAAACCTTCTGCAACTAAAAATGAACTTAATGAATCTACTGTATGTAGTCTTCTATATAAGTATTCTACATTATCAGTTCCAAGGGTATCATATTTGGGATATTTAGTAATCCCTGTATTTTCATCATATGTAGCACCTTCTAATTTTGCTTCCCATTCATCTCTGCTTCTTACTACTATATACAATCTTCCATGTTTTTTCATAACTCTTTTTATTTCTTTTAAAGCTTTTCTTAAGTTTTCGTTATCTAAATAATGTAAAACTAATCTTGCATATACGAAATCGAAGAACTCATCATTATATGGCATTTTCTCGGAAACGTCTTCTAATTTGGTTTCTATTCTGTTTGATAATCCATATTGCTCAATTATATTTTTAGTATAATTGAGCCCTTCTTTATCAATTGTTGTAGCTATAATATGGCTATTACAGTTCTTTTCTGCCATTTTTATCTCTGCTGAACCTGCTGTACTAATACCTATAGATAAAATATTTAAATCCTTTTCTGTTATTAAATTAATTCCGTGTTCTTCACTTGTACTTGGCTTAAATATTTCCTTTTCTTTGTAATTAATATCTAGTATATTTTCTTGTTCATTAACCTTTATATACATATTAAATGTATAATTTTCGTTTATTAACCCATTTATATATTCTTTCTTTAAAAGTTGTATTGAAGCTAAGATTTTTTCTTTCTGTAATAGATCATTTATATCTATCCATGCTGATGAGTTATCTTCAAATTGTAGTGGTTTGCCTTGATAATCGTCAGCTAAAAAAACAACAAACTCAAACTTTCTATCTGGATATTCTATTGTTAAATTTCCTTTATTTTTCAAATCTTTAACTATTATTCCTGTCTCTTCTTGCATTTCTCTTATTGCAGTTTGTTCTGGCAGTTCACCTTCTTCTATTTTTCCGCCAGGAATTTCATAATATCCTGCTTTTTTATTAGGCTCTTTATATTTTGTAACAATTATTTTATCATTTTTTATTAAATAACATCTTACTGCTTTTCTTACTGGTTTACTCATAACTATTCTCCTTTTATTAGTTATAGCATATGATTACTAAAAAAAGCAACTCGGGATTTAGGGACGTTGCTTAAATCCCTATTTTAATATTTCTTCTTCCTCTTCTTCAGTTATATATCCATATTCTACCATCTTATCTGCAACTTGTTTTTGCCTTTCTTTAGCAAGTTTCGGATTTTCTTTTGGATTATATACAGATGGAGCATTAGGTATTCCTGCCAACATTATACATTCTCCGTCAGTCATTTCGTTTAAAGATTTTCCAAAATATCCTTCACAAGCATCTTTTATATTATAATATCCATTTCCAAAATAAATTGTATTTATATATAGCTCTAGAATTTCATCCTTTGAATAATTTTTTTCTATTTCAAAAGCCATAAAAACTTCTGCTATTTTTCGTGTAATTTTCTTCTCTTGCGTAAAATATTCGTTTTTAGCAATTTGTTGGGTTATTGTACTTCCTCCTTCTACAAAATCCATCGCTTTAATATCATTTATAAGTGCTCGTCCTATTGCAATTATATCTATTCCACTATGCTTATAAAATCTATGATCCTCTACTGAAATAACTGCATCTAAATACATTTGTGGCAACTCTGAAATTTTTGTATAATTTGCTTTTGACTTTATTTCTTCTACTTTTTCCTCTAAAGGAGTTTCTTGAATTACTTCCTTATACATGTTATATCCTTTTCCTATTAAAAGTAATCCGATACTTATACCTATTAGTATTAATATAAATACTACTTTCAAAAATGTTTTCATTATTGCCACCTTCTTTCTTATTATGATTTATTAGGTTAATTACATAAAAAATTGTTTTATAATTTTATAGGGAAAAAAGGAACGTCCCCAAATCCCTGGTCCTTATTCCTCCTCTTTTATAATGTTTTTACTTCCTAAGTATGTTGCCATAAAATATGCTCCATATATTACACCTATAATGACTGCTGTGGCTATTGCTGATGGTAATAATTCTTTAGCATCTGCTAGTACACTCATCATAGTCATAACAAATTGTATTCCAAATATAGAATGGATAATTGCTAAGATTAATGGCATTAAGAAAAATATTCCAATTTGCTTAAATAATGCTCCATTTATCATTTTCTCGTCTGCTCCAATTTTTCTTAAAATAGCATATCTTTGTTTATTATCGGAACTTTCTGTTAATTGTTTTAATGCAAGAATTGCTGAACTTGCAATTAAAAATATTATTCCTAAATAGATTGCTATGAATAATACTATTGTTGATACTCCTAAACTAGATTCTATAATTGCTATTTTTGTCATACCATCTATGGTAATATCTTTTTCGTTTAAGTTTTTACTAAACTCCGTCTCTGTCTCTCCAGTACATATTTTTTCTATTTCTTCTTTCTCTTCTTCTGTAGTTGCATTATAGTTAGCCGCTAAAAACGTCTCTTCTTTCATATCTTCTGTCAAATTACAACTATCTGGAACCAATACTATTCCATTATTTATATGACTTCCTGCCATATAAATATATCCGTTTTGACACTCATCATATTTTGATTTATATTCCTTACCTGCTATAGTTATTGTACTATCCGCTTTTAAAGCTTTATTTCTAAGATTTTTCATATTATCAAAATCACATAATATTACATATTCATCATCATTTAATTGGTATTCTGTATTTCCATATAATCTAGCAACTTTATTATAATCAGATACTTTTATTATTTCTTCTGCAGTTTCATATAAAAGATTTGGGAACTGCTGTTTTACCTCAGCATATATTGGGCTTAATGTATCTTTCCATGTTAACTCATTTGTTGCATAAACCGGAATTTCTACCACATCTTTAAGTTTATTCATATCAAACCCATTGTCTTCTAAAGATTGAACCATTGTTTTTCTAGAATCTTCAATCTGTGCTTTTGACATTTTCTCGTTTTCTGGCAAATTAGCTGTTTTATATAAATTTAAATCTACAGGTGTTGTATCTTCTAAATCTTTTCTCATTGTGTTATTTAATGATAATGCTGATGAAAGTATTGTTATTGTCATAAATAACATTAAACAAATTACAGACATACTTACAACTGTTGTATTTATCTTATTATGCAATTGTCTCAAAACAAACATATTTACATCTTTTAGATAAATATTTTTTCTTAGTTGAACAAGTTTTAATATGAATCCAGAAACTGACCAGAAAATTAAGATAGTACCTACAATTCCCATTAATATGACTGGTAGTATTGCTTCTGCTGTAGATAATTCAGAAACTCCACCTGTTACTTTGTAATATGCATATCCAAGTATAACAGCACCAATTATAAATACTAATATACATACCCATAAATTTTTAATTTTTATTTGTTCATTCTTTTTAGAGGCATTTAATAAATTTATTAATTTATATCTAGAAATTGTAAATGTATTAAATATCATTACTGCAATGTACATTACTGCAAAATATATACATGTCTTTATACAAGCATCTTTTGAAAATACAAATTCAAATTTACTCATATCTGCTGCAAATAATTTTCCTACTAGTACTGACATGAATTGTGATGCAAACACACCAATTACTAGTCCTACAATTAACGAAATTATTCCAACAAAAATTGTTTCTATTAATAAAATTCTAGAAATTTGTCCTTTGCTCATTCCAAGCATCATATATGTTCCAAATTCCTTTTTTCTCCTATTTATTAAGAAATTATTCGCATATACAATTAAGAGTCCTAATATTATAGCAACAAAAACAGAAACAAATCCAAGCATTGTTATCATTAATTTTATTAACTCTCTTGTTGAACTAGAAACTTGCATCATTGCTTCTTGGCTATCTAACGAGTTAAACATATAAAAAATTGCTACACCTAATACTAATGTTAAAAAGTAAATCGCAAAATCTTTAATTGTCTTCCTCATATTTTTTATAGATAATTTAAATAACATCCCCTAGTTCACCTCCTAATAGAGTTTGAACTTCTATTATCTTTTCGAAGAATTCTTTCCTTGTACTTTCTCCTTTAATAAGTTCATTAAAAATCTTTCCGTCTTTAATAAATAAAATTCTGCTTGCATAACTTGCTGTGAATGAATCATGTGTAACCATCAAAATCGTTGCACTTAGCTTTTGATTTAGATTTTCAAAGCTTTCTAGTAGTTGTCTTGCAGATTTACTGTCTAATGCTCCTGTTGGCTCATCTGCAAGTACTAATTTCGGATTTGTTATTATAGCTCTGCTTGATGCAACTCTTTGTTTTTGCCCACCAGATATTTGATATGGATATTTATTTAATATGTCAGTAATTTCTAATTTCTTAGCTATTTCCTGTACTCTTTCTTCAATCTCTTTTGGTTTTACTTTTTGAATTGTAAGTGCTAAAGCAATATTTTCATATGCTGTTAATGTATCTAACAAATTGAAGTCTTGAAAAATAAAACCTAACTCTTCTCTTCTAAATTTGTTTAAGTTATTTCCTTTTAATCTTGTTATATCTTGATTGTTAATTATTATTTTCCCTGCTGTAACCCTATCTATTGTAGATATACAATTCAGTAGTGTTGTTTTTCCAGAGCCTGACGCTCCCATTATCCCTACAAATTCACCTTTCTCAATAGTAAAACTTATATTATCTATTGCTTTGGTTAAATTTGATTTATTTCCATAATATTTCTCAATATTTTTAACTTCTAATACTTTTTCCATTTTTAATCTCCTCTCTATTAACTTTAATTTTATTATACTGATTTTTATATTTTATACAATTTATTTGGCTTACAATAATCTTACATTTTTGTAAGTTTTTCCAACTAAGACAAGCCGGTACAAAAATCTGTATAAGATTAATGTACCGGCTTGTAGCTTTTGTGGAATATACATTTATTGTGACAAGTTTATTGCTGCATAATATAATAACTGAGCTGCATCCAATTCATCTAATTTCGGATTCCAATCAAACAAAAATGTGTTATCATCGTAAACATAAATATCAAAAACATATTCCTTATTGCATATTCGGAATAAATTTTTTTCAATGTTTAAACTATTATGTTCTTTCATTTGTTCGTCTACGATACTACTAAACATTGCAAGAATGAAATTTACTGTTTCTTCTGCTTTAATTCCATATAAAAAATATTTGAATGCTACGTCTTCTATCTTTTCACTAAACTCCATATATATTCCTATACTTCCAACGTATGTAGATTTCTTTAGTTCAATCCGTTCCTTTTCTTTTTGAAAGTTTATATTCATAATTAGCTCCTTTCATAATCCAACTAGAACTTCTTGTTACATGTATATATTATATATAGCCATATTAGTTTTTTCAACATTCAATGTTTATTTGAATCATTTTTTCAGTTATGTCTCTATAATAAGCAAGGACTATATGCCCCAAAAAGGTTGCATATAGCCCTGCTTTATAGAATACTTTAATCAGAAAAGTGCATATACGCATTGTAAAAATTACGTATCAACTTCACCAGCTCTAACTGGCAATCTTCCGACACAGAAGGTTCTGCGTTTTCCACCGCAAAATTTAATCTCTTCCACCATTGCAAGAATTCACAATTAATGGTCTCCGCTGGGACTTCTTCAAATTCTAAATATAGCTTAAGTTCGTCCTCGTAAGTTAGTTCAAACTCTGCCTGTAACAATCCAAGCAATGTTGGTGTTGCTTGTCTTAGAGCCATTTCGTAGCTTACCCGTCTTAAATAACGATTAAGCTCTGTTATTGCTTTTTCAAGCAATGCTCTATCCTCCCGATATTTATTAGACAAAATCTCCATTTGCCATGTTGTTAAGTATTCCCGTTTCATTCTTCATTCCTCCATTCCTCCATTCTTTGGAATCATTAACATTTTTTAACAATGTAATTATATATTGTGTCTAGAATTATGTCAATTTTTATTTCATATTAATAAAACTATTTTTAGGAAATATTAACTTTACTTCTGTCCCTATATTTTTTTCTGAACCTACTTCTATACCAATACCTAATTTATCACATAGCTTTTTGCATAAATATAAACCTATTCCTGTAGATTTCTTGCCTGTAATTCTTCCATTTTCACCTGTAAAGCCTTTTTCGAATACTCGCGTAATCTCACTTTCTTTAATTCCTATTCCATTATCTTTTATATGTAAAATAATATTTTCTTTTTTCTCTTTACTATATATCTCTATTTGCCTATCTTCATTTTTGGAATATTTTATAGAATTTTGTATTATTTGATTTATTATAAATATACACCATTTGCTATCTGTATAAACTATTTCGTCTAAATTCTTTGTATCAATAGATATTTTATTTTGTATTAATTGTGCCTTATTTTTTAATATACTTGTATTAACAATCTCTTTTAATTGAATTTTCCTTACAATATAATCTTTCTCTACAGTATTACTTCTAGCATAAAATAAAGCTTGTTCAGTATAATTGTCTATTTTATCTAATTCTTCATTTATGTTTTCTGTAATCTCGTTTTTGTTATTTTCAACAATCATCTTACTTGTAGCTATCGGAATTTTTATTTCGTGAATCCATAATTCTATAAAATCTTTATAGTCTTCTTGTAAATACTTATATTTATTTACATTTTCTAACATTGATTTTCCTATGTCTCTAATAACATCTTCTAATATAGTAGCTTCTGTAAAGTTTGCTTTTGGCAAAACTTCCATAATGAGATATTCTTCTTGCAACTCTTTAATTCTGCTTTTTACTGTATCATAATAATTTTTCTTTGAATAATACTCAACTAAAAAACCTATCAAAAAAGCTGCGATTATAACTATGGCAATATATATTTTTATATATACTAGTATATTATATGGAATTAAAAGAATCTCAATAGTTATAACTGCAAATGCTAGTAAGCTAATATATATAATTTTTTCTTTTAAATATTCTTTAAATCTCATTTTAGAATATACCCCAATCCTCTTTTAGTTTCGATTAAATCTTTTAATCCTACTTCTTCTAATTTAGTTCTTAATCTTTTTATATTAACAGTAAGCGTATTGTCATCTACGAAACTCTCACTGTCCCATAAATAATCCATTATATCGTTTCTAGAAACAATCTTTCCTTTATTTAAGACTAGGTAATGTAATATTTTTAGTTCATTTTTAGTTAATTCTATTGATTTATCGTATTTCTCTATAAGGCTTTTAGATACATTCAAAACAAATTCACCACAATCTATTTTGTCTTGATTTACTTGGCTTGTATTACTTCTTTGTAATAGTCTTTCTATTTTTGCAAGTAGAATCTGAATATTATATGGTTTTGTAATATATTGGTCTGCACCATTATTAATACTTAAAAGTTCATCTAATTCATTATCTCTACTTGTTACTATAATTATTGGAACATTTGAAACTTTTCTTATTTCTTTACAAATATATTCTCCATCCATATATGGTAAGTTTATGTCTAACAATACCAAATTTGATTTACTTGATAAAATGTCCTCAATTGTATTATCGAATTTTTCCAATACTATTACTTCATACCCATGTTTTTCTAAAAATATTTTTAATTCTTCCCTTAATTTTTTATCATCTTCAACTATTAATATTTTAGCCATATTATCTTTCCTTTACATCTTATATTTTTAATTATATCGGACAATTAAGTTAACTCAAACTTATTATTCTAAAATAATTTCTTTTATATTTATACTATAATAATATAAATTTTACAATCCATACTGAATACATATGAGTTGACAGCCGCGGAGATCCAGGCTATCAGCTGGCTTGAAAGCTTGGAATATTCATAGATCCTCGAATACGCCTCTATGTTAGAAACGGAGGAGTAAATCACACAAGGCATCGATGTACTAGTCGATGCCTTGTGCTTTTTATTTTATATAGGGAAAAAAGGAACGTCCCCAAATCCCTAGTCTACATTAATTAATTCATATTCTTTTGTTCCAAATCCAAGTTCAGTTGCTGCATCTATTGTATGTCTACCATTTTGTCTCTCTACTCTTTCCACAAAATGATCTCTTCCTGGATCTTTTGAATTATATACTAAATCTATACATGCTTGGTCAATTGCTATTGGATCTGTACTTGCTAGAATTCCAATATCTTTCATACATGGGTCTTCTGCAACAGCACAGCAATCACAATCTACAGATAAATTACACATAACATTAATAAACAAAATATTATCTTTAAAATAATTTACTACAGAAGATGCTGCATCTGCCATTGATTCTAAGAATAGATTTTGTTTTGGTAAATTATTCCATACTATAGTTTGATCTTTTGTTTTTCCTGCTGAATGTATCCAAGATTTTCCTTCTGATGAAGCACAACCTATTGATAATTGTTTTAATGCTCCACCATAGCCTCCCATTGGGTGTCCTTTAAAATGTGATAATACTAACATAGAATCATAATTTTTCATATTTTTACCTACAAAGTTTTGTTTTAAAACTTTTCCATTAAGAATATCTAAAACCATATCATCCCCATCAGCATCCATAATATCTACATCAAAATATTTTGTCCATCCATGATCTTCAATTAATTTTTTGTGTTTTTCTGTACTGTTTCTTGCACCTTCATATGCTGCATTACATTCTACAACAGTTCCATTTACTCTTTCTACAATTGCCTTTACAAATTCTGGTCTTATATAATTTTGATTTCCCTGTTCTCCTGAATGTAATTTAACAGCAACTTTTCCTGGTAATTCCTTTCCTAATTTTTCATACATTTTTATTGCACTTTCTGGTGAAATTTCTTTTGTAAAATAAACTTTAGCTTTCTCCATTCTCTATTCCTCCTTATAAAAATATTATACTTGTTTTTCTAATTTTTATTTATAATTTATATATCACTTGGAGTCAGCTTTAAGTCAATGTTTTTTTTACATTTTATTAATTTATTTTTTCAAATTGTTCTTCTATTAAAAGAACTTGACCTTCTTGTTCTAATTTTAATTCTTGTCTAGATGTGTCTCCTTGATAACCTTCTGGTAATTCTGCAACTTGTACTGAATAATTACCTAAAGGTAAATCTGTAACACCACATAGTCCCTCTTCATTTGATGTAATCTCTTGTATAACTTCATTTTCATCATTATATAAATTATATTTTATATTTGGTATAAGATTTCCATCTGCATCTTTACTTCTAAGAATAACTGATGCTCTTACTCTTTTTAAATCAATATTAACAACTGTAGTTTGTGCTGGTTCTATTGTTACATCTGCCTTCTCTTGATCTATTTCATAACCTTTAGGAGCTTCTTTTACTACAATTTCATATTCTCCGACAGGAACATTTGTAAATATAATTTTTCCATCTAAGCCAGATTCTGCCTCTTCATCTATTACTTTTCCAGTGTCTTTTTTATTAAAACTCACCTTTGCTCCAGCTATTACGTCAGCATTTTGATCTTTTAGATATACCTCTGTTCTTCCATATCTTTGTACTTCTTTACTTGTAAGATTTTTTGCCACTAAAATTCCAACAACTATTATGGCTATTAATAATACTACACTTACTACTATAATCACTTTTTTGTTTTTTAAAATATTCATTATTAATCCCCCTTATTTTATTAATTAAAATTCGAATAAATTTAATCCAATATCATCATTATATTTTCTATCCACTTTACCATCTATAATATGTATTACCATTTCACATGTTGCACTTACAATAGCTTTATTTAGATGTCTGCCAAACACATCACCCCTTTCATTTCCTGCACTCATATGTATATGTGTATAAAATTTATCATTCATTGTATTTATAGTTCCTGTTAGAGAAACTATTTCAAAATTTTCTGTAAAATCATTTGCATAATATTTCTTTTCATTTACATTAAATTTTCTATATTCCATTTTTACCTCCAAATAATCAATTTTTTATTAGATTATACTTGTGCAATAAACTTTTTATGTAATCTTACAAAAATGTCTTCTAATATTCCTATACATATCATAACTATAGGCAATATTGGATTAATTGTAGCAAACATTATAATCATTAATATAGTTATAAATATTACCAATTTACTAACACTAGACATTTTTGAATTATGTTGAATTCTTTTAAATATCCAAAATAAACTTGTTTTTATTAACATATATAATTCTCTAAAAGCTGCTATTGTTATAAAGCCAAGATATAAGTCCATAATAACCTCTTCTCTAGTTGAAAACAAATCGAATCTTATCATTATTCTTTGCCTTCTAGTAAGTAACTTTAGCAGTTTTAAATCATTTAATTTAATTACCTTATATTTATTTTTTACTTCGTCACAAAAGAAAAGTTTACATGTTAGATTCTTACTTGTACATCCTGTATCACTTTGTAATCTACAAATTCTGCAACATCCATTCTTATCTCTTAGTTTATGCTCTCTTTGAACCATGCATTGCCCACATTCAAACCCACAAATATTTTCTCCTTTAAAGTGTCTATCAATATCTGAACAAGATTCATCAAAAATATATTCTAGTCTTTTTCTTCTGGATTTTATATTTAAAACTTTAACAATTCTTTCTATATCTTTGTTTTTGCCATTATATATGAATTCTACATTTTTATATATAAACCTCTTGTATTTTTTATATTTTTTATAACCTTCATTTACATTATCTGTTTCTATCAAGATTCTTTTCTTCTTCATTATTCCATCCCCAAATATTACTACTATTTTATCAATTCTTTTAAATTTTCATAATAATATATATTTTCTTTCATATCATAACCTTTTACCTTATTAGTTACTACATCAATTAATTTTCCTCCCATATGTTTGTAAAAATCATTTGATGGATTATTTATTAAGCAACCAACTATCATTTCATTAAATCCTAAGTTAATTAGTTCTTTTACATCATTATAAAAAAGTAATTTTCCATATCCTTTTTTCTTCACTTTATTTAATAAATATAATGAATATAGTTCTCCAATATCTTCATACTTTTCATCTGTTGCTTTACCTATTCCTGTCATTCCTACTGGCTCATCATTTACTTTTAAAATAAATTTTTTTATATTATTCTTTTTATCATTATTGAACACAGTAATTTGCTTTTGTATAGAATTATCAATATTATTTAATACTTCATCTAAAATTGAATCAGCTATAAGTCCTTTATATGATTCCTGCCAAGCTATAGTATTTACTTTAACATAGTCTGGAATATCTTCAAGTGCTAACTCTTTAATTTCTACCTTATCCATATATTTCTCCTACTCTTTCCATTTAAATGTATCTATAATTTTTTGTGCGGCACTATCTGTTTCAGCTGAATCACCAAAAGTTGTTTCATGCACTAAAATATATTTGTAATCTCCTATAATATAATATTGTGTGGTAGTATTATCTTGATCTTTTATATTAAAAGTATAAACAACATATCCATTCTTTGTATTAGAACCATTTGCAGTTACTTCAACATTTTCATCTCCTCCTATTTGCATAGAAAGTTGATTTAATATAGCCATTCTAAAGTTTTCGTGTTCATTTGCTGCATATTTGTTAGATCCTTCATTTATAGAAATATTATTAGGTCTATTCTCGTTTTCCTGACCTTCTTTTACATAGAAAAATTTATCATTTGTAGAATGTGCTACACTCTCTATCCAATCTACAGGAATCTCATATGTTCCAAAATCTTTTTCTATTAATGTTCCTGGTATATTTTCTAACATATCATTTATTAGCTCTAAAAACTTCTCTGATGACTCCTGATTTGCAAATACTATGTTTTCTCCTTCAATTTTCCAGCTATTCTTATTAGTTATTAAAAAATCAATCACAGAATTATAACTATTTAATATAGTAATAATTCCATCTATTTCATGTTCTACAATATTATCTTTACTATCTTCAGGATTTCCTATTAATTCTTGTTTGTAAAAATCCACATAATAACTATCCAAATTTTTATTATTTATATAAGACATTACTGTTTCTTCTGTAAATAATTCTTCATATCTTTTTTTTAGGTCTTGTAATTCTTGCTTTGTATTTTCAATGTATTCTTTAGTTGTTGCAAACTCCGGGCCATCGTTTTTATAGTTGTCTATTGTTAATATATTTTCTAATTTTTCATTGTTTAATATTTCAGTAATTCTTGTTACATTCTGGAACCTGGCTGTTAAATATTCTTTTAATGCATCTTCTACTTGCAAATATTCTTCAGCCGAAATTCTTCTAGTAAGCATTTCGTTAATCTTTTCTGTATCCAAATTCTCTGCATTACTTAAGTCCATTATTTCTTTACATTCTGATATTAATTCTCCCTCTTGTTTAAAGTCATTATATAATCCAATTCCAATTGCAATTACGCCAATTATTAATATAAGCACAATTATAACTGCAAGTGTTATAATAAATCTTTTTTTCATAAAAATTTCCCCTTTTATTTTATTTTGTATATATTACATCCTATTTAACAAACCTTATATATCTATCTTTACGTGGTTTTGCTTCACTTTTTTCTTCTGGATAACCTAAAATACAGTGTCCTATACCCACATAATTTTCTGGTATGTTCCATTCTTTTAACAATTCTTTTCCTTCTTCTGTTTCGAATTCTTCTTTTGCTCTATGTATCCAGCAAGAACCTAGTCCTAAACTATGTGCCGCATTCATTAAGTTTCCTAATACTAGACTTCCATCTTCTATGTGTGTTCCAATATTTTTATCAGCTAATACTACTAATACAGTTGGTGCTCCATAAAATGGATCTTTATCTATTCCCATAATTTGGGCGTTTATTTTTGAAAGTTTTTCTATTTTTTCTTTATTTTGAAGTACAACTATAATTGGAGATTGCATTCCCATTCCTGTTGGAGCATATTCTCCTGCCTTTAAAATAAGATTTAAGTCGTCATCTTTTATTTGCTCTTTTTTATATTTTCTACAGCTTCTTCTTTCTACTAGATTTTTAATAGTTTCATTCATAATAACACCTCTTTCAATATTATAAAATTTCTTTAATCCATTTTTTTACATTTTATATGCTTTTTTAATTTGTACTAACCTCCTAATTCATTAAAAAGTCTAATACATTCATTCCTGTTGAAGTATCTTGTCTATATAACTCTGTATAGCCACATTTAGTACAAGATACAGTAATAAATTTTTTATTTTGCACATCAAATATTTTAGCAAAATTTCCACCGGTTGCTTGAAATTGGTCTTTCTCAAATTTTTCATTTCCACATTTAGGACATTTCCAATTTGCCATAATAATCACTCCTTTTCATGAGATAATTGTACTAATAACTCTTAATTAAATCAATTCTTTTTTATATTTATTAAAAAAAACAAAGCAAGGAAGCGACAATAAAATGTCATCCTCCCTGCTTTTCTTAGGTTATACTTGCATACTAAATCATAGATTTTGCATACAAGTAATTGGCTATTTATTAATTCTGGTTATTTCCATGTATTTCTGTAATACAGGAAATCTCTTTCCTTCTAATTCGAAGAGCCACTCGCCAAGAGTGTCACTGTAAAAGGCCATTGTTACTTTGCATTCATGTCTGAATCCAACATCACTTACAACATTTAGAGTACCTTCTTCCACGATTGAATCAGCAGTTATACCATATTCTGCAGTAGCATATACATCTGCTTTAGCATACACGCTTTCATTTGGACTAACTTCTGATACAAAAAACCATTTCGTATCAAAAGGTTTTTGGATTCCTGCCAGTTTTAAAAATGTGCCATATGAATCTGTAGCAATTTCTTTTACTACATATTCACAATTCATGTTTACTTTTAAAGGATTTCCCCGCTTTTTTGGATTTTGCTTTGGATAGAATTCGTTTTCCACCTTTTCCGTATTAAGAATAACCTTCATAGCTTTTTACCTTTGAGGGAGCATCGCTCTACCTCTCCTTTCTTATTTTTGCAGCTTTTTTATTTTGTCGATTATATCACTATAATGACTAATATACAATAAAAATTTTATAATTATATTGTACCCTCTCCTTCTTACAAATTATTTTAATAATTTTCTCTTGTTATCTTTTGTTAATTGACTTTTAATTATGTAATTCATCCCATATACCTAAAAATTCAATTAGCAGAATAAAAGACATCATTTCGGATGTCTTCTTTCTTAAAATGTATTCTATTCAATTTCATCATTACATTCTTCGAATTGTGTTGTGTATCTTCGAGTGAAGAAAAAATTTAATCTATTATTCCTCATTTTTATCCTCATCTTTTTTTACATAATTATCTAAATTTAATTCTTTTTTAAATTCTTCTTCTGTTGGTAAATATAGTTTATATTTTGATGCAAATATTTGATTATTTTCTTCTGGTAACGTATATTTTACAATCTGGTCACTTTTATCTGCACAAAGTACAATTCCTATTGGTGGATTATCCCCTTCATTCATCATCTCTCTTGTATAATAATTTACATACATTTGCATTTGTCCTAAGTCTTGATGTGTCAAATCTCCAAGTTTTAAATCTATTATAACAAAACATTTCAATATATAATTATAAAAAACTAAATCAATAAAAAAATTTCTTCCATCAAAAGTTATTTTTTGTTGTCTTGCTACAAAAGAAAAACCTCTACCTAATTCTAGTAAAAACTTTTGAAGATGATCTATAATTGCTTGTTCTAAATCCTTTTCATAAAAACTAGTTTTTCCTTCTAATCCTAAAAATTCTAAAACATATGGATCTCTTACAATATTTTTAGGTTCTATCTTTTCTGGTAATCCTATTTCATTTTTTACACTTTCTTTGTCTTGACTTGCTAATAATCTATAATGTGACCAACTTAATTCGTCACACAGTGTGTGGCGAATTGGAAAAGCTCGATAAAATTGTCTCATATATTTTAAATTTGTAACAGTAAAACCTTTTCCAAATTCTTTTGTTAAATGCTCTGACAAATATTCTAAAATTTTTTTACCATATTCAGCTCTATCATTCTCCCCACAAGCTTTATGAATTTCTTGCCCTATTTCCCAATATGCTTGTACCATTGCAGAATTCACAGCAGTATATATTTTTGATTGTGCTGTTAATACACTTTTTCTAATTATTTTGTATGATTCTTCTGGTTGTATAGTAATTTGATTATTTTCCATAATTTTTCTCCTTTAAACTATTTTGATAATAAAATATTACAAAAATCTTTTAATTCTGAATTTAATTTATAAATATTTAATATTCTTTCAAATTCTTTAAGCATTTTCTTTTTTACTTTGTCATTATCATTAATTATTTTATTATAATTTTCTTTTATGTTTTGTTTAACTTTTTCTACATCCAAAGAATTAATAATTTTCAAAAATATCTCTTGATAATTCTTTCTGATATAATTTAAAAAATTATATGTCATTTCTTCTTTAGTAAAGTCTATGCTATAACGAAGGTCACTCATTTTTTGAATTATTTTATTTATAGATAATTCTAGAACTTTCAGGCATAACTCTTCATCATATTCACTTAAGGCTATAATCATTGAAAGTGCCCCGTCAAACGAATCATTGTGACCAAATATGTTAACTTCATATGAACACTCTATACACCTCTCAACTACTTTAGGAAAAACAACTGAAATCATAGGTTCTGCTATTTCAATTTTTTCGATGTTTTTATCCATCCAGTCAAAAAACTTTTTTTCTTTTGGTTGTTTATTTGAAGAAAATGAATAACCTAAAAACATCCATAAAAAATTATTCTCTATATTTTCAAATGCTCTTAATACATCTTTTTCAAAATAATATTTAATAGCATTTTTTGTTGCCTCATATAATTTAAGAGCTTCCTCTTCATCATAATATAAATTTATAACTCCTATAATATCTACAATCTCTTCCAAATACATATCCTTAAAATTTGCATTAATCTTCTCTGCTAAAGCTTTCATATTAATTTTAGAAATAATATGTTTGTTAATTTGTTTATTATTTATTGCATATAATAGTCTTTCTAATAGATTTGAAATATGCCAAATAGCTTTATGATGACAATGATTAATTCTCTCTACCAATCTATCAATTTTTATGTATGAAAATAACAATCTAATATTTAAATGTTTATTTATAAAATAATCATTAATAATTCCACTTAATGCATACCCCGTATTCTTATCTACATTTTCTATCCAATATGCAATTCTTTTTAAATATTTCTCTTGTTCTAATATTGTTAGTATCTTTTCATTATATTGGTCAAGTTCATCTATTACAAATAGTGCATTTCTTATATTCAAGCTTTCTTCACAAGAAAAACATCTATTTACAATTTTTTGCAGTTCTTCATCATTTATTAAATTATTTCTAAGATAACAGCCTTTACCATATGATTTCACATTATGTAATACCCATGAAATTCCTTGTAAAGAATAATTTTCATCAAGGATTATTTCTTTTAAAAATTTTAATATACATTCTAATTCATCTTTGTCACTATTTTCAATAAAAATATATGTAAAAAAATCAGCATATCTAATATGAGCCACCTATACTTATTATATTCTTCTATAATAATTTTATTTTTAACTAGATATTGTAAATTATCTTCAAACCATTCATAATCTTTATCCCAAATTTCGCATTTCTTTAACAATTCTAACTTACTAATGGGTTTATCCGTATACAATAATTGCAGGAAGGATAATATTATTAATAATTTATGTGCTTCATTTCTCTCTTTTATTCTTTTAAAATCTGTTTTTGCTCTATTCCATCCCCCTCTTAATACAAAATTGAATAACCATGGGGTTTTCTGTTGGGAAGCTATTTGAATTCTTTCTTCAATAGTATCCTTCATATATCTATCATCAATATCTTTATCTATTTCTCTTAAAATTGGGTATAATTCATTTTTCCTTTTTAAGTACTCTTTTGCTATTTTTTTATAGAGTCTTGATTTGTTATATATGCAACCGAATCATCTTGTACTACTATTTCTTCTGTTATAGTTATAATAACTCTAATATTAACATTTACATTACTTATAATTCTTTCAATTTGAAAATTTTTTAGCACTTGTGCATCATCAATTATTAACAATGTTTTATCATTAAATTTAGAAAAAATTTTATAGTCAAATATATTATTATTTAAAAATCTATATACTTTCCATCCCTTTTCGTAATACTTATAAGCAACCTGATATGCAGATATAGATTTTCCACACCCAGATTCTCCTGAAATCACACAATAATATTGATATTTTAGTGTTTCTTCAATTTTTTCTATTACAGGTAACTCTGGACAAGTCTTTACATTATATGGATATAGTCTATTCCCTACAATAGCATCCTTTATACTATGTTCCGTATCAAATCTTAATTCTTCTATATGTTGCTCAATTTCTTGTTCTCTCGAAATTTCAAGTTCACTTTCTAAAAATTGTACTATTTCTATAAGTTTTTTATTATCATATTTATTAGATAATATATTAATATAATCTCTATAATCTAAAACTTTACTTTTTATATTAAAAACATTATTTTTATAAATATATTCTGATGTTGAAGGATTATATTTTACTAATGTAACAATATATAAATTAGGATATATCTTATCTAAGCCTGCATCTATGTATTGTTCAAAAGTTTCTTTTACTTTATTTAAGCTTTTTTCAGAAGTGATTTGTATTGCTATTCCTCTTTTTTTATCCACTAAATCAATTGCTTTTTGATTTCTTTTAAATAAATTAGTATTTTCTAAATCTAGTCCAAAAGATATATTTAAAAGATCACAACAAAAGCTCTCAGAAATTATATTAATATCATAAAATCCACAATAATTATTTGTTTGAATATCTGATTCAATATATATTAGATATTTTTCGATGTTTGCCAAATTAATTTGTCTAGGTAACATATTTTCTCCTATTATTATATTATTTTTGCTAATTTTATCACAGAAAATCCAAAACATAAACATTTTTTTACAGAAGTTTCCATTTAAAATTATACTAAAACTTTTATAACTATATAAAATAATGAAGTTATAATTTGCTTTTTGGAAACTTCCGCCTCATTATATGATAAAAACAAAGCATATGATTATAAATCATCATATACTTTATTTTCTTTCTTAACTTCTATTTCAAAATCTTTAAGTGGCAAAGCCCACTTAACATTAAATTTTCTACCATTTATAATATTTTTCATTTGGTCTTTGTGTTTCGTGGAGATATTCTCAAAATGCTCTTTCTCATATGCTACAAAATATTCTACTTTTTCATCCATCAAAGCTCGTCGAATTGAGAATTATATAAGCCCGCATAGAATCCATCTTTTGCAAGTAATTCTTCATGAGTTCCTTGCTCTACAATATCACCATGATTCATAACTAAAATTAAATCTGCATTTTTAATTGTAGATAATCTATGTGCAATAATGAAACTTGTTCTACCTTTCATTAAATTATCCATTGCTGATTGAATTTGTTGTTCAGTTCTAGTATCTATAGAACTTGTAGCTTCATCTAAAATTAATATTCTAGGATCTGCTAAAATAACTCTCGCAATAGTTAATAATTGTTTTTGTCCTGCAGAAACATTGCTTGTTTCCTCATTTAAAATAGATTTATAGCCCTTTGGTAATGTCTTAATAAAGTGGTGAACATGTGCAGCTTTAGCAGCTTCTATAACTTCACTATCTGTTGCATCTGGTCTACCATATTTTATATTATCTTCTACCGTTCCACTAAATAGCCATGTATCTTGTAAAACCATTCCAAACATTTTTCTTAATTCAGATCTCTTGAAATCCTTAATGTTATGTCCATCAACAGAAATTGAACCTGAATTGACATCATAAAATCTCATTAGTAATTTAACCATAGTTGTCTTACCTGCACCGGTAGGTCCAACAATAGCAATCTTTTGGCCATCTTTAACATTTGCGCAAAAATCATTAATAATTGTCTTATCTGGATTATATCCAAAATTAACATGGTCAAATACAACATTACCTTTTAATTTATTTGAATCTATATTTCCCTTTGCAGTTTCTACTTCTTCTGGTTCCTCTAAAAATTCGAAAACTCTTTCTGCAGCTGCAATCATAGCTTGTAATGTAGCAGAAATTTGTGCAATCTGTGTTATAGGTTGAATAAATTGTCTGTTATATTGAATAAAACTTTGTATATCACCAACAGCAATCTTACCTTGAACTGTTAAATATCCACCTAAAATTGCAACTAAAACATAACCAACATTTCCAATAAAGTTTGTTACTGGATGTATTAAACCTGATAAAAATTGTGATTTCCATGCTGATTTATATAATACATCATTTGCTTTCATAAAAGTATCTGTTACTTTTTCTTCACCATTAAATACTTTTACAATTGTATGACCACCATATACTTCTTCTACTTGACCATTTACATGACCTAAATAATCTTGTTGAGCTTTAAAGTATTTTTGTGAATGTTTTACTATTGTAAAGCTTAAGAAAGCTGTTACTGGCAATATAATTAATGAAACCACTGCCATAAGCCAGTTAATAGAAAACATCATTATCAAAATACCAATAATTGTACAAATAGATGTAATAATTTGTGTAACACTTTGATTTAAGTTTTGTGATAATGTATCTATATCGTTTGTAATTATAGATAAAACTTCACCATGAGTTTTTTTGTCAAAATACTTCATTGGCAATTTATTAATTTTATGTACTAAATCATTACGCATTTTATATGTAATTTTTTGTGTTACTGTAGTCATTGTAAAACCTTGTACTAAAGAAAATAACGCACTTAAAACATATAAACCTAATAATGTAAGAAGTATTGTTCCAATTTTGCCAAAGTCTATTCCAGAGCCTCCAGATAACTTATTCATTAAACCATTAAAAATTTCTGTTGTTGCATTACCTAAAATCTTTGGTCCGATAATTGAAAATATTGTACTTCCGACAGCAAATAAAATAACAATTATAATTGGTATTTTATATTTTGCTAAATAATTTTTTAATAGTTTTTTAGTAGTTCCCTTAAAATCTTTTGGTTTTTCTACTACTCTACCTGCGCCATGTCTCATACCTCCCATTGGAGGTCTTACATCTTTATTCTCTGCCATTTTCCAATTCCTCCTTTGAAAGTTGTGATAAAGCTATTTGTTTATAAGTTTCACATGATTCCAATAATTCCTCATGTGTTCCTTTTCCTACAATTTTTCCTTCATCTAATACTATTATTTGATCTGCATTCATAATTGTACTAATTCTTTGTGCAACTATTATTACAGTCTTTTCCTTAGTACGTTTTGCAAGTTCTTCTCTTAATATTTTGTCTGTCTTCATATCTAATGCTGAAAAACTATCATCAAATACTAATATTTCTGGATTTATTGCAATAGCTCTAGCTATTGATAAACGTTGTTTCTGTCCACCAGAAACGTTACCTCCACCTTGTGATATTGGTTCTTGGTATTTTTGTGGTTTTGTTTCGATGAATTCTTCGGCTTGGGCAATTTGTGCAGCCTCTACCATTTGCTCATCAGTTATATTTTCATTACCATATTTTATGTTAGATTCTATTGTTCCAGAGAATAATATTCCTTTTTGCGGTACAAATCCAATTCTCTTTCTTAATTCTTTTTGACTTACGTCTTTTACATTTACACCATCTACTAATAGTTCTCCTCCAGTTACATCATAAAATCTTGGTATTAAATTTACTATTGTAGATTTACCACTACCTGTACTTCCAATTAAAGCAGTGGTTTCACCAGGTTTTGCTGTAAATGAAATATCTGTTACAACTTCTGTATCTGCATCTGGATAATGGAATGAAACATCTTTAAATTCAACATATCCCTTTTTATCTACTTTAAATTGTTTTGTTTCGTCTTTATCTTTTATTTTAGGTTCTGTTTCTAACACTTCATTTATACGTTCTGCAGAAACACTAGCACGTGGTAACATTATAGATACCATAGATATCATTAAGAATGCCATTACTATTTGCATTGTATATTGAATAAATGCCATTACATCTCCAACTTGCATTAGTCCTTCATTTGCATTATGTCCACCAACCCATACAATAAGTACTGTTATACAGTTCATAACAAGCATTAATGCTGGCATCATTATACTCATTGCTCTATTTACGAAAACTTGTGTTTTCATTAAATCTGTATTGGCTCCATCAAATCTTTTCTCTTCTCTTTCTTCTGTATTAAAAGCACGAATTACTTGACTTCCTGTTAATATTTCACGAGATACTAAGTTTAATTTATCAACTAATTTTTGTAATATCTTAAATCTAGGCATTGCTACAATCATTAATGTAAGAACAATTATAACAATACATACTACAGCTAAACCGATTATCCAAGCCATAGATGCATCACTATTAAATAACACTCTTATTAATCCACCTATTGCTATAATTGGTGCATATACAACAACTCTAAATAAAATTGTTAAAAGCATTTGAATTTGTTGTATATCATTTGTTGTACGTGTAATTAAAGATGCTGTTGAAAATCCATTAAACTCCTCTGTAGAAAAGCTTAATACTTTCTTAAATATTTTTTCTCTTAATGTTTTACCTAATTTAGCAGCTACTCTTGAAGATAGTAGCATTATTGAAATTGCGCTTATCATAGTGATAGATGCTATGCCTAACATTTGTAAGCCTGATATTAAAATGTATGTATTTTGTATACTATCTGTATCTGCTCCTAAATATTGATATTGTAATTTTACTTCTTGTATTGCAGCTTGTTCTATCATAGAATCTGATAAATTAGTAATCATTGTATCTATCGTATTTGGTAATTCTGCTTCTATTGTGTTTATAAAATCTGTTTTTTGCTCTGCTGGCATCATATTTATTATTTCTGCTAAAGACATATTTTCCATAACAGTTTTTTGTGCTTCTTGAATATTCTCTAACATATTGTTTTTAATTTGATTAGCTGTTTCTTCATTTGATACCATTTGTTTTATAAGTAAGCCATTTATTAAATTAATATTTAATTTGCCTTTTTCTATACTACTGATATCATTAATCTTGTATGTATTTCCATCTTCTAATAATGTATATGAATTTAATATTTCATCATCATTTTCTACAAATCCAAGCATTAAATCCATATCTACTTTACTTACTTCTTCTGGCGCTTCAAAGCTAGACAATGCAAGTAAAGGTTTAGCTATGGTTTGATTTAAACTTTCTTGTTCTTCTTTACTAATGTCTTTTAATTTATACACTTCTTGATTTGCAATTTCTGGATAATCTTTAACATCTTTTTCATAATCTTTACTATCCTTAGAAATAATTTCATAATCATTTAATATTTTTTCATCATCATTTGTAAATTTTAAAAGACTGTCCATTTGATTTTTAGCTATATATTCAGGTGCAGAATTTTCTATCCCACCGTGCTTGAATACCTACATTTACAATTTTAGAAGTATATGTTGGTAATGCTAAGTCTGTTGCAGCTTGAACACATAAAAGTATAATAATTACTATTACAGAAGCAGCAGATTGTTTTAAGTTTTTTAATACTTTTAACATTGTTTATTCTCTCCTTTTTTGAAATTTTTGAACTTTAGTGATAAAGCTTAAAAGTTCATTATGTTACTTTAAAATTCCTCTTTTTATATATTCAATTTCTTTCAAGAAATCTTTTCTCGCTTCAGCTGAGTTTTTATATTTTAATGAAGCCACAATTCTTCGTCTTGTTATTGCTGCTAATATCTCTATTACCAGCTTAAATTCTTCTTCATCTTTTATATTTAAAATATCTTTATTCTTTGAATACAAATCTTGTAGTGTTTTCTCTAATTTTTTGTTCATTTCTTCTTTTCTTGTAAGCATTAGGTTGTCACTTGTTTTAATATTTTCAAATATCTGTCTAAAAAGTTTATTATTTCTTCTTATTTTACCTACTTCTATTAAGTGATCATACATATTAATAAAAATGTTTATTATGTTCCCATTTTCATTTTCTATCATTTCCATTAAATTTTTTTCCATATCACCAGTTTTTGAAGTCATAATATAATCGAACAAGTCTTGTTTGTTTTCAAAATATTGATAGAAACTGCCTCTAGCTATTTCTGCATCTTCTACAATATTTTTTATAGAAGCTTGTTCTAGCGGAACTCTTGCGAATTCTTTATTTGCAGCTTTTAATATTTTATGCTTCTTCTCTGCAGGTAAATTGAAAAATGTATTTGTTGGCATTTTTTTCTCCTTTCATTTGTATTATATTCTTAAGTATAAAATTTGATTATTTATTTGGTGTCTTTTGATTATTCTAATCTTATTTATCTTAACTTCAAAGTGACACTGCATCATATATTATATATGACACAGTGTCACTTGTCAATCTATGTTCTGTGAATTCTTTGTGAATTCTTCATACTTTATAAATTTGTATATAAAAAACCCTTCTTGTTAAACTTTCTTGTATAACAAGGAGGGTTCACTTCTCTATCCCTAAAGTTCTTTTAGCAATTCTTTAAATTTATTTCCTCTTTCTTCAAAATTTTTAAAAAATCCATAACTTGCTGCAGCTGGAGATAATAAACAAATTGTATTTTTCTTACTTACCTCTTTTGCTTTTCTTACTGCTTTTTCTAAATTAGTTACTAAATAACAATTCTTATTAGCTCCTTTTTCCTGTAATTCTTTATATATTCTTGTCCCGGTATCTGGCATTAAAATTAAATTTTCTAAATTTTCATCTTGTATAATAAAATCCTCTAAATTAGAATAATTAATTTTTCGGTCCATCCCTCCTAATATTAAGGTATTTACATTTTTTAATGCTTTAATTCCCTCTATAGTAGTTTCTCCTATTGTAGAAATTGAATCATCATAATATGAAACATTATCTTTAGTAGTAACATATTCTAATCTATGTGCTAAGCCCCTAAAATCCTTTAAAGCTAATTTAAATTCTTCATTTGATATTTTATACATGTTACTACAAATATAGTATGAAACTGCAATATCAAAGAAATTATGCTCACCTACCAAATTTGTTTCATCATCTAAAATTTGTATACTATTATTATTTGTTGTTATAGTTCTATCTTTTATAAAATCGTTTATGCAAATATTATTTTTAATTTTACTATTTATATATTTTTTGCATGTTTTTCCATAAATAAAAATATCATCATCTGTTTGAAATTTATTAATATTAAGTTTCGCATTAATATAATTTTCAAATGTTTTGTAATGATCTAGGTGATCTGGATATAAGTCTAAAATTACTGCAATATGTGGTGAATATCTTATAAATTCTAATTGATGGCAACTAAGTTCGAACACTATTTTTGTATCTTCATCTATTTCATTTATTGCGTTAAAACAAGGAATTCCTATATTTCCGACTAACACAGTATTTGGATAATATTTTTTTAATATAGTATAAGTCAGACTAGATGTTGTGCTTTTCCCTTTAGTTCCAGTTATTCCTATTATTTGTTTAGATAAAATTTTAACAAATTCTTCTGTTTGTGATGTTAATTTGCTGACATCTATTACGGTTGCATCTGCAACTATTCCTGGGCTTTTAAATATTAAATCATATTTGTTTAATTCCCCTGGATTACTTAATTTTTTGACTCCTTCTATTTCTGGAAAATCTTTTTGATCTAAAATGCCTAATTCTTTATACTTTATATTATTATTTTGTATAAATTGCAAAGTAGATATTCCTTCTTTCCCAAGTCCCCAAATTGCTATTTTTTTATTTTCTAAGTCTTCTTTAAATTTAGCTAATATTGTATTTTTCATATTATCTCACTCTTCTTTAACATTTGTTTATAATGTTCTGGTACATTATTCTCTGAATTATAAAATGTGTTATATTCATTTTCCTTATCTTTATATTCTTGATATTTTTTAGTTGTTTTATAATACTTATATAATAATGGTAATTCCTCATTATTTGCTTCACATTTTTTTATTGTTTCGCAAATTGCTGTATTTACTTCATCTCTTGAACCCACACATTCAAAAGGTTTATTTTTTTGTATTCCAGCAAGCATTTCCATTGTTTCTTTCAAGCTTTCTTTTTCTAATAGATCTTCTCCAAATATTTTTATCATATCTTGTTTATTCATAAATGGAGCTAGAATTATATATACAAATAAACATTTTGGACAGTTTGCACACCATTTGTTTTCTTTACTTCCTGCATTACAGCTTTTAAAAATGCTATAAAAGTTAGGTAATTTAGCAAAATGTTTTGCAATTTGGTATTCACTTATCGGTCTTAATAAACTAAAATACTCTATCCCATCTAATATATTTTCTTTAACATATTCATTAAAATCTTGTTCAAATTCATAGCTTTTAGAGTATTGATGATTTACTTCCTCTTCATATATTGTAGATTCATTTGCACTTGCTTCATTAGATAATACTATGTATTTTTTCTTATTTAAATATGCAACTATAAGTGCTGAAAATGCCACTATAGATGAAAATGGTGTATGGCCATTTAAATACCCCTGTTTGTTAAGTTCTAACATATTTTTATCTAGTGTTCTTTTTACATAACATCTTTTATCTTCGTCATATCCAGCAGCCTCTGCTGTTTCTTCCGTTGCTCCTCTTGGATTTATTACATAGCACATATTATCTGCAAAATCTTCTTTAATTACATCCAATGTTACAATAGAATCTTTACCTCCACCTATTGGAACTAAAGCACCAGCAAATTTTTCATTAGTTATTATTTTTGATAGTTTTCTATTTCCAGTTGTAATATTCATAAATTCATCTATATTTGTTCTTATATTGTTTTTATAAAAGAACTCACCAAGACCATAAAAATATAATTTTTTCCACCAATCTATTTGTTTTTGGTTTAAGCATATATTTCTTACAGTTACATGTGGTGCGCAAGTTATTTTCCAATAGCTCACAAGTTCAACCATGCCTAAATTGAAAAACATAGTTTCTAATAGGTCTTTATTCTGATCTTTACTTACAGAATCACTCATTTTAGGAATTGTCCATGTTGGATTAAATTTTGAAAGTCCTACAATCTCAAATTCATAACTTATTTTATATTCATTTTCATTTTCTTCTATTTTATACCAGTTATATGAAAATTCTGGATATTTTTCTCTTAATTCTAAAAAATTCATATTTATCTCCTTTCGGGATTTTAGCACATCTTGGATTTGAGAACGTTCCGGGATTTGGTGACGTTCCTTTTTTCCCTTTTTCTACTCTGATATTATATTGTAATTGCTTTGTAAAAGCAACTATTTTAAATAACTGAAAGTAAAAAATGTCCTTTCATATAAAAGGACATTTTTTACTTTACATTATCTTTATAAATTTATTTTTTCCAAACTGTAATATTGTTTCTTTTGGCTGTAGTGTGGCTGTTATATCTTCTATAATCTCACCATCCACTTTTACACCTCTACCTAACACCATTCTTTTTGCTTCACTTTTAGAAGGTGCGAATCCAACTTTTACAAGTAAATCACAAATATTTATTTCATCATTGTTTTCAATATTAAATTCTTTTATATCTTCCGGGATACCACCTTTGGCAACTTGATTATATCTTTCTTCTGCCAAAGCTATCTTAGCTTCTCCATGATACATTCTAACAATTTCTTCTGCATATCTCTTATGAGCTTTTACTATATCCTCACTAATTAATTTCTCTACCTCATTTATATCAATATCTGTAGTTAATCTAAAATATTCCATTAAAACTTCATCCGGAATCTTCATAGCTTTTTCATACATTACTTCTGGACTTTCATCAATTCCAATATAATTATCTAATGATTTGCTCATTTTTTCTTTTCCATCTAGTCCTACTAACAATGGAAATGTTAAAACAACTTGTCTTTCTTGCCCATAATCTTTTTGCAATTCTCTACCTACTAATAGATTAAATGTTTGATCTGTTCCACCAATTTCTATATCTGCATTTAATGCTACAGAATCATATCCTTGCATTAATGGATATAGAAGTTCATGCATTGATAAAGGTAAATTGTTTTCATATCTATTTTTAAAATCATCTCTTTCTAAAATTCTTGCAACTGTGTATTTACTTGTTAATTCTATAACATCTTTAAAATTCATCTTAGAAAGCCATTCAGAGTTGTATGCAATTCTTGTTTTATCTTTGTCTAATATTTTAGTAACTTGTTTTAAGTATGTTTCTCCAGCCTTTCTTGTTTGCTCAAATGTTAAAGCTGGTCTTGTTTTGCTTTTACCTGATGGATCTCCAATCATTCCTGTAAAATCTCCTATAACAAATACGACTTCATGCCCCATCTCCTGAAATGTCTTTAATGCTCTTAACACAACTGTATGTCCTAGATGTAAATCTGGTCTTGATGGGTCTGCTCCCAATTTTATTGTAAGTTTTCTTCCACTCTTTATTTTTTGTTCTAATTCTTCTTCTGAAAATATATCTACTGCTTTTCTCTTTATTAAATCTAATTTATTATCCATATTAATACTCTCCTTTTATATTTTAATTTTTGATCATATTATATGAATTTTCGTAGAAGAACCCGTCGATTATTATTTTCATTTTAAACGATTGGGTCATAGCATCACCTCCTAAAAATTCAAAAAGACACATCTCCTTAAAGGACGATGTGTCTCGTGGTACCACCTTTATTTACAATTTAATAATTGCCTCTTTACAGCTTATCGTAGCTACACGTTAATTACTATAAGAAATGTAATTCGTAAATTTATATACTAGCAAGTTCCACCCAACCATTGCCTCTCTATTAGTTACTATAAATTACTACTTGGTTTCTTTTTAAAACATAATTAAATTCAATTGTATTACTATTATACCTGCTGTTACCAATATTTGCAAGTATTATTTTATCATTTTATTTATATTATAGGGATTTAAGGAACGTCCCTTTTTCCCTCTCAAATCTCGTCTTCCACTATAAAAATTTCTTTAGCTGTTCTACATTATTTTCTTGAAATGTTACAAAATTGTTTAATAAATCTCGTACATCTTTTGAAGCTTGATCTGCTTCATGGTTTATTAGTTTTCTTCCTTCTATAATTCCCATTGTTGTTCCTTCTATCATTATCTCTGCTATTTTTGATGGACTTTTATCGTTTATTGTATTCATTTGCACTCCAGTCCATCCCATTACTTTATTCATTATATTTTTCTCTTCTGGTATTTCTCCATAGTTTTCATATAGTTTATTTACTCTGTCCATGACTTGCCCATATTGTGTATATTGAAAACTCAGGTTATCTTTTAACTCGTTATCATCAAGCTTTTCTGCAACAAAGGATATAGAATTCATTCCCATTACTGTACCTTTATGAATTTCTTTTAAGATTTTTAAATTTTTCTCTTCCATATTTTTACCTCCTTTGTTTATTGTTTCTATTTTTATTTGTTTTATACTTTATATTACCAATAAATATATTTAATTCAAAATCTATTGTAGTTTACATGATTTTTGAACTTTAAGCTCTGCCACTGAAGTACACACTTTTAACACACAGAAAAACACAGAAGCAACTGGGAAAATATCTTCCATGTTGCTTCTGTGCTCTGGGTATGACTATGCAAAAAAATTTTTCTTTTTTGCTTCGCGTCTTTCGTGAAGCTGCCTGAAAAAGGCTCTTGTCTCGGGACTATTATTGTGCCTGATAGACCTTTCTTCAATTTTTTTAAAGGTTTCATCATCACAAATACTCTGAGTTATAGCTTTTTTCAGTAGAATATCTACTGATTTTTTGGCTATATCATATCTTATGGCTATATCTTCCTTGCTTTTATCAGTTTCTTCTGCAAAAGCTTTTGCCAATTCTTTAATTTTTTCATCAGAAAAACTAAGAACTTGATGTTCTATACGCTTTCTCTTAAGTTCTGCATAATGTTTTTTTGCAGAAAAATTTTCTCCGCTTGATGATGTTGAATAGCGTCTCTGATTTGTGAGTGCTCGATTTTCCATCAGATTAACAGTTGCTTCACTTACAAGACTATGCACTACCGCATAGTCTAAGAGTTCACTGATTAGCTTTACTGTCATATCATTCTCTCTTGCCAAGTCATTTTTCGTTATTCCACCAGCCTCTCTATCAGAATATTCTTCAGCTAACTCTGTGGCAAGGTCATTTAACTCCCGAACAGACATTATCCGTTCTAAGTCTTTAAAATATTTTTGCATATATACATACCTCCTAATGTATAATTCAACTGTAGTTACTTCTATTATTTTAACATATTTAGCCAATTAAGTCTACATAATTTATATGCTTTGCTAAATGTTCCTATTCAATATGTATCTTCCAGTAAATTCTTCTTTTAAAATATCCATACTAATCCTGTCATAATATTTTCCATCGATAAATTCACTTTTTCTTCTACGACCACATTCTTTAAACCCACACTTTTTATAGCATCCAATTGCTCTATTATTAAATTCCACAACATCTAATTTTATATTATTTAAATTTAAATAATTAAATCCATAATCCAAAATTAACTTAATTGCCTCTGTTCCATAACCCTTTTCTCTTTCTTCTACATCACCTATAAATATACCTAGAGTTCCTCTTCTATTTAAGTGGTCTATACTTTCCAATCCTACTATTCCTATTAATTTATCTTCAGCTAATGTTATAATGTCTAACGTTGCTTCATCGTCCATAGCTTTTGTCAGATATTCCTTCTCTTTTTCTAAAGTCATTATTTTTCCACTCATCCCTACATAATCTGTGATTCTAAAATCATTTAACCATTCTGCATACTTTTCTGCATCTTCAATCCTTCTTGGTGCCAGATAAATATTTGTTCCAACTAATTTTTTATAATGCATTTTCATCACCTCTTAATATTTTTAAATATTTTGTTGTAAATTTTGTTAGTTCATCTAAATAGTTCTTATTTTTTCCTTTTTCTATAATTTCATTTGCAACTTTATAAGCTATTTTATATTCGTCTTTACTAACTTCTTTTCTATCATATGCACTTTTTAATTCATCTTCATCTAATACATGTATTCTTCCATCTGGCACTATTACTACATCTAAATAAAGATCATCTTCATATGGAATTCCATTCTCTTCTCCTACTTCTTTTGCAATATCAAAATACCATTCAGCAATTTTATCTTTGTCATCAAACATTGCAGTAATACAGTACTGTTTTCCATCTGGATATATTTCTAGCCAGTTATAGTTATTAGCTAAAATACATCTTTTTTCTACATCAATTCGCCATTCTTTTCTAACTTTCTTTATAGCTAGTAAAGAGATATTACCCTTAAATTCTTCATTATCAACTCTTATATTTTTAAAGTCACTTTCTAATATATGGTTAGCTTTATTTCTACCATCTGCGTATCTCTTTTTTAAACTTATCCAATATCTTTGTACTACTTTATTATTTTCATTTACTTCATTCTCTAATATTCCACCATTTTTTATAATTGTTCTTGCTGAAGCCACATTATTTTTATTGCAAGTCATTAGTACATTTCCTATGCCTAATTCTTTAGCTTCTTTAAGCGCTAAAGCTATCATTTTTGTACTATAGCCCTTATTTCTTTCCGAAGGTCTTATGGAATCTACAATATGTCCTCCAAAGTTATATAAATATTCATTTAAAGCATATCTTATTTGAATTATTCCTATCAATTTTTTATCTCGTTTTCTAAAAGCTAAATATAATACTGATGGAACTCTTCCTCTTGCTTTACTTTTTTCTTCTGAAAGATCATCATTAATTTTTTGCATCCAATCCTCAAATGTTTCTTCTCTTTCTAATCCTCCACCACCAGGTATATTATTTTCATTATTTTGTATAAATTCTTCTATTTGTTCTTTATATTCTTTTGATGGAAATATTAATTCTAATTCATCTTCCATTGTAAATTTCCTCCTATAATTTAAACTTTTCTTGTATTATTTTTGCTGTATCTTCCGCTGAGATATTTGTGTTATTTATTTTTATATAATTTTCGTATTTTACTTCTCCTTCATATGAATTTAGTCTATGCTTATCTACAGATTTTAATAATTCCTTCTCACTAAATTCTAAATCCCTTTTAGTAGGTTTATTTTTAAGTCTATTTTCGGTCTTATTTCTTTTTAGCCTTTCTTCTAAAGTTGTTTCTAGTTCAACAACATAAAATTCACCATTTTCTTTATCGTATATATCTTTTATTCGTTGTACCCAATCCCAATCTTCTTGTCTTTCGAAAGCCCACATTAAAGTAAATATCATTCCTTTTAAATCACTTTTTGCAACCTCCTCAAAGATTGAAAATCTAAATAAATCTGTTAAACGTTCTCTTTGCTCTGACTTAAATTCGAAAAACTTTAATGGCAAATCTATCGTTTCATGGTTATGCATAAATTTTAGCCTTGTCAATTTTGCAAGCTCTTGACCCACTGTCATTTTACCTACAGCTTGTGGTCCACATATTAATACAAATTTAGCCATAGCTATTCCTCCTTTATACTTCTAATCATTTTATAATGAGTATCTGTTTCATCATATACTTCAAATCCAACTTTTTCATATAATTTCTTAGCAGGATTTTCTTTAAATACTTGTAATACAGTATCTACATTACTTTTTTTATCTACTAATAATTGTTCCTTTAAAATTTGTGTTCCAATTCCACTTCCTTGGTAGGCTTTATCTATGTAAAATAGATCTATAAAATCATCTCCATCCTCATTAATATAGTTTGTAAACATACCTATTGGTCTATCATTATAAATTATTACTTTTATGTAATTTCTTTTTTCTCTAATAAAATTTTTAAAAAATTCTAACTGAAATTCGTCCTCCCATGGACCATATATTTTTTCTACATACCATTTAAAACATTCTTTTTTCGTTTGATATAAGTAGTCAAAATATTCATCTCTATATTCTCCTAATTTATAAATTGATAGCTGCATTGGTAAAAATCTTATTCCATCAACGGTTTGTTCTTTTCCGGTATCTTTAAATCCTATTTTATGATAAAACTCTATTGCATATGGAGATGAGTTTACTGTTATTTTAGAAATATCTTTGCTATTCTCTTGACAATATTTTTTTGCTATATTCATTAATTCTGTTCCTATTCCTTTTTTATGATATTTTTTATCTACAAATAACATTGCAATATGAGAACAATCTCTTATACAAACCATTCCGATTATTTTGTCTTCTACTTTTGCAACAAAAATTTTAAAATTATTTTTTAATTGTTCTAAGATACTATCATAAGCAATAAACTTATAAAAATTAGTTACTCCTTCGCCTGTATAATCTGGTGCTTCAAATTCATCAAAAACTCTTTTTACCAATTCTAGCGTTTCTTTTAGTTCCTCTTCTTTCATCTCTTCATATCTCATAATTATTATCCCCTTTTACAAATATATCTCTATTTTAGTATATTATATCTTTTAATATATAAGAAAAAAAGCCTTACAAAGAAATCTTTAAGACTCCTTTGTAAGACTCGAATTATTTCTTATCCAATCTTACTTAAAGTGTAAGTAATTTCCAATTACCCTTTACCGCTCAAGTTTATACTCTTAGGTAAACTCTTAAAACATAGTTCTATTTTAGCATCTAATTTAAATTACGTCAACCTGTTTTTCTTTTTCTTCAATTATATTTTCTAAAAATCTAGCAGCATCTCGTACACAATCATTGCATTCTCTTAAGACTTTTCCTGTTCCTATTCCTTTTAATTCTTTACAAATAACTGTAGAATTTTGAGCTTTAAAGTCCTGCATAATTTTTCTTATATCTTGATTCGTTTTTAATCTCTGCTTATTCATCATTCCTAAAACAACACCTGCTCCAACTATTGCGCCACAAGTTCCTTCTAGCGTTCCCATACCAGTACCAAAAGCTTGGCATATATTAAACATTGTTTCTTCGTCAACACCTGCATAATCACAATAAGTACAAGCTATAGCTTGTGCACAATTATACCCTTTTTTCTTTTTATTAACTGCTTCTTCTATTCTTGACTCCATATTTTATCCTCCTTGCTAAATCTTTCTTAATTTTGCTATAAAAAATCCTTCTGTTTCTTTATTAGGCAATATTTTTATTGCTTTTTCTAACCCTAAATTTGTACCAAGTTTGTCTCCTGGTATTGCATTCTTTATATTTAAATCTATATCCATCATTTTTAATTCTAAATTTTCTAATGCCCATTTTAAAATATTTTCGTTTTCTTCTAAATTTAAAGTACATGTAGAATATACCATTATTCCTCCTGGCTTTAATGCATTATACCCACTTTTTATAAGTTTTCTTTGTATTTTCGAAAGTTCTTTTACTGTTTTCATTGACCAATTTCTATATGTACCTGCTATTTCTGCAATAAATCTGCCTTCTCCACTACATGGTGTATCTAATAAAACTCTGTCAAAAATTTCTGGATATTTCTCTCCTAATTTTTCACCATACCCATTTATTACTTCTACATTTGTTGCTCCTTGATTGTTTAAATTAAATTTTAAACGTTCACATCTTATCTTGTCCAATTCGTTTGCAATAATATGTCCTGTATTATTTATCATTGCAGATATTTGTGTTGTTTTACTTCCTGGCGCTGATGCCATATCCAATATTTGCTCATTTTCTTTCGCCCCTAACACAAGTGGCGGAATCATACTAGACAGACTTTGCAAATAAATATATCCCTTTTCATAAATATCTAGTTTTTGAATATCTTTTTCAGCCGCATTTTTTATTACTAATGCATCGTTTAAAAAGCTAACTCTTTCGAACTTGATATTTATCTCTCTAAAATATCTCATTAGGTCTTGAATATTGTACTTTAATGTATTTACACGCAAAGTAGTATTTCTTTTTCCTGCCATTCCAGCTAATATTTTATCTGCAACTAATGGTGAATGTAAACTATATAATTCTTCTATAAAATCTCTTGGTAATCTCTTTTTTACCTCCATTACTGAAAGCATTAATTTTCTCTCCTTTTTCTATTTTAACTTTTATACAAATTTCTTAGTAAGTTTATTTCTTTTGCGTATCCTGTTAAATCATTTGGTGTTTCTAAATAAAATGGCAAATCTCTTAACACAGGATGATTTATAATTTTTTCAAAATTTGTAATTCCTATTGTACCTTCCCCTATTTTTTGATGTCTATCTTTATGACTTCCTAATTCATTCATACTATCATTTAAATGTATTGCTTTTAAATATTCTAAACCTATAATTTTATCAAATTCATTTAATACTTTATCAATATCACTTATATCATATCCTGCATCATTTATATGGCAGGTATCAAGACAAACTCCTAATTTTTCTTTTAAATTAACCTTATCAATTATTGTTTTTAATTCTTCAAAGTTTCTTCCGATTTCTGTTCCTTTCCCTGCCATTGTTTCTAATAATACAGTTGTAGATTGAGTTTTAGTAAGTACTTCGTTTAAAGCTTTAACTATATATTCTATTCCTTTTTCTACTCCTTGTCCAACATGACTTCCTGGATGGAAATTGTACATATTCCCTGGTAGATATTCCATTCTATCTAAATCTTCCTTCATCATATTTTTAGCAAACTCTCGAATATCTTCCTTATCAGAACACAAATTCATTGTATATGGTGCATGTGCTAGTATCTTAGCAAATTGATTTTTTTTCATAATTTCTAATAAATTATTTATATCTTCTACATTTAAGTCTTTTATTTTTCCACCTCTTGGATTTCTTGTAAAAAACTGAAAAGTATTAGCAGCTATTTTTAGTGCTTCCTTTCCCATATTTTCATATCCTTTAGATATTGATAAGTGACAGCCTATATTTAACATTTTTCCTCCTAACATTAATTTTTACTACTAATAATATGACATTATTATACAAAAATTTATTTAATTTTGCAAAAAGCTTGTATTATGCTAAATATGCTTATATAATGGCATTGTAGCAAAACGGTTGATTAGCATATAAAGGATAGTTTCCTTTTGCTGGTCTTGTAGTTTTAGAAGGGAGGTAGTTCTTAATTTTTTAAGAACTAAATGTTATGAAAAATTCTAACTCGCCACCTAAAGAATTAATCGCTGTATCTAAGAATGGTTTTAAAGTTTATTCCCGGTATGGAATTAGGCTTGATAACCATGTTACATTAGATATGGTAAAAGAAGTTATCGAAAGTTCATATTTGTATCAGGATATGGAGCGAATCTCTTTGCTCATTCCTTATGAGCTTTCTGGCAAAGGACACAAGAGACGCCTTATTTTGGCACTTATAAAATATAAAGATTCGTATGAAGTTTCAAAAGCTTTCTGGAAACGGAATCTTAAATTTATAGGGCATGCCAAAAATTTATCCCCTGTATATTTCGCAAGGGATTTCTATTGCAATATTAACAGCGATTTCTTAAGAAAAGTTGTAAGTAATTCAAAACTGGAATCAAAAAGTGAAAATTATAGGGTAAAAACAAAAGCGATTATTGGATATGTCGATTTTTCTTCTTTGTCATTCTATGAAGATGTCGATGACCTTATGAAGGTTGTTCGCCATGGCGAAAAGCATCCGGTATATATGGCGTTTTCTTCTCCGCAAAAAATTCAGCGACTTTCTATCGACTTCGAAAAAGAGTCCGATATAGATGGTGTATTTTATGTTATTACTAACATAAGATTTACTGGATTAGAGGCTATGCCACGTCCTTGGGAATTAGATCCTGAGGATGACTTATACTTGCCAGCCATGAAGTTTTGGCAAAAACATGCATATTGTTTTATGCCAGAAAAGATTCGTAAGAATATAACTTCGTCTTAATTAACTATTGTTTTGAACCAAACAACAATAAGCGTACTGATTTTAATAATCAGCACGCTTATTGTTATTTTTACCTTCCTTCTGCGCTTTTAATTTGACTTTTATAATGTACATATCTTCCATATATATTATTTAGTTGCTCATATTCTTCTTGTGGAGCATTTCTTTTTTGCATTAACTGTAATATTTCTTGATAATCAGATATAAAAGAGGGTTCTCCACTACCTACTACATATGCATAATTTGAAACAGATCTTTCCCTTTGTAGCATATTTAAAATTTCTGTCATTGTTTTTCCTTCTGTTGGTATCTTTTTCGGAGGAATAGTTGCATTTTTACCTCTAATATATAAGCTTATTCTTTCTGGGTCCATACCTTCTAAGCATTCGCTAACAGCCAAATAGGATTCATCATGCCTATGTAAATCTGTTAATTTAGTATCACCTTGACCATTATAAACAAATATTGAAGTTTCATACCTATGATGGATAGATATAGCACTTACTAAATCTCCAACAGCCATAACATGTAAATCTAATTGGTAACCATGTTCTTCTAATTCTTTTTCATCTACTCCTATTAAACCTTGTTGTAATGAAGGAGCCACTTCTATTAAAATATTATATCCTTTTTCCATCGCATAGGTTCTAATATTAGCAGCATGATCATATGAATCTATTCCTGTTAAAGCCCCAAAATGTGTTCTATCTTTTTCTCTAATCTTGTCTGCATCAGATCTATACTTTTTATATAAATCTGGATTTATAACAACATATACTTGATTTTGAGGATTTATTAATTCTCTTAAACTAGTCTTTCCTGCACCTGTTTGAGATACTAATACAGCTGCAACTGGATGTTGAGAAGGATCTTGACCATTAATAAATGTAATAGTCATAGCTTTAAACAAAGTTAATAAATATTCCTTGTCAGTTTGTCTTGTTTCCAACATTTGTTTAGCTAATGATTCATTAATATTCTCAGATATGTATGGATTTACTCTTCTTTTTGCAAACTTTAATATTTCTTGTGGTGTATCTGGTAATTTTTTTATAAAGTCTGGGTTTAATTCTTGTAATAATTCATTTAATGTTTCTTTTGAAATTCCTCTTGTTTCGTTATAATCAATCATATTATTCCTTTCTTCTTTCTTTTTAATACCATCTTTATAATATTTGAATTACCTTTATTTATTTCACCTTTCATTTGTTGTAATATTTCTATCTTTTGCTCTAATAATTTATTAGCTTGTTGGTTTTGGCTTACTGCATATTCATTTATAACAGTTGCTAATTGATCTTCTACGATTTCTGTAGCAAGCTCTACATATTCTTCCTTCATTTAATGCTCCTCCTATAAATCTCCTCAAGCTGCTCAAATTGTTCCTTTGGTGCCTTTCTAGCTTCCATTTGTTTATGTACTAATTCATATCTTTCTTTAAATTCTTTTTTAGTATTGTCATTGTCCTCTTCTCTAACAACTTTAAGGGCCTCTATTATATCACAAAATCTCTCAGAAGGAAATATTTGTGTTGGATTATATTCATTAGCCAAATTTCCACGTATATATACATTAATTCTACTTATTCTTTTATCATCTATTATTTCTTTAACATTTGGTATTAACGCTTCGTATGATTCATCGTGTCTTCCTATAGATGTTAATTTTGCAGTTTTTAATCCATGTATTATTTGTAGCTCATATCTTTCATGTACTGATAATAAACTGTTTAGTTCACCAACAGCTAAGATATAAACAGAAATTTTATAATTATTTTTTAAAAGCTCTTCTGCATCAACATTTAATAAACCTTTATTTTTTGATGGTGCAGATTCTTTTATAATATTATATTTGTTTGCTATTGCATATTCATATATATTATCTGCATGATCATATCCATCTGGTCCTGTTAAAAATGGATATAACACTTGGTATTCATTTGCAATGTCTTTCGCATCATACCTAAAATGTTTATATTTATCTGAATCAACAAAAATATAGTTTTCATCTTCTCTTAAAAGTTTTGCAGTTAAATTGCTTTTTCCACTACCTGTTTGTGCTGCAACTATTTTTATTTGAGGATTTTCTACTCTCTTTTTATTATAAAAAGTAATAGCCATAACAAAGAAAAAAGTTCTTAAATATTCTTCATCACTTAATAATTTTTCTTTCATTAATTTTTTTGTAGGTTCATCCACATTTTTAGAAAATTGAACCTCTTTAATTCTAGTTGCATATCTTAATAAGTTTTCGGGCTTATCTGGCAACATTTCTATTATTTTATTAGGTATTTGCTTTATTATTTTATCATATACTTCTTTTGAAATTTTTCTTCTTTCCATGTTAAAACTCCTTGTTTAATATCTTTTTGACACTTTCTCTATTTCCTTTATATGCACTTTCTTGAAGTGCTATTAACTTATTAAGTTTTATTTCGTCTTCTTTAGTTTTTAAATTAAACATACAATTTGCAATTTCTGCCATTATTATTTCTAACGAAACTTCTAATTCTACATGTTCTTGCATTTTTATAATGCCCCCTCTTTTTTAGTCTTCCCTTTAATATAAGCACACTCTACTTTTAATTACTAAATGATGATGCTTTTGGTGGTGTTTTTCCTTTTATTACATTGTGATAATAATCATATGTTAAAACTGGCTTATCACTTATTATTTTGGCCTCTTCTGCCTCTAATACAAATATAGTATGTGTTCCACAATCTATTTCGTTTATTACATTTGCTTCTATATATGATGAAGTAGCTTGAGTGACTACTGGAATATCATTTTTACCAAGCACATAATCTGTTCCTTCTAATTTATTAAAATCCTTACTACTCCTAAAGCCAAACTTACCAATTAATAACATATCTGCATCTTGTGCTAACACAGATATATTTACTTTCTTGGATTTTTTCATCGTTGTGTTTGTATCATTTTCTTTATTTACAGTTACTAATAATTTTGGCTTTTCTTCTGCTGTAGCCTGCACAACAGTATTTACTACACATCCTGCAAAATGTTCTTCATATTTTGTAGTTATAATATATAGTCCATATGATAATTTAAAGAAAGCTTCTTTTTCCATTATCCATCACCTCTTTAGTCTAATTCTTTTATAAGATGTAATATCTAATTTTTCTCTTAAAACAGTTATGTTTTTATTGTGTTTTATAATATCTTCTTTTTCGCTTTTTGGTAAATGTTTTATATAGTATTCCAATTTTGAAGCTAGCTTTCTATCTTCACTACTCCATGCTGCCTCTAGCTTTTTGGCTTTATGTCTTTTAGTATATTTGGCGCATTTTTCTCCTTGATTAAAATGTTCATCCATTCTTCTTTCTAAATCAGTGGTAATCCCTGTATAAATTGAATTATCTGTACATCTTAACATATATGTATAATACATTTTAAAATCCTATCCTTCTTGCTTCATTTTTTGCTGTTAATTTTTCTGCATTTATATCATCTTCTGTTATAACCATTAAGTTTTCGTCATTTTCTATATTTTCTACATTTCTTGAATGTTCAATTAAAATATCTTGATATATTTGGTTTATGTATCTTGCATTTCCAAAATCTTCAACTTTTTTTGATGTTTCTATTATACTTTCTACTTTTTTTAGTGCTTCATCTGTAATTTTTAAATTGTTTTTTTCTACTAATTGTTTAAAAATATCTATTAATTCTTGACTTGTATAATCATCAAACTTTATCGTGTATCCTATTCTAGATTTTAGACCTGGATTAAATTTTATAAATTTCTCCATTTGTTTTTCATAACCTGCAAAAATAACTATTAAATTATCTTTTTGGTCCTCTAAAACTTTTAATATTGTTGTCATACAATCACTTGCAAAAGAAGAATTAGAACCAGTTTCTACAATAGAATATGCTTCATCTATAAATAATACTCCACCAAAAGCTGATTTTAATACATTATATGTTTTACCCGCTGTTTGTCCAACATATTCTGCAATAAGGTCTTTTGCAGATACTTCTACAAGCTTATTTTTCTTAGTATATCCTAAATTATATAATATATCACTAAAAAGTCTTGCTACTGTTGTTTTACCTGTTCCTGGATTTCCTGTAAATACCATATGAAGATTAAATTTAGAAATATCAATATTTGCTCTTTTATTAAATTTTAATAAACTAACTAAATTATTAATCTGTTTCTTTATCTTTCCAAGACCTATCATTTCATTTAATTCTGATAAAATTTGTGGCAAATCTCTTGTATTATATAAATTAGGAATATCTTCTAATTTTAATATATTTGTCTTATTACTATCAAATGTGCTATGCTCATTTAATATAATTTTATTAAATAATACTTTTGCATATTCTGTATTTTTAATTTCACTACTTCCATAGCTTAATTTTATATAATTATATATTTTTTCTTTTATCTCATCATTTAACTGTTCAGTCAAACCTAGTCTTTCTATAACAATATTATAAACTTCATCTATATCTAACTCATCTATATTTAATTCGATATTAAATAAATTTTCTGAAAGAATAGGATGCTTATCTAAAATTCCTTTTATTATATCTTTATTACCATAAATCATTGTAACAATTCTAGAGTTATTTTTTAAGATTTTCTCTGTTAATAAATTTAGAATAATATTTTGATCTTTATCAGATGCATAAATTATATTTTGAAAATCCATAATTCTTACTATTCCATATTTGTAACTAGTTTTCCCATTACTATAATCTACATACATTTGATTAATTAGATTTTTATCAGATATAATTTCATTCATTGAATACTCATAATATTTTGTACTATCTTTTAAATATACAAAATACCACATATATTCACCAATTAGTTCTGAAATATTTGTAGCCATTTCTCTATCTTCTGTATACATTACAATATTAATAGGTACAAATGGTGTTGCTGTTGTATAATTATAATTTAAAACATAATTAAATAATCTTTTTATTTTATTTTTTGTTTCTTTATTACATGACAATTTTTCTACTTTATCAAGATAAATCTTATTAAAATATTTACCTCTATTGCTCATTTTATCGTCGTTTCTTCTTAAAATATAAGTTTCCAATTGTTTTATAACATCTATATTTTGAGTTTCTATTAAATATGTAAAATATGCTGCTAATTTATAAACATATTCGTAGCTTGTATCATCGTTGTTTTCTAAGTTTTTCTCAAATTCTTCGATATTTAATACCAATTCGTTTTCATAATTTCCAGCATAATATTCATGTATTTTATTTATATAATATGTACTATTCTCTAAATTAATTAAGTTTAATGCATTAAACTTAGCTTGTTTAGTTTCTTCATTATATTCTTTAAGTTTAATAAATTGATTCTTTAATAATATTTCTACACACATTAGAGATACTATATCCATATTATTAAATTTAATTTCCTTTGAATTATATAATATTTTAGTTTCTTCTTCATTTAAAAATATATTTATCACTTTTTTAGGATCTATTACAATTTTATCTCTTTTTTGAGCTTTTAATATTTCATATAAAAAATTCCTTACCAAATATTTTATACAATATTTTAATCCACAATTTTGACAGTTAGACTTTTTTTCTCCAATTTTATCTACAAAAACATTTCTAGCAACATTTAAATTTATTCTATAATTACAATTCATTAAATATTCTAAATAATTATAATCTGATGGTATACAACTTTTTATTACTGCATATCTAATTTGATTATTATTTAACTCTGTCTCTGTTTGTTGATACATTTCTACTAAATTAAATTTTAAATACATCAAAATAATTTTTAATGTAGGTTTATCTAAGTTTTTGTACAGTTCAAACTCTTTACTATTTACTAGTTTTTCCATATACTCGTCCATATTATCACTCCTTAACTTTAAGATATATTTAAGATTTTATATTGTCAATATTTTTTTAATTTTTTTTCGTTTTGTATAGACTTTTTTTATGTTTTTGTGTATGATTATTACATATAAAATAGATAATATAAACAAGGGACATTTTAGGAGGGTTAAACATATGATAAAAAAATTTTTATTAATAATGCCATTAATAATTTTAAGTTTATTTTTTGTAAATTTTGCACCTGTTTATGCAACAGATGATATAAACATGAACATTACAGAAAACGAAACATCTAATACTACAGTTTCAGCATCTACTTATACACCACCTACAACTTATACATCTAATTCATCTTCTAGTGGTTTAGATATTTCTAATATATTAAATATTTTATTAATCGTAATTGGAATTTTACTTATATTATTAAGTATTGCTATATTAATTAGATTAAAACATTAATTTTTTACCAATCTTTAGATAGATTGGTTTATTTTTTTTGCATATTTTTAATTAAATTTCTAAAAATAATATTGAGGTATTTTTATTATTTGTAAATTTAATTATATTATTTGCGAATAATAGCCTCAAACTTTAGCAGGAGGTAAATTATGGCTAATATAGCTAAAAAGATTTCTTTTATTATATTTTCTGCTGTAATCGTATTTTTTATAAGTGGTAATTCTTTTGCTAATAATGATATGCTTCATAAAGCTGCAGAATCTACCAAAAATGGTGTTGGACATACAGAAAATGTTATGCAAGATGCATCAAATGCTGTTCAAAATACTGCTAACTCAATAAAAGATATGTCTAGTAATGTTGTTACTAAAACTGAAGAACAAGCAAAGGACTTTACAAATGGTGTAGGCGAAGCTACTACAGATATGAAAGATGGTGTATATAATGCTACTAGAACTGCAACCACAGCTGCAACATCAGCTTTTTCTAATGGTACAGTTTGGTCGTGGATAATAGTAGTAGCTGTTGTATTAGGAATTGCATTTCTTATATGGTATTTAGTTAAAAGAAATCATAATGAATAATTTCATACAAACCTATAAGCTGTTACTTTTGTAACAGCTTAATCTTTACTTTTTGTATATTCATGTTATAATACAAATATCAATTGTTTTATAAAAGTATACTTGAGTTGAAATTTTAATTTCATTTATGCAAAACATAAAAAGAAGACCATAAGAGAGGAAAATTTTATGAATACTAAATTAATTGCTAAGAACCCAACAGCCAAACATAATTATGAAATTTTAGATACTTATGAAACTGGAATTGTTCTTTCAGGTACAGAAATTAAATCTATAAGATTAGGTAAAGTAAATTTAAAAGATAGTTATGCTAGTATTTCTAATGGTGAATGTTATGTATATAATTTACATATTAGTCCTTACGAGCATGGTAATATATACAATAAAGATCCTTTAAGACCAAAAAAATTATTATTACATAAAAAGGAGATTTTAAAATTATATGGATTATTAAAGCAGAAAGGATATGCATTAATACCTTTAAACATTTATTTTAAAGGCAGTTTTGTAAAATTAGAACTAGGTTTAGGTAAAGGTAAAAAGTTGTATGATAAAAGAGAAGATTTAAAAAAGAAAGATGCTAATAAACAAATTATGAAAAATTTACGTAAAAAAAATTTATAATATTAAAAAGACATTTCCTAATGGCAATGTCTTTTATAGTTATTTTTACTAACGTTTACTTATTGTTTTTATAACTTACACACATTGTTTCCTTTTCATTTCCTGTATTTACATTTGTATTTGGCATAATATTTATAGCCTTTAATTTACATTCTTGTACTGTTATATCATTATATTTACAGCTTCCAACTGAGCAATGTATTTTTTGATTACTTTCCATATCATTCTACCTCCCTATTTTTATTATTTACTTTTAAATTCTTTTTATTCTTTTCTAATTTTATCTTTGTAACTTCTGCAGAATTTTTTCATATATTATAATAAAAAATTTTTAAAGGAGTTTAATTTTATGGATTATGAAATAATGATGAATAATAATTTAAAAATTGGTATGGAAGCTCCAGATTTTGATGCTGTTTCTACAATGGGAGACATTTCTCTTTCTAATTATAAAGGTAAATGGGTAGTATTTTTTTCACACCCCGGCGATTTTACACCCGTAAAGTCATCATCTTTGGATGAATAAATAAAAAACCTGATATTGCTTCAATTTTTAGTATCGATAGTTAATCTGATTTTACATTTAAGTGCCACAGAATCGATTGTGGAGCAATTGGTTAGAAAGAAAAAAAAGTCTACTTCATTTTTAAATAGCACCCTGCTAAAAGCCACGCTTTTAGGCAGTTATCGGAATACGAGACGTCTCCCTGATCCTGCAAAATTTATAAAGAGTAACTTTGATTCTAAAATAGGCTAAAATGAAAAATAATATTAAATAACAAAATGTCACAATAAATTACAAAAATTTACAAAAAAATATTGAATTTTAGATTTTATTATGATAAAATTATTTATAAATGGAAAAAAATGGTAAATATCATATATGCATATTCAAAAAATTATCAAATAATTATCAAATAATATAATAATTGTAACTAATGATGAAGATTTAACTTGGAGTTATTTCTTCATTTTTGTATATGGAGGGGATTTATGAGTATAACAGTATATTACATAATTCTAGTTTTAGAATTTCTAACAGGAGTTTGGTGTGTATGTAGAACTATTAAATATCTTTGTAAACAAAATTCTAAACCAAAAAAAGAAATAACCAAAAATGAAAAAGAACCTAATATTCTTATTGTTATTCCTTGTTTAAGAGAACAAGATATCATTATTGATACATTAGAACATTTCTTGAAAATAACTAGCAATTTAGATAATGTAAAGCTTTTGGTTGTAACAACACAAAAAGAAGAGTTTGAAAAAGAAAAAAATTTATACTTAAAAGAACAGTTTATAGAAGATATTAATAATAATGTAGAATTACAAAAATTAATTAATAAATACAATAAGATATTATCTACTAATGAAATTCAAGAAATTTTAAAATACAGAAAATCTAAAGATATAAATCAAATTGTAAATGATAAAATTCAAAACTCAAAAACTACTAATAATTTAATAAAGGATTTTATAATTAGAAATCACTTAGAAGAAAGACTATATCATTTTCATTATCCAAATAATGAAGGAATAATGGCAGATCAGTTGAATTACGTATTAAACAATTTTAAATTTAAAGACGAGAAAAATTATTATTTTTCAGTATATAATGCAGATAGTATTCCAAATAAAGATACAATAAAAGAAGTCTTAGAAACAATAAATAGAAATAATAGACCAAAAGTTATACAACAATATTCTGTTCCGATAAGTAATTGGAATGAATTATCTAATTTAATGAAAGGATTTGCTATATATCAATCCAATTTTGAGCTTAGATATGGATTAATAAATTCATATTTTCCAAATAAATTCTTGTACACCTATGTGGTCGGACATGGAATGTACGTTAGAGTTGATATATTAAAACAACTTGGAGGATTTGAAACGAAGTATTGGTGCGAAGATATATATATGAGTTATGTGTTAAGAAATAAAGATATATCGATTCATCCAATAAAGACATTGGAACTTATGCAATCTCCAAAGTATTTAACTATATTAACAAAACAAAATGCTGTATGGTTTAGAACTTCTTTTGAATGTTTAAAAATGTTTAAAGATGTTTTTAAACAAAATAGAAAAATCAATGTAAGTAGCATAGGTTGGTTAATACAAAGAGTACGAATGAATTTGACCTGGCTTGGTTTACCACTAGCATTTTTTTATACACTTATAATATCTTTATTAAACCAGAACATAATAATGATTTTGTTAGCTATATTATCATATTCTGTAATGATTCTATTAGAGTATGGAAGTACCATTATATTAATTGAAAAACTAACAAAAATAGCATTAAAAAATAAAATAAAAATTTTAATAGGAACAATAATATCAACTACAATTTCAAATGTAGGACCAATATATTCTCTATTATCACGAAAGAAGGAAAAATATAAAACTGTAAGGTAGGAATAAATATGAATAGAGGAAAAATAATTGTAGTAGAAGGACCATCTAATTCTGGTAAAACAACAACTTGCCAAAATATGAAAAATTATAATAATTGCATAGTGATTGATGAATGTATGGTATACGAAAAAAATCCACCAGAACCATCTCAAAATTATCAACAAGAAATAAAAAACCAATTATTCTTTTTTGAAGTTGAAAGACGAAGAATGAATAAAGCAACTAAATTTGCACTAAGTGGAAAAAATGTTATTTTAGATAGATGTGCATTATCAACAGTAGCAATCAGTTATGCTTTTGAAAAATTAGGAAAATATCCAACATTTAGACATGCAATGAATCAATATGAAAAATTATTTAATGATGAGAAACTTCTGAAACCAGATGAATACATTTTTCTGTATGCTAATAATGATAGTATAATTCAGCGAAATAAAACAAGAGAGGATGAATTATCAAAATCATGGTTAGATAGTTTGTTTACAGAATATCAAAATGAGTTTTATGAAACAATATCAAGAAAAATACCTAATAGCAGAAGAATATCTACTGTTGGAAAAGATAAAATGTATGTTAGTAGAATTATTGCACAAATTTTAAATGTTCAAGAATTCCCGGATAGAGATTTGTAAAAAATATTTAAAAAAAGCAATAAGTATAATAAAATATTAGAAAAAGAAAAAATAAGTTATATTAATTGGAGGTATGAATATGGCAATATTTTATTTAATCAGACATGGTAAACCAGATTATACATATGGGGATACTCATGGTTTTATCGGACAAGGACATGATTTAGCACCTTTACAAAAAGATAAAATAAAAGATGTTATAGAAACATCAAAAGACATTAGATTAAAAAATGCGCAAATTATTGTGTCTTCGCCATATACAAGAGCATTGCAAACAGCTAGTATAATATCTAAGGAAACAGGACTGGATATTGTGGTTGAGCCAGATATAAGAGAATGGCAACCAGACCTTACATATCAATACAAAAATAGTGAGGAAATGCATGAGTACTATAATGATTATATTAGAAACAATGGAGTTTATCCAATTAACGAAAAAAGAAAGTGGGAAACAAAAGAGCAATTAAGAAATAGAGTCATATCTGTTATAAATAAATACAAAAATAATTATGATAAAGTGATTGTCGTTGCCCATAAAATGGCTTTTCAATCTATTTGTGATTGTGGAGATATGCAACCAGCAGAAATTTTTGAAACAATTTTTTAAATGATTATATAAACACACCAGCAATGCAAAGAATAGGAAAAATTGGTTTGGGTTGTGGAACAGATTATACTAAAATATTTCAAAATAAGTTTTTCTATTCAAATTTAGATCATAGTATAGGAGTTGCTTTGATTGTTTGGAATTTTACAAAAGACAAGAAGCAAACTCTTGCAGGACTTTTTCATGATATTAGTACACCTGTATTTAAACATTGTATAGATTTTATGAACGGAGATCATGAAACTCAAGAATCTACAGAGGAATTGACAACATATATGATAAAATGAAGAAGGTATAGAAGAGTTGGGATTTAAAGATAAAAATATAGCAGAAAAATTTATAGATGGTGCAAGCAAATTGTGGCCATTATGGGTATCAAATGAAGATAAATTAGCTATGCAATTTTTAGCAGATACTGTAAAGAAAATGTCAGAGGAAAAATTTTTAACAAAAAAAGATTTATATACTTTATCTGAACAAGAAGTAATAAACAGAATAGAAAATTGTAAAAACGAGAAAATTGCAAAATGTTTTAAGATGTTCGAAAATTCAACTAAAATCAATGAAAGTGATGAACCAGTTTATGATAAATATTGTGTTAGTATAACTGCTAAGAGAAGGTATATAGTACCATTGGTAGAAGATTCTGATTCCTATAAGAGAATAAATGATATTTCCAATTTTGCTAAAGAGAAAATAGATAACTATTTACAACTTAAAACTAAAAAGTATGCATATTTGGATTTTGATTTTTAATTATATTATAATACAAGATTAATTTTGTATAACATAAAAGATGCTGAAATCAGCATCTTTTATATTTTGAAAACTTTAAATTCATTATAATAAATATTTTTTATTATTTTTGGACATTTCTATAACGAAATGGAATGTTTATAATAAAGAAACTTAAAAAATAATAAATGAAAATAGAAAAAATTGCAACATTTAATGAAAAAGTTTAGACTCTTATTATTAGAAGTACCCATTTGAAATTTTTTAAGTGTTCTTAATAATAGGAGATGGTTATAAATGATTTTGGAAAAATATAAGTATTAGATTTTAGAAGTAATTTTCAGACAAAAAGAAATTAATATATTTCTTTTTGCATAATATTTAGAGAGAAATATTATGAAGGAGTTAAGTAATATGCAAATTACTTCTAATGAAATTTATAATACAAAATATATGCAAATTTATTTAACTGAAGAAGAGTTAAAAATTCAAGAAATACAAGATAAAATAAAAGAATATAAGAAACAAAAGTATAAAATAGGAATATTTGTAACAGGAAAAGAGAACTATCCCGAAGTTCTTAATAAAATTGTTACAAAACAAGTGGAATTATCAGACAATGTATGCTAACATAGAACAAGAGCAATATCAGGCAAAAGGATGGAAAATGACAGTTGCACGGATATTGTAGATTGTCTAGAGATGAGGATAAGGAAAATTATTCGAGTATAGAAGAACAAAAAAGAATTATTAAAGATTATGCTTCTACTCGTAATTGGATTATCGAAGATAAAGACTTCTACATAGATGACAATGTTTCGGGATATACCTTTAATAGACCTGAATTTACAAAGATGTTAGAAAAAGTAAAGGGAGGAAAAATTGATGTTGTTATAGCAAAAGATTTATCAAGAATTGGAAGAAATAATGGAAAAGTTTTGGTACTTATTGATGAATTTAAAAATATGCAAAAAAACTTAATTTTAGTTTCTGAAATGGGTGGCTCTTATGATGTATTAAATGACAGAGATGATACCATAGGAATTACAACTTGGTTTAATGAAAGATATGTAAAAGATTGTTCAAGAAAAACAAGAGATCATATGTATTCAAAACAAAAAACAGCAAGGCTTATAATGGGAAATTACTATGGTTATGAAAAAATTTTCAAAGATAATATACCAATGCTATATGTTATTGAAGAACTAAAACCAGTTATTAAACTTATATTCAAATTATATGTCGAAGATAGAATGGGTTTTCAAAGAATTAGTCAAGAATTAAATACAAAATATAATTATCCTACACCATCTAAATATTATAGAGAAAAACATTTAGAAAGAGGTAGAATATATAAGCATAAAGTACAGGAAAAATGGACAAAAGATATGATAAGTAATATTTTGAAAAATGAAATTTATACTGGAACTTTGATTACTCATAAAAAAAGAACTGTAAATATAAGAGGCAAGGCTGTGAAACTCCCAAAAGAAGAACAATTTATATTTGAGAATCACCATGAAGCTATTATTTCAAAAGAAATATTTAATTTAGCACAAGAAATAAGAACTAAAAAATCAAAACAAAATACATCAAGCACAAATAAAAAAAGAGACTATTATTTTTCAGGAATGTGTATATGTAATAATTGTGGATCTGGTATGTCAGGAATTATGATTAGAAGAAAAGTAGTTGAGAAAGGTTATGATTGTTCAAAGTACAGGCAATTTGGAACAAAGGCTTGTCATTGCCATGAAGTAAAGGAAAAAGATATTTTAGTTCATTTAAAAGAGTTTTTAAAATTTACAAAACAGAAATATTTAGAAGAAATAAAAAATATAAAAATTGAAATAAAACAAGATAAAAAAGAAAATAATAAATATAAATTGCAAAATAAATTAAATATTTTAAATGAAGAATACAAAATGCTTGTTAATCAAAAAATAAAAGAATTAGCATCTGCAAATAACGAAATGGCAAGAAAAATTATTGAGAATACATATAAAGAGTTAGAAAAAGAAAAGATGCAAAGTATATCTTATATACAGACATTATTAGAAAAAGATGAAAAGAAGAATTTAGAAGAAAAAGTAAATAAGCTAAAAACTTCAATAGAGTATTTTGATTATATTATAAATTCAGACGTGCCAAACAAAATGATATTACAAATGATTATTGATAAAATATATATTGATAGAGATAAAACTATTAAATTTAGATTAAAAGTTGATATTAATAAAATGATTTAAACACATCCAAAGATGTGTACTTTACCCCGGTATGTACAACTGAAATAATTGGTTTTGCTAAGGCTGATACATATTTTAAGAAAATTAATACAGAACTTATTGGCATTAGTGTTGATGGTTTAAATTCTCATCTTGCTTGGCTTTATGATATTTATTTAAAAACAGGTCTTATTGTAAATTTTCCTATAATTGCAGATCAAAATGGAGTTATCGCCAGAAAATATGGAATGATTTCTAATGATGTAAGCTCTACAGAAACTGTTAGAAATGTATTTATTATTGATGATAAAGGAATTATAAGAAGTATTTTTGTCTATCCTATGAATATAGGTAGATATATCCCAGAAATATTAAGAACTGTAACAGCATTACAATATGCTGATAAAAATAATTGTATGACCCCTGCTAACTGGGTTCCAGGAAATCCTATGATTGTACCTCCTCCTAAAACATTTAATGCTTTACGTGAGAGGAATGAAAATATTAATAAAAATAGAAATGGTATGTCATGGTATTTAAGTTTTAAAAATGTTGATAATACACCAAAATTGGATAAAGGTAAATAATCCAAATAGGGATTTGGGGACGTTCTCGAAATCCCTATTTTTTAATTTAATACAAATATAACAAACTAAATTTGTCACTTAAAAGTTCTATATTAAAATATTTACAATATCACAAATATTTATATTGTATTCTTTATTAATTTGAATTTTCTTTTTAATATAGTCAATATTTGTCACTTTACCTTTAATTTCACCATACTTTCCATTTTTATAAAATGTTATTATAACATAACTTTCATTTTCAATCTGATTAAATTTATTGTTTAGCTCATTTAAGGTATCTTCAGCTAACTCTCTTTTTTCCTCGTATTCTATTTCTTTTTCTCTTAATGCTTCTTGCAATCCTTTCAATGCATCAAATGGAAGAAATTGTTTTGCTCTTGCTACTTTATTCACCACTATTATGACCTCCTATTAATTTATTCCTCATAATTGTTGTTGCACCATCTTCTAAATCCATTCCTCTTATTATTGCATTTTTTCCCATTTTATTTTTTATACTACACATTGCAAGTTCTAGTTTTCTTTCTTCATCTATTTTTTCTTGGTCTGTAAATAAACTTAATTGTACACTTTCTGTTTCAATTACATTTGCAAAATTTACTCCTATTCTTCTAATTGCAACATCTTTATCTGTGGTTTTATCATATATTTCCAAAAAAATTTTTAAAAGTTCTGAATATATATTAGTATAATTAGTTAATTTTCTAGTTCCTCCTGTCGGTTTTATAATATTTTTAGAATATCCTATATAAAGTCCTATAGTATCTGTTACTAAATTATTTTCTATAAGTCGTAGACTTCCTAGCTCCACCATTTCTTTTAATACTAGTCTTGCCTTTATAAATGAATAATCTTCAAATAGAACTTGACTATTAGTTATAGAATTTGTTTTAGGTTTATATGCTTTTATATCTGAAATAGTACAACTCTCTTTTCCCCAAGAATGATCTATTAGGTACTCCGCATTTACTCCAAATTCTTTGTATAACCTTTTTTGATTACTATGAGCAATATCATACATATCAAAAATTCCCATTTTATTTAATCTTTTTTCTATTCCTTTGCCTATTTGCCAAAAATCGGAAACTGGTTTATGATGCCATAATTCTTTTTTATACTTTTCTTCATCTAAATATCCTATATTATTTGGATTGTGCTTTGCTGTAATATCAAGCGCAATTTTAGCTAGATACATATTTGTACCAATTCCTGCTGTAGCTGTTATCCCATAAGTTTTAAATATATCTCTTATTATCTTTTTCGCAAGTTCTATTGGATTTAATTTATATAATTTTAAATATTTGGTAGCATCCATAAAGGCTTCATCTATTGAATATACATGTATATCTTCTTTTGAAAAATATTTTAAGTAAATAGCATATATATTGGCTGAATACTCTATATATTTCTTCATTCTTGGAGTGGCTACTATATATTTTATTGTTGGAGGAATTTCAAAAATCCTACATCTATTTTTTACGCCTAACATTTTCATTTTTGGAGATATTGCTAAACAAATTGTTCCTTTTCCTCTTTCTGGATCTGCTACTACTAAATTTGTATTAAATGGATCTAAGCCTCTTTCTACACATTCAACAGAAGCATAAAAAGTTTTTAAATCTATACATAAGTAATATTTCTGCATAATTTTCACACTCCAACTTATCACTATAAACTTATTATAGCATCGTTTGATTTTATTGTAAACATTTGTTTGTATTTTATATCTAAGAAAAATTTACCATATTTGTTATAATTTGGTAAATTTATATGGATTACAGAACGTTCCTTGTTTTCCCTACTCAATAGGGAAAACAAAAGCAGTAGCATATAGCTACTGCTTTTGAAATTCCCTCTATGGGGATTTAAGGAACGTCCCCAAATCCCTATATCGTATTTTATGCTTTGTTGCTTGAGCCAAATACATCTCTTATTTTATGTGCAACTGTTTCTTCTATTAATTCTCTTCCTTTACCCATATATTTTCTTGGATCAAATACACTTGGATTTTCTACAAATGTTTCTCTTATTCCTGCTGTCATTGCTAATCTTAGGTCTGTATCTACATTTATTTTAGATACTCCAGATACACTTGCTTCGTGTAATATTTCGTCTGGAACACCCTTTGCTCCTGGTAAATCTGCTCCATATTTATTGCAAATTTCTACTAATTCAGGAATAACTGTTGAAGCACCATGTAATACTATTGGTGTATTAGGTATTTTTTCTTTGATTTTTGCTAAAATATCAAATCTTAATTTTGCTTCACCTTTAAATTTATATGCTCCATGGCTTGTTCCAATTGCTATTGCTAAAGAATCACAACCTGTTCTTTCTACAAATTCTTTTGCTTCTTCTGGGTCTGTATACATTGCATCTTCTGCTGAAACGTTAACATCATCTTCTATTCCTGCAAGTTTTCCAAGTTCAGCTTCTACTACTACACCATGTGCGTGTGCATAGTCTACAACTTCTTTTGTTAATTTTATATTTGTTTCGAAATCATATTTTGAACCATCAAACATAACTGATGTATAACCATTATCTACACACATTTTGCATGTTTCGAAATCTGGACCATGATCTAAATGTAATGCTACTGGAATGTCATGTTCTTCTAAACCTGCTTCTATCATTTTCTTTAAATATGGTACTCTTGCATATTTTATAGCACTTGCTGAAGTTTGTAATATAACTGGTGAATTTTCTTTAGCTGCTGCATCCATTATTGCTTGTACAAACTCCATATTATTAATATTAAATGCACCAATTGCAAATTTCTCCTTCATAGATTTTTCAAACATATCCTTTGTTGTTACAAATGGCATAAAAAATCACCTTCCTTAAATTCATTCTCCCCATTATTCTATTGCTTATTCCTTTGAATGTCAATATTTATTTCCGTTGTAAATTATTATTCTTGCACAAATAATTTTAGCTTTATATTAATTCCAAACTAAAAGCGCTATTCAATTGAACAGCACTTTTAGTCTTTACTACCAGCCTTTGCTAATATATCCTGCATTGCGATATTTATGTATTTGTCTAACTTTTGGCTTTGTTTGACTATTTCATTATAGTCTTCATTTTCTAAAATCATTTGTTCAAGTTTCGCTCTATGTTTTTTTATTGCTAAAGTAACATCCATATCGCATCCCTCCTATATACAAATTATAGCATATAGTGTCGATATTTTTTGTCGAAACTTGTCGGCAAATTAAATTTTTTTTATTTTTTTCATTTATAGATTAATTTTTTTCAAATAATGATATTATAAATGTATCTCCACTAAATGGATGATAGTATGTTTCTTTATCTTTTATGACTGTAGTTCCGTCCATTTCATTTATATAATCATACATATTAGTATCTCCTGCATCTATTACCCAAATTCTACCTGTGTAATTTTCTATCTCATCTAAATTATTTACAACCTTCATTTGAGGTGCAAATGCTCCATATGCTTTTTCTACAGTCCAATTATCTTTATTATAAAAATATTGTTTATTTTCGTTAAAGTTTATTGCAACAGAACTACTAGGTCCAATTGTTGTATATATAAATATATCTTCAGGCTCAACTTCAGCTTGAATGGCTTCTATTGGCTTACTATTCTCTTCTGAATATGATTTATTCCATAAAGTAACTCCATTCCATATTGTTAATCCAATTAAACCAACAATAACTATTATTTTTATTAGTCGACTTTTTTCGACAGATAATATATATGCAAAAGCAAATATAAATAGACCTAGCATTGGTAACATATATCTTGGTATAAACACAGCTCTTTTTAAAGAAACTAATAATGTAACTAGTATTACTAATCCACATGTTGTAAGTGCTATTGTAACTGGTCTTATCTTTTTCTTATCTTCTAAATATAATTTATGTACTCTTAAAATCATATATATTACTATAAATAAGCCAAATACTGCTGGATAGCCAGAGTTTATACAATCTAAAAAGAAAAACTCTATAATTTGTGTTATAATTTCTGGATAATTTACACTAATCCAAAAGCCTTTAGATACCCTTGTTGATTGTAATAAAAATATTACAATTCCAGGTAAATAGCAACCTATTTGTATAGCACCATATATAAACCATCTTTTTAAAAGCTCTTTCTTCTCCCTTACAATAAAGAAAAGTAATAGTATATTTATAATTCCTATTGTGAATAATGCAAAATAATGTGTATATGCACTACAAATACTAGCTATAGCAAATATTACCCAATCTTTTTTCTTGTTATTTTTATATGCTAAATATGCATATACTGCAGTAATTGTGACAAATAACATACTTAGACTGTACATTCTTATTTGTGAACCATAGTGCATTGTAACAGGTAAAAGCAATAATACTAAGTTAAAGTAAAAACTTACTTTAGCCCCAAATTCTTTTCGTATTTTTACAAATGAAAATATTGCTAACAATACAATAGGAATTACTGAAAATATCCTTAATGCTATAACACTAGTTCCACAGATTAATGAATATATCTTTAATAATACATAATATAAAATTGGGTGCACATCATTTATTGTTGAAATAAATAAATTTCCCCATGGTTGTCTCGCAATCCCCACAGAATATGCTTCATCAAACCATAAACTGCTATTAAAACATAGTAAAAGAGGGGCTATTGCAATTAATACAATAAGCCCTATATTTATTTTATTTAAATGTTTCTCTATAAAATTCTTCATTGTCTTCTCCTATCTATTCTACATTAGTCTCTACTTGTATATTAGAACCATCACTTGTAACAAGTATATTTCCACTTTCATCTGTTCTGTATACTTTCGCACCTACAGCATTCAATTTATCTATAGTCTCTTGATTAGGTAAATTATATGAGTTGTCTTTTCCTACTTGTATAATTGCAATAGATGGCATTACTTGATATATAAAGTTTTGTGTAGAAGATGTTTTTGATCCATGATGACCTACTTTTAAAACATCTGCTGGTTGCCAGCTTCTGGCTTCTTCAACCTCTGCTTCTGCATCACCCATAAATAAGAAACTATTACCGCCATATGTCATTCTAATAACGATAGAAGACAAATTCAAATTATCTTCTGTATCTTGTGTATCTAGTGCCATTATAGTACATTTTGCATCTATTAAACTAAATGTATCTCCAACAGCCGGTGTTGTAACTTGTAAGTTTTTATTTGCAATACTATTTAAAACATCTTCGAATGTTTTTGTCGTAGTTTGCATTTTAGGCATATAAATTGTTCCAATATCAAAATTGTCTATTACATCATCTAATCCACCAATATGATCTTCATGTGGATGAGTTCCAACTAAATAATCAATTTTAGTAATTCCTTTATTTTTTAAGAAGTTTACTACTGTTTCTCCTGCTTCATTTGTTCCTGCATCGATTAGCATTGTCATATCTTTATCTATAACTAAAATACTATCTGCTTGTCCAACATCTAAATAGTAAACTCTCAAATTTCCTGCTGTTACTGCTTCATTCTCTATTGTATTTGTATTTTTTATGTCGTTTACTACAATGTCATTTTGGATCTGATTTCCTAATGCATTTTGTATAAAATTACTATAATCATGTGTCTCCCAATAAGATTTTCCTAATAGTAATAAAACTATTAAAATTATAAGTGAAACTAATCTACTAAGCCATGTCTTTATCTTATAATATTTAGTTTTTCTTCCTAATTTAGATTTTTCCCAAAGATTAAGATTATCGTTATCTTTATTCTTTTCTCCCATAATACTTACTCCATTCTTTCTTTTGTTTTATTTCCATAACTTATTCATTTTGTCTTTTATTCTATCTTCTACAATTTTTTGTTCTTCTAGATCTACTTCATATTTATTATTATTAATTTTTAATATTGTACCTTCTTTTACTTCTTGTGGCAAATCATTTCTACTAACATTAAACATTTCTCCTGTATCTCTATTTTCTAAAACTGCCATGTCTCCTTCAAATCTATCCACAGTAAATTTATTTTCCATTTCTTCTAATTTATTTGTAAGCTCCCTCTGAAATTCTTCCATATCAATTTCATTTTGCCCCCTACTAATATTATTTAATAGGTTTAAATCCAAATAAATCTTCCTCCTTTTAAAAATTTTTATAGATAATCATTATTTTCCCTTCATCTGTTCTTTTATATAATTTACTTCTTCTTCCATATCTAATCTAACAAATAAAGGATCACCTTTTTCTATAACTTTTGTGTTACTAGGTATTTTGTCATATTCGTATAAGCTGTCCCAAGTTTGCAAATTTTTATTTGTTAGTCCTAATTGTTTAAATATACTATTTGCTGTATCTCCCATAAATGGACTAATTAATATTGCAACTTTTCTTAAATTTTCACTTAAATGATACATTACTGATTTTAATTTTTCTTGCTCATCCTCTTCTTTTGCAAGCATCCATGGCGCTGTTTCATCTATATATTTGTTAGTTCTAGAAATTAAGTTCCAAATTTCTGCTAGAGCATCACATAAATGTAAATTGTCCATTTTTTCTTCTACAATTTTTATTTGAGAAATAGCATATACTTCTAATTCTTTATCTGGATCATTTACTTGTCCATTATATCCTGATATTTCTCCACCAAAATATTTATTTACCATTCCAATTGTTCTATTTAATAGATTTCCTAAATCATTACATAAATCATAATTAAATCTTTCTACGAAACCTTCTGGTGAAAATACAGCATCTTGTCCATATGGAAATTCTCTTAATAAGAAATATTTTGTAGCATCTAAACCATATCTATCTACTAACATTTCTGGATATACTACATTTCCTTTAGACTTTGACATTTTTCCATCTTTCATTGTTATAAATCCATGTGCATATATTTTTTTAGGAAGTGGTAAATCTAATGCCATTAAGAAAATTGGCCAATATATTCCATGGAATCTTATTATATCTTTTCCAACAACTTGTAAATCTGCTGGCCAATATTTTTTAAATAATGTATCATCAGCTGATCCATAACCTAAGGCTGTAATATAGTTTGTTAATGCATCAAGCCATACATAAACAATATGTTTTGGATCACTTTTAACTTGAACTCCCCAATCAAATGTAGAACGAGTTACACATAAATCTTCTAAGCCTGGTTTTATGAAATTATTAAATAATTCATTTTTTCTATATTCTGGTTCTATAAAATGAGGATTTTCTTCATAAAATTTGATTAATCTATCAGCATATTTCTTCATATTAAAGAAATATGCTTCTTCTTTCATTTTTCTTACCTCTCTACCACAGTCTGGACATTTTCCATCTACTAATTGTGTTTCTGTAAAATATGTTTCACATGGTACACAATACCATCCTTCGTATTCACCTTTGTAGATGTCGCCTTGTTTTAAAAGTCTTTCAAATATTTCTTCTACAACTTTTGTATGGCGTTCCTCTGTTGTTCTTATAAAATCGTCATATTCTATATTCATTTTTTTCCATAGACCTTTAGCATATTCTGCCATTCCATCTACATATTCTTGTGGAGTTTTATTTTGCTCTTGTGCAAGTGTTCCAATCTTTTGACCATGTTCATCTAGACCTGTTAAAAAATACGTATCATATCCACGTTTTTCTTTATATTTTTTCATTGTATTTGCAAATATCGTTGTATATGTGTTACCAATATGAAATTTACCACTTGGGTAATAAATTGGTGTTGTTACGTAATATGTTTTTCTATCCATCTACATCATCTTCCTTTTATTTATTTTTAGCTTAATCTTTGTTCTATTAATTCTGCTATAGATTTAGCTTTTTCTGTTATGTATTCTTGGTCTGTTCCCTCTATCATAACTCTTACTAATGGCTCTGTTCCAGATGCTCTTATTAATACTCTACCATTTCCTTCGAATTCTTTTTCTACAGCTTCTATTGTATTTCTAATAACTGCATCTTTATCAAAATCATATTTTTTATCATTAGAAACTTTAGCACCAACTAGCACTTGAGGATAAATCTTTATTATTTCTTCTAATTTGCTTGCTTTTTCTGCTTTTTCTAACATTATAGATATAAACATTAAAGATGTTAAAATTCCATCTCCTGTAGGATTATAATCTAAGAATATAATATGACCAGATTGTTCTCCTCCTAGGTTATATCCACCTTTTTTCATTTCTTCTAGTACATATCTATCTCCTACTTTTGTTCTAATAAAGTTAAGATTATTTTCTTTAGAGTAAATATCTAATCCTAAATTACTCATAACTGTTGCAACTAATGTATCTTTTTTTAATGTTCCTTTTGCTTTCATATAATTAGAAACTATTGCTAATATTTTATCTCCATCAATTACTTCTCCTTGTTCGTCGACTAATAAACATCTATCTCCGTCACCATCATAAGCAATTCCTAAATCATATCCATTTTCTACTACATACTTTTGAAGCATTTCTAAGTGTGTTGAACCACAGTCTTTATTAATATTTATTCCATTTGGTGTATTATTTACAATTTTATGATTTATTTTTAATTTAGAAAATATTTTTTCTGCTACTTCATATGTTGCACCATTTGCTGTATCTATTACTACTTTAAAATCATCTCTATTGTATTTTTCTATAATTTCTTCAAAATTCTTTCTAAAAAAGTAAATATATTCATCTACTAAATCTTCTGCATTTTCTGATATTCCTATTTTTTCGTTACAAGCTGTAAGTTCCTCTAATCTTCCAGAATCCATAACCTCTTCTATTTCTTCTTCTATATCATCTGGTATTTTTGTTCCTTCATTACTAAAGTATTTTACCCCATTAAATTCATAAGTATTATGAGATGCAGAAATTACAACACTTGCATCTGCTTTTAATTTTTTTGTTAAATATGCCACTGCTGGTGTTGGCAAAACACCTAATTGTTTTACATTAGCTCCATAACTTAAAAATCCTGCTGTCATTGCACTTTCTATTAATGTTCCAGAAATTCTAGTATCTCTTCCTATTAAAATTGTCGGACTATGATCAGAATGCTTAGCTAAAACGTATGCACCTGCCTTAGCAACTCTGTAAACTAATTCTGGAGTTAATTCTGTATTAGCAATTCTTCTAATTCCATCTGTTCCAAAATATTTTCTCATATTCATCTTCCTCTTTCTGGGATTTAAGGACGTTCCTCGGGATTTAGGGACGGTCCTAAAATCCCTCTTTATTTTATTTATATTTATTATTACTTAATTTTTAAATAGGGAAAACAAACACCGTCCCCAAATCCCTACATTCTATCTGGCATTTCCATGCCTAATAATCCTGTACCTATTTTTAGTACATTTCCAACCATATATGTTAAGCAAAGTCTAGTATTTTTTATTTTTTCGTCCTCAACAATTATTTTGTTATCATTATAAAAACTACTGTACAATTTAGCAACATCAATTAAATAACGTGATATGATTGAAGGTTCATTTTTATCTACTGCTTGTTTTACAATATCATTAAAACTATAAATTTGTTTTATTAATTCTATTCCATGTTCTTCTAATTCTGAAATATCAACTAATTCTTTATTCATAGTATAATTTTCTTTTTCTAATATACTTTTAGTTCTTACATACATATATTGAATATATGGACCTGTTTCCCCTTGGAAATTAAGCATAATATCCCAATCAAAAACTTCATCTTTAATCATATTATTTGATAAATCATTAAATATTACAGCACCAATACCAACTTTTTTAGCAATATCATCTTTTCCTTCTATATTTGGATTTTTCTCTTCTATTATTGCTTTTGCTCTTGTTACTGCTTCCTTTAAGATATCTTCTAATTTTATTAAAGTTCCTTCCCTTGTAGACATCTTACCTGTTTTTAACCTTACCATTCCATATGGTACATGAATTAAACCATTTGTATATTTTTCATCTAAATCAAGGAATTTGGCAACTTCAAATACTTGTTTAAAATGTAAGTTTTGTTCATATGCAACTACATAAATACATTTGTCAAAATCATATGTTCTAGCTCTGTACAAAATAGCTGCTAAATCACGAGTTGCATATGTAGTTGAACCATTTGATTTAGTTACCATTAATGGTGGCATATTTTTATATTCTAAGTCTACTATTTCTGCTCCTTGTGATTCTACTAATTTATTATTTTTTCTTAAAATATCTACTACCTCTTGCATTTTGTCTGAATAGAAAGATTCTCCGTTGTTTGAATCAAAATGTACATCAAGAATATCATATATTCTTTGAAATTCTCTTAAACTTAAATCTTTAAATTTCTGCCAAACTTGCGTACAATATTCGTCTCCATCTTCTAATTTTTTGAAATTATTTCTACAGTCATCTAATACTGATTCATCTTCTTTGCAAAGTTCATTAATCCTTACATAAATTTCTGTAAGTTTATCGATTGGATTTTCTTCTAAATTGTATTCATTTCCAAATCTTTTATAACCTTCTATTAATTTACCAAATTGTGTTCCCCAATCTCCTAAATGATTTATTCCAATAGTATTATACCCAAGAAATTTATACATATTATATAAAGCTCTTCCTATTACTGTTGTTCTTAAATGACCTACATGGAATGGTTTTGCAATATTTGGTGATGAATATTCTACAATTATATTTTTTCCATTTCCTATATTTGATGAACCATAGTTTTCTTTTTTACTTTCCATTTCATCTAATACATTTTCTATTAACATTTCATTATTTATAAATATATTTAAAAATCCATTTACTGCTTCTATCTTAGAAATATACTTATTTGGCGTTTCTATTTTTTCTTTTATTTCATTTGCAATTATTACTGAAGATTTTTTCATCTCTTTTGCAAGTTTAAAACATGGAAGTGCATAATCTCCCATTTTAGTATCTTTTGGTATTTCTATATATTCTTTTATATCGTCCTTTGTAAGCTCCAATTTTTTACTAATTTCTTCTGCAATTTTGTCTTTAAAATCTATCATAAACTCACCTTATCCTATCCTATTTTCCGTGATTATTATATACTAAATATATGTATATTGCAAGGCAAATACAGTATTAATGGAACAAACTAAAAGAAGCCTCTCACGAAGCTTCTTTTAGTCCAGAATTTTAACTATATAATTTCCGCTTTTTCATTACATGTTTCAGCTTTCTCCAAAACATCTTGCATTTTATAATATGCTTCCTGTTTTAATTTTTCTATTCTATCCAATTTATTTTCTACATCTAAATCTGGATAAATTGGCTCTAATATTACATGAGTTATTAAAGGTTTTGTTTTTATATATTTATATATACCATGTGGCTTACGAGTAAGTATTACACTTGGAATAATTGGTACATTACTTTCTACAGCCATTGCAAAAGCACCTTTCTTAAACCCAAATAATTCCTGATTATATAAATGCATTTCACCTTCTGGATATATATGAACAGTTTCCCCTTCTTGCAATAATTTTGCAATATGCTGATAAAACTTCTTTTTTTCTTCTACTTTTGTTGGTATTGGAATCCCTCTAAGTAATTTTACTAAAGCTCCAATTATTGGAATATTACAATTAGATTCTAAAGTTATAAAATATGAGTAATCTGGAAAATTTATAATTCCATTCATTGTACAATCTAAATAATGTATATGATTAGAAATTGTTATTTTTCCTCCAGGTACTTTTCTTATATTTTCTTTTCCTATTACTTTATAATCAAAGAAGACTTTATCTGCTACAATCAATATTGGTACTGCTACAATATAATAAAATATATCTGCAAAAAAATTAAATATTTTATCTCTTAAGCTTTTCACTAATCTTCTCCTTTATATAAATTATTCTTTTCAATATAAAAATAAACCTTTTTATTAAGCATTTTATTTAATATTTCATCATCTTTGTTTTTTATTGCTTTTCTTACCTCTGTTGAACTATAATTATATAATTTATCTGTATTAAATTCAAAAATTTTATTCTTATTCATTTCTAGCAATTCATTTTCAGCTATTATATTAGCTAGTTTTTTTCCTCTTTGGATTGCAATAATATTATTTTTTAAACATTTATCTGAATTCTTCCAATTCGGTAATTTTTCTAAATTATCTCCTCCTAAAATAAAATAATTCTCAGATGAAGAAAAATTGTTATTTATTAAGTCGAAAGCATCTACTGCTAATAATTTCTTTTTTGAATTTAACTCTATATCTAAAACATCTATTTTATCATTACTAATACTTTTAAGCATTTCGAATCTTTTGCTTTCATCTATTAAGTCCGTTTTATTATAATAATTACCAACTGGTACAAAATATACTTTATCTAAATTAAATTTTTCTGCTATCTCTTCTGCTAATCTTTCGTGAGCTATAGTTGGAGGATTAAAGCTTCCTCCAAAAAAGCCATATTTTTTCATTTAATATTGCATCCTTTCATATTTCCAATATTATCCTATAAATATTGTTAAGATTATCGCTAAAATTAAATATATTATTAATGTAATTTTATATAAAACTATTATTGCTAAATATTCATTTATAAATGCCTCTGGGAAATAATACCATAAAGTTTTAGAACCTTCACCTGTAGCTTTTATATGAAATTTTGAAGAGTAAATTTTTGCTCTTAATATATGAAAATTATTACTTACAAAAGCTATATTTTTATTTATTTTTAATTCTTTCAATTTTTCATTAGAAAACTTAAAGTTCTCTAATGTATTTTTAGATTTATCTTCTTTTATAATGTCTTTTGATGGGATATTATGAGCAACTAAATATTTTTCCATTGCTTCTGCTTCAGTTATTGTTTCTTGTCTTATTTTTCCTCCAGATACAATTATTTTTGGTTTGTTTTTTTGCCCATTGTATAAATCTATTGCTAAATTTAATCTTTTTGTTAATGCTTTTGTTAATTGATTTCCATACACCAAATATCCGCCTAAAACAACAATAGCATTATATGGTTTCCTTTTAATTTTTAAATTAACAACTATACTTGCTATACAAAATAAAATAAATGTTATTGAAAAATATATTGATATATATCTTATAAAGCTCATTATTTTATTATCAAATATACGCGGAATTATAGTAAGGATAAGAACTATAACTCCTAGTGCAAGTATTATATATTTTCTTTTAAATATTTTTCTTTTCCTTACTATATCTGTTAATATTCCTGCTATACCACTATATATTAATAAAATTCCCACTATCAAAAATATATTTAGAAATATATTTTCCATAAGCATCACCTAATTCTATTCACTCGCTTTTTCTAAATCTTGGCTTAAATTATTAATTAAATGTTTAAGTCCTGTAACTACAATATATGCCAAAATTAGAGCTGATACTAATATAATTATTCCTTGCTCACTTATACCACTTAAATGTAATAAATTTTTAAATAAAATTACTGCAAAGAAGAATCCAATTGCGGTGGTTGTACATAAGAATGTACTTATTCTATTAAATGGTCTACAAGCTTCTATTACAGCAAAAATACTTACTCCACCAATAATTAAGTACATTAGTGTTTCTGCTTCTTCTACTCCTAAGCCTAAACCTTCTCTAGAGAATGTTAATAAAACAATACTAATAATTATTGTTAATGCATATGGCAATGCATTTTTTATTACCGTTCTTAAGAAAGTTCCTTGTAATGGTTTTGAATTTTCTAAGAAAGATAAGAAGAATGAAGTATAACCTTCTATTACTAAATCTATTAATGTTATTTGTATTGGTATGAATGGAAATGCTGTATTTGTTACTATATTAAATAATGATAATAACATTGAATATATTGTTTTAATAAAGAATATTCTAGCAACATTGGTTATGTTGTTTACAACTCTTCTTCCTTCCATTAATACATCCTTAAGTATACTAAAATCTGAATTTAATAATACAATTTGTGAAACTTGTCTTGCAACATCTGAAGCTTCTGGTAATGTTATACTACAATCTGCTTGTTTTAATGCAACCACATCATTAACTCCATCTCCTGTCATAGCAACAGAATGTCCTTTTGTTTGAAGTGCTTTTACTATTAAGCTTTTTTGATGTGGTAAAACTCTGGCAAAAACACTATATTTATCTACTAATTCTGGAATTTCATCATCTGAACTTATAGTTGATAAATCTATATATGAATCATATGATTCTAAACCTGCTTTTCTAGCTATACTTGAAACTGTTAATGGATTATCTCCAGAAATTATTTTTATATCTACAGATTGTGTTTTAAAGAAACCTAGCATTTCTTTTGCATTTTTTCTTAGTGGATCGTCTAATGTAATTGCTGCAACAATTTCTAGTTTTGGTAAATTTTCATCACTAACAATTTCTTTAGAGTAGCCAACAAATAGCATTCTCTTTCCTGCTTTTTGTGCTGAAATTATTTCTTCTGGCATTTTCATATCACTTTTTTCTATTAAACGCTCAGGTGCTCCTAGTACTATAGATCCAATATCCTTAAAACTTATTGAACTCCATTTTCTTTCTGAAGAAAATGCCATTCTATCTGCTACTTCGAATTTATCTTCTCCTTTATAATAATCTTTAAGAGCCATAAATGTAGCATTGTTATCTGTCATTTCATTTACAAATGCTGTCATCATAGTTTGTATATTATGTGGCAAACATTTTTCATTATATATTTTTACTTCATCAACTTTCATTTTGCCTTCTGTGATTGTTCCTGTTTTGTCTAAACATAATGTATCTATATGTGCTAATGTTTCTACACTATATAAGTCTTGAACTAATACTCTTTTTTTAGCAAGTTTTATTACACCTGTTGCTAAAGAAATTGTTATAAGAAGCATAAGTCCTTTTGGAAGCATTCCTAGTAATGCTGCTGCAGTAGAAACAACTGAATTTGTTATATCTACATTTCTGAAGAAATATGCTTGTACAAATAAAATTATTCCTACTGGAATTATTACAAAACTAGTAAAATTTGTAACTTTTTTCATTGAATTTACAAGCTCTGATTCTGCTCTTTTGTATTTTTTTGTTTCGCTTGTAATTTGTGCTGCAAAGTTATCCTTTCCTACTTTCTCTACTTTTGAATAACATTTTCCACTAACTACATAACTTCCTGATAGTAATTTATCTCCTTTTTGTTTTAATATTGTGTCTGATTCTCCTGTAAGTAAAGATTCGTTAACTTCTACCTCTCCATCAATTACTTCAGAATCTGCACATATTTGTTTTCCTGCTTCTAGAATTATTACATCATCTAATACAATTTCATCTATATTAATTTCTTTTTCTCTTCCATTTCTTACAACTGTAGCTTTTGATATTTTTAATACAGATAGTTTTTGTACTAAGTTCCTAGCATGAATTTCTTGTACAATTCCAATTACTATATTTATTATGATTATTAGCATATATGCTAAATTTGTGTATGCCTTTACTGCTATTAATGCTATTGCTATTAATAGATTAAATAAATTAAATAATGTACATACATTATCTCTAATTATTTCCCAATTACTTCTGGTTTTATCATCTTCTACTTTATTAATTTTTCCTTCTGCTATTCTTTCTTGTATTTGCTCTTCTGTTAATCCTTTTAATTCTTCCTTGTCCAAAATTTACACTCCTTTTCTTTCGAATTTTTCTGTATTTTATCATACCATATAATATATTACTATATTATTTGATAAAAAACAAATAGTTTAATAAAAAAGAAGAAAGTTTTTAGTTGTAGTTGTCAAAAAAATAGACACCTTTTGGTGTCTTTTTTTGTTGATAATTTATTTTTTATTCTCTAATGAGTAATGTAAAACACACACAAAGAAAGAAACAATAGGAAAAAAAGAAGAAGGATTGTTGTAAACCTCTATTGAGTAATGTAAAACATGATGAAGAAAAGGATGTTGAAATGAATTATTTTGTTTCAAATCTCTATTGAGTAATGTAAAACTAAAAAACAAAGGAGGAATTTATATGAAAAAGATGTTTCAAATCTCTATTGAGTAATGTAAAACAAAAAAAGATTTAACGAGAAGAATGTATTGAAATTGTAAAGTTTCAAATCTCTATTGAGTAATGTAAAACGCTAAAAACTCTACAATTTGTAGATACAATACAAGTATAGTTTCAAATCTCTATTGAGTAATGTAAAACTACATAAATATATACAATATATAGCATTAAAAATAAAAAAAATCAATAAAAAAGTAAAAAAAGATGAAAAAAGTACGTCGACCTCAAAAAGTTAAATCACTGAAACATGCTATAAATGAACGATTTTTAAACTATAAAAAAACAACGTATACATCGACGTACTTTTTTATTAAATTATTACTTTTTTACATTCAAAAACGCTATCAAAAAATATTCTTTGATAGCGTATCTATATAAAATAAAAGGGGAATTTAACGTATTTCATTTGCTAGTACTGACATCTCATAATCTAGCTTTCTCATTACTTTTGCGGCTTTCAATAACTTTTTAGAAGTCGCTTTGGTAACATTATTATTTTTATATTTCAACTCATGTTCTAAACTAGCCCAAAAGTCCATAGCCATTGTTCTTATCTGGATTTCAGCTTTTACATATACTTTACCTAGTTCTGTTTCTACAGGTACTTCTACAATTAAATGTAAGCTTGAATATCCACTTTTTTTAGGGGATTGAATATAATCTTTTTCGTTCAATATTCGTATTTTGGGATTTTCCATTAATAATTGCCTTACTATATAAACATTTTCTTGAAAAGGACAAATGATTCTAATTCCTGCAATATCATTTACCTTTTCTATAAGTTCATTATAGTTTAAGTCATATTTTTTATTTTTCATTTTATTTATGATACTTTTGGGGCTTTTTATCCTATATTTAACATGATCTATAAGATTTAGTTCCTTGTACTTCACCTCCATATCTTCTATAATTTTTTTGATTTCTTCTATGCTAAGTGAGTATATTGACATTAATTTTTCATAAATGTCACTCTTTACTGTTAACTTTTCATTTTGTAATACTTCCTTTTGTGAATTGATAATATTATTTTCTAATTTATCGTCACTCCTTTCTTTTTTAGTATGTGTATATTCTACCTATAAATTATTTCCAAATTATTCCCGAATTGTGTTTTGTTTGTAAATTAATTCAATGTAAAAGAAAGCCTTGTAATTCAAAGCTTTCCTCGTTTTATCTTTATTAAATTTATTCAATTTTCAAAATTTTTTTAGTTTTCTAACAAAAATTAAGCTTTCTATTATATCTATTATTGCATATGCAATCATTAATGAACCAATTAATGTTATAATTGCTCCGCTGTTTAGTATAATATATATACCAAATAAAATCATTAAAATTGCAAGTACTAAACAGAAGATCCATATAGATGAATTAAATTTTTTCAAATTAAAAGATAAATATACTCGCGTAATACCACTATATATAATCCACGCTCCAACTATTATCCTTAATATCGCACCTATTGCATCTGTATAAATAATAACAATTATTCCTACAATACTTGCAATTAGCCCACATAGCAAATCAAAATTAAAGTGTTCTCCTCTGCCTCTCCCTTTAACATAATTTACTAGTCTAGCCACTCCTATTATTAAAAATAATAAACCTATTAAGCAAGAAATTGCTTTTACTGCTCCTTCGTGAAAAACGCATAATATTACTCCAAATAGTCCAAAAATTATTGATACCAATATATTAGACATACCAGATTTTCTTAATAAATCTTTTATTTGGTCCATAATATTATTCCTCCATATTATCTATTTTTTCATCTCCGTCATCATCAACTTTTACACCTTGTACATTTACAACAACTTTTTCTACTTTATTTCCTGTCATATTTTCTACTTCTTCTTTAACCTTAGCTTGAATATTTTTTGCAACTTCTCTTATGTTTACTCCATATCTCACAATAATATTTATTTCTATTTTTACATTATCTCCATCTGCTTCTACCTTTATACCTCTTGACATTTGTTTTTTACCACTTATTGCTTTTAAGCCTTCTGTAAAACCTCCAGCCATTTTTGCAACACCATCAATTTTAGAAACAGCCATACCAGCTATTGTTGCAACAACCTCATTTGCTACATTAATTTCTTGTTCTAAATTTTTTTCTTCGTCCATAAGAATTACCTCCTATATAATATTATTTTCATATAAATTATTTCCATTATGTCTATTTATATAATAACTTAATTAAATTTATTTGTCAATCGGGATTAAAAGACGTTCCTATTTTTTCCCTATCAAAGAAAAACAGAATTGTCCGAAGATTTGCTTTTGTATATTATATTATTAATAACATAAAGACAACTCTAAAAATCCCTATTATTAATTAATTTTAGAAAAAAATAAAAGTAGATAAAATCTACTTTTACTTTATTTTACAATATATGAATTTTAAGAACGTCCATAAAATCCATCTTATAGTCATTATTCTATTTCGATTGCTCCTGTATATAGTCCATAGTACATTCCTTTTTTAGCTAATAATTCATCGTGATTTCCTCTTTCTATAATATTTCCATGGTCTAATACCATTATTAAGTCAGAGTTTTTAATTGTAGAAAGTCTATGTGCTATAACAAAAACTGTTCTTCCTTTCATAAGTTTATCCATACCATCTTGAACTATCTTTTCTGTTCTTGTATCTATACTTGATGTCGCTTCATCTAGTATTAATACTGGTGGATTGTATAATGCTGCTCTTGCTATTGCAAGTAATTGTCTTTGTCCTTGTGATAAACCTTCTCCATCACCAGAAATCATTGTATCATATGCATGTGGTAAATGTCTTATAAATCTATCTGCATTTGCAAGTTTAGCTGCTGCAATTACCTCTTCATCTGTAGCATCCATTTTACCATATTTAATATTATCTTTTATTGTTCCAGTAAATAGATGTGTATCTTGTAAAACCATTCCCAATGATCTTCTTAAATCATCTTTTTTCATTTTATTTATATTAATTCCGTCATACCTAATTTTACCTTCATTAATATCATAAAAACGATTTATTAGATTTGTAATTGTAGTTTTACCAGCACCTGTAGGTCCAACAAAAGAAACCTTTTGTCCTTCTTTAGCATCAAGACTTATATCGTGTAAAATTACTTTATTTGGTACATATCCAAATGTAACATTCTCAAATTCAACATTTCCACATAATTTAGTATATGTAACTGTTCCATCGCCATGTGGATGTTTCCATGCCCAAAGTCCTGTTCTTTCTTCTGACTCTACAATTTTTCCATTTTCTTCTTTAGCATTTACTAATGTTACATATCCATTGTCCTCTTCAGCTGGTTCATCTATTAATTTAAATATTCTTTCAGCTCCAGCTAAAGCCATTGCAACGAAATTTAATTGTTGTGAAACTTGAGCAAGTGGATTTGTAAATGCTTTTATATATTGTAAGAATGCAGCTATACTACCTACTGTTAATAAACCATTAACAGCTAAAATACCACCTACAACTGCAACTAGTACATATCCAATATTTCCTATATTCATAATACAAGGCATTAATGTATTTGCATAAGAATTGGCTTTTGTACTACTTTGGAATAACTCCTCATTTAGCTTATCAAATCTTGCTTTTGATCTATCTTCATAGCAGAATACTTTTACAACTTTTTGACCATTCATCATTTCTTCTATATAGCCATCTACTTTACCAATATTTTCTTGTTGTCCAATAAAGTATTTTGAACTATTTTTAGCAAAAAATCTTGATACAATTACCATTATAGCTACCATTAATAAAACAATTAAAGTTAAATATATATTAGTTGTAATCATTCCTATTAGTACAGATACCATAGAAACTATGCAAGAAAACACCTGTGAAATACTTTGACTTAACGCTTGTCTAAGTGTATCAACATCATTTGTATAAGTACTCATAGTCTCCCCATGGCTATGGCTATCAAAATAACCTATTGGTAATCTTTGCATATGTTCAAACATTTCTGTTCGTATTTTCTTTAAAGTTCCTTGTGTTATATTAATCATTAATCTATTATATACATATGTACCAATAATACCAACAATATAAATCAATCCCATCACTAGTATTGCTTGCAATAATGATGAATAGTTTGGATTTTGATTTCCAATAAGTGGTGTAATATATTCATCTATTAATGTTTGGATAAATTGTATTCCAACAACACCTGCTGCTGCACTTATTACTATACTAATTATTACAACTATAAATTGTCCTTTATAGTCACTTAATGCATATTTTAATAATCTATTTAATGTATGTAATTTTTTAGTTTTGTTTTCCATCGTCAGCACCATCTCCTCCCATTTGAGATTCATATACTTCTTGGTATATTTTATTTGTTTTTAATAATTCATCAGATGTTCCTATTCCATCTATTCTACCATTATCCATAACAATAATCTTGTCTGCATCTATAATAGAACTTATTCTTTGCGCAATTATTATTTTAGTTGTATCTGGTATCTCTTCTCTAAATGCTTTTCTTATAAGTGCATCTGTTTTTGTATCAACAGCACTTGTCGAATCATCTAGAATTAATATTTTTGGTTTTTTAAGTAATGCTCTTGCGATACAAATTCTTTGTTTCTGACCTCCAGATACATTTGTTCCACCTTGATCTAATACTGTTTCATATTTATCTGGTAATTCCTGTATAAAGCTATCTGCTTGGGCTAATTTACATACTCTAACTAATTCTTCATCTGTAGCATCTTTATTCCCCCATCTTAAGTTTTCTGCTATAGTTCCAGAAAATAACACATTTTTTTGTAAAACCATAGCAACTTCATTTCTTAAAGATTCTAGGTCATAATCTCTAACGTCTACTCCTCCCACTTTTACAAATCCAGATTTAACGTCATATAATCTTGGAATTAAGTTTACTAAAGATGTTTTAGAACTTCCTGTTCCACCTATAATTCCTATTATTTCCCCAGCATTTATTTTTAAATTAATGTCTTCTAGTGGAAGCATCTCATTTGCTTTTGCATCATCATATTGGAAATCTACATCTATGAATTCTATACTTCCATCTTTTATTTCTTTTATTGTTTTTTCTTTATTTTTTATTGTAGATTCTTCTGTTAAAACTTCAACTATTCTTTCCGCAGAAGATTGAGCAATTATTATCATAACTAATACCATAGAAAGCATCATTAAACTAGATAATATTTGCCATGCATATGTAATTAAACTTGATAGCTGTCCTGTTTGCATTCCTCCAGCAACTATTGTTTGTGCACCTAACCAAGATAATAGTAAAATACAACCATAAATTGCTATTTGCATAAGTGGACTATTAAATATAACTATCTTTTCAGCTTTTTTAAATAATTTATATACTAAAGAATTTACGTCCTCGAATTTTTTCTCTTCGAAATCTTCTGTTGCAAAAGATTTTACAACTCTTATTGCATTTAAGTTTTCTCCAACGACAAGGTTTAATTCATCATATTTTTTAAATACTTTTTCAAAATATGGATGTGCTTTGATAGAAATAAAAGCTAATAATATTGCAAGTGGCACCATTGTTGCGACATATACTAATGATAATTCTTTGTTAATAGAAAATGCCATTATTAAGGCAAATACTATCATTACTGGACCTCTTACTAATGCTCTTATTATCATTTGAAAAGCATTTTGCACATTTGTTACATCTGTTGTTAGTCTTGTTACTAAACTTGATGTAGAAAATTTATCTATATTTGAAAAAGAATAATTTTGAATGCTATAAAACATCCCTTGTCTTAAATTTTTGGCAAATCCTGAAGATGCTATAGCTGCAAATCTTCCTGAAAGAACCCCGAAAATTAAAGACATAATTGCAGAAATTACTAACATGATTCCTACTCTAATAATATAATCCAAATCATTATTTTGAATTCCTACGTCAATTATTCTTGCCATAAGATATGGTATTACTACCTCCATTACAATTTCTAAAACAACCATTAAAGGTGTTAAAATTGCATATTTTTTGTACTGTTTGATGTATTTTGCAAGTTCTTTAATCATTTCTTCTATTTCTCCTTTCTTTTTAGCACATTCGTTATTGTATCATAAATATTTATTTATATCAAACATTAATTTAATTTTTTTGTACCCTATGGACGGTAAATCATATTAATAGAAAAAAGCAGTGATTAGCTCACTGCCTTAAAATCCCTAATTGTTCTTTAAATATTCTATATATTCTTCTAAACATAAACCTAGATCGTTCATTTCTTTGGCATATTCTGGGCCTACATATCTCCAGTGCCAAGGTTCGTATTTTATTTTTGTTATATCTTCCTTATCTGCTGGATATCTTAAAATAAATCCATAATTTTCTGCATTTTCTACAAGCCACGTAAATGCTTTTTCTTTTTCGAATGCATAATCAACATCGTTAAAATCTACTGCTAACCCTAAGTTATGCTCACTTTTATATGGTTCTCCAATAGATCTTGCAGTTAATGTTTCTGCTTCTTCCATAGTCTTTCCCTGTTCTAAATACTCCTGTATGCTCTCCTCTATTAAATGCTTTTGTTTTTCTGGATTTCTATATGTAGATTGTGCCCAAACATGATTTATTCCGACAGCATTCATATCTAACATCATTTGTATTAAACTGTCTATCGCCCTAGAATCAAATTGCCTAGCCTCATCTATATTGCTCAATGGTGGAATATAATCTTTTGGCATTTCATTTTCATAATTTACTAACATTAAACGCCAATCGCTAAGTTTTTTTAGGCTTTCTTCTGAAGTAATATGTTCTGCACTAATACTATTATCCATAATATTAGAGTCGCTAATCCCATTTAAAAGATTATTTTGTGTAATCATAGCATCAACTTCCTTACTTTCTCCTAAATGATTTAATATATACACTAATATTATACTAACTAGCATGATAATTGATACTACAATTCTATATACAAATATTATTTTATTACTTCTTTTTTGCTGTAATTCCTTATTTTCCACCATTCTCACCTAAAGTTATTTTTTATTGGTTACTAAATTATACCTGTAGACACGAAATCACAGATTTCGATCACAGTCTAATTTATATAATTCCATGAATCAATACACATTTGTTTTAAATCTTTTTCTGCTTTCCATCCTAATTCATTTTTTGCTTTTGTAGGGTCAGAATAGCAAGTATCTATATCTCCCGCTCTTCTAGGTGCTATTTTATATGGAACCTTCTTTCCTGTTGCTTCCTCAAATGTTTTTACTATATCTAAAACACTATATCCTTTGCCAGTTCCCAAATTATATATAAATAAACCTTGTCCTTCCTTTTCTAATTTTTCTAATGCATTAATATGTCCTTTTGCTAAATCTACAACATGAATATAATCTCTTACTCCTGTACCGTCTGGAGTATCATAATCATTTCCAAAAACAGATAATTCTTTTAATGTACCATTTGCAACTCTTACAACATATGGCATTAAATTATTTGGAATGCCTTGTGGCTCTTCTCCTATTAAACCACTTTCATGAGCTCCTATTGGATTAAAATATCTTAATATAACTATATCCCAAGTATTATCTGATTTATAAACATCCTTTAATATTTGTTCTATAAATAATTTACTTGTTCCATATGGATTTGTAGTACCTCCTGTTTTACATTCTTCTGTAATAGGAACAACTTCTGGCTTTCCATATACAGTTGCAGAAGAACTAAACACGAATTTTTTCACATTGTTTTGTTTCATAACATCTAATAATGTTAATGCTCCAGAAATATTATTTGTATAATATTCTATTGGCTTTTGAACAGATTCTCCAACAGCTTTAAAGCCTGCAAAATTCATTACTGCTTCAATATTATTTTCTTTAAATACCTTGTCCAATTTTTCTCTATCAAGATAATTTAGTTCATAAAATTTAAAATCTTTTCCTGTAATTTTTCTAATTGCATCTAAAACCTCTGGCTTGCTATTAGAAAAATCATCTACAATAACAACTTCTCTACCTGTATTCAATAATTCTACTACTGTATGGCTACCTATATAACCTGCTCCGCCTGTAACTAAAATTGACATATTAATTCCTCCTTTTTATTGTTTTATAAAATTTATTCTTCATTATAAATATCTTTGTAGATTTCATAATCTCTTAATATTTTTCTAACATAATTATTAGTCTCTCTAAAAGGTACATTTTCTATATCTGTTCCATCAGAAGAGATAACATCTTCTTGTATCCATTTATCAACATTACCACTTCCCGCATTATATGCTGTTAGTGCAATCGGAATATTTTTATATGTTTCATATAAACTAGAAAAATATTTAGTTCCCAATCTTATATTTATCTCTGGATCTGTTAAATCCTCACTATTATACACCATTCCTAATTTATTCGCAGTATCTTCTGCTGTTGCATCCATCAGTTGCATTAAACCTACAGCATTACTTTTAGACACAACTTCTGGTTTAAAGTTACTTTCAGCTTTAATTATTGCATATACTAATAATGAATCTATATCATATTCTTCAGCATATTTTTCTACATATTCTGAATATTTTTGCGGATAAATTTGTCTTATTATTATTTTATGTACTTCGAACACCCCAAATGCTAAATATATTATAGCACATATAAATAGTAATATAACTATTATCTTTAGTAATTTATTTGCCATTTTTTACTGTATGATATTATATCATACTCTCCTTTCTTCTAGATTTATTTGTATATACTTTGCTAATTAAAACTTTAAGTAACAATTATTTTAAATCATACCAATTATATGCTTCAGAAACATCTGCTCTTAATGGTACTTTTAATTTTATTGCATTTTCCATAGATGTTTTTAACAATTCTTTAACTTCTTCCTTTTCTTCTTCTTTTGCTTCTATTAAAAGTTCATCATGTATTTGTAATATTAATTTTGACTGTAAATTTTTTTCTTTTAATTTACTATATACATCTATCATCGCAATTTTCATTATGTCTGCTGCAGTTCCTTGTATTGGTGTATTCATAGCTGCTCTAGCTCCAAATTGTCTAATATTAAAGTTTTTAGATTTTAGCTCTGGTATATATCTTCTCCTTTTAAATAAAGTTTCAACATACCCCTTTTCCTTTGTTTCTTCTACTATGTCTGACATAAATTGTTTTATTCCACTATATTTTTCTAGATACTGATCTATATATTCTTTTGCCTTCTTTCTAGATACTCCAATTTGTTCTCCTAAACCAAAATCACTTATTCCATATACTATTCCGAAATTAACCGCTTTTGCATGAGTTCTTTGTTCCTTAGTAACCTCTTCTATCGGTACTTTAAACACACTTGCAGCAGCTTGCTTATGTATATCCTCATTGTTATTAAAAGCTTCTATTATATGTTCATCATTAGAAATATGTGCAAGTACTCTTAACTCAATTTGCGAATAGTCTGCATCTATAAATAAATACCCATCTCTTGGTTTAAAGGCTCTTCTTAATTGTTTTCCAAGTTCTATTCTTGTTGGTATATTTTGAAGATTTGGCTCTGTAGAGCTTATTCTTCCTGTTGCAGTTATAGTTTGATGAAAATATGAATGTATTCTTCCTGTTACTGGATTTATATATGGTTTTAAACCTTCTACATAAGTTGAATTTAGTTTTGTTAAACTTCTATACTCTAATATATTCTCTATTACTGGATGTTCTTTTTTTAATTTTTCTAAAACATCCACATCTGTTGAATAACCCGTTTTTGTCTTCTTTATTACAGGCAATTCTAATTTTTCAAATAATACCTCTCCCAATTGTTTTGGTGAATTAATATTAAATTCTGTTCCGCTTAGGTTATATATCTCTTGAGTTATTTCCTCTATATTTTGTTTTAATTTTACTCCAAATCCCTCTAATTCTTCTTTATCTATTTGTATACCTTCATATTGCATTTCTGAAAGTACTTCTACCAAAGGCATTTCTATCTTCTTAAATAATTCTGTTTCTTCTAAGTCCCCTAATTTTTTTGTAGTCTCTTCATATAATTTTCGTATTAAATAACAATATAATGTATTTAAATGCTTCTCATATTCATCATTATCAGCATTTTCCTCAAACAAATTTATTTGTTCTTGTTTTTTTATACCTAAAGCGTTTAAATATTCATCTATATTAAAATCTAAATATTGATATGCTACATCTTGCATTTTGTATTTCATATTTGATGGATCTAAGTCATATACTGCAATCTCTGCATCATAATTTATAGCCTGTGGTAAAATTCCAATTTGTTTTAACAAAATATAATCTTCTGATGTTTTATATCCATATTTTTTTATTTCAGCATTTTCAAAAATATCTTTTAGTTCTTTATAATCTTCTTTTGCAATCTTCACAAAATATGCTTTATTTTCTTCATTAATATAAAATGAAAATGTATCAAATTCTTTTTTTATAATATATTCAGGTTTATTTACTTCTCTTGTAGAAAAATGATAAAATAATTCTTTGTATTTTAAAATCATCTCTTTTGCTTTGCTTATATTTATCTCTTCTATTTCATATTTTTCTGTAACTTCCTCTAATTCAAAATTCTCTTCTGAAACTAAATTAAATCTTTCTATATATCTGTTAAAATTTAATTCTTTAAATAATCTTAGAACTTCTTTTTTATCCCATTCTTCTACTTTAAAATCTTCCAAATTTTCATCTATTGGTGCATTTACATTTATTGTTCCTAGTTCTTTAGAAAGCAAAGCTAAGTCTTTATTTTCTAATATTCTCTCTCTTGTTTTCCCCTTAACATCTTCTGCTTGTCCTTCTTCTAGTAATTTATATAAATTATCTATATTTTTATATTCTTGAATAAGCTTTAATGCTGTCTTTTCACCTATTCCTGGAACACCTGGTATATTATCTGATGTATCTCCTTGAAGACCTTTTACTTCGATTAATTGTTTTGGCTCCAAATTATAAATTTCTTCAACTTTAGCTCTATTAAAATCTTCAACCTCTGTTTTTCCCATTTTAGTTCTTGGTATTCTTATCGTTACTTTATCTGTAGCAAGTTGGAATGTATCCCTATCTCCAGATAAGATTGTTACATCTAAACCTTGCTTTTCGCCAAATACAGATAATGTACCTAATATGTCATCACCCTCATATCCTTGTTTTTCCACAATATCTATGTTCATTGCTTTTAGGATTTCTTTTATTATTGGCATCTGACAAGCAAGTTCATCTGGCATTCCTTTTCTATTTGCTTTATACCCATCATACATTTCATGTCTTTTAGTAGGTCCTTTCATATCAAAAGCTACAACTAAATATTCTGGTTTAATATCTTCTAATATTTTAAACATTATTGCCAAAAAGCCATAAACAGCATTTGTTGGGGTTCCTTCTTTAGTTGTAAGCATTTTATTTCCCATAATTCCATAAAAAGCTCTGTTTAAAATACTATTACCATCTATTAATACTAATTTTTCCAAAATAAACCTTCTTTCCTAATACATATAACATTCTATTACTAATGTATTATTTACAATTCCATAACCATTTTCGTTTTCCTGAACAAGATATTCTATTAATAATTCTTTAGTTAAGCTTATAGTTTTTAAATCTCTATTTGTATAAAAATTTATTAGTCCATCTGCAGCCCAATCACATCTTAATGCATTATATGTTACAACTGACTTTCTTGGAATATTTTCAAAATATGTTTTACTATCTTGTCCTTTTACTGTATATATTGCTATATTTTTTACCTCTATACCATTTGTAGTTTCATATTTTTCTATATATTGATTTAAATTTTGTATTTCTTGTTCTTCATATTTATTAACTAATTTATGTTGATATGTAACTATTATACAATTATATATATTAACAATGCTATAAATTATCAAAATTAATTCAAATATTTTTCTAAAAATTTCGTCTTCATTTTCCATTATTAGACAAAGTAATACAAAACCCAACATGCTTCCAATTGAATAATGTAATCTGCCTGTATAAAAGCTTGATAATGTACCTAATGAAACTAAAAAACCACATATTACGCTTAAAACAATTATACATATTGATTTTATTGTTAGAAATTCCTTACTCTTCGTTTTGATATCATAAAATAATGTACAAATTAATATAACACTTAAGAAAATATACAATAGATTTGTTGGGAATAAGCCGATATTTTCTTTTAAGATCGTAGTAAAATTGTTAAATATATATTTCATATTTGAAAATATATTAGTGATACTACCTACTCTAGCTTGAACTTGTCCTGTTATGTTTCCAATAATATTTACTAGCATCATGTTAATACATACAGCTATAAGAGCTACTACACCTGCAAAAAAAGTATCTATTATTATCATTTTAATATTTGTTTTTATGTCTTTTTTAGCACCTTTAAGTTCTACTTTATTTTTTAATAAACTTATAACAAAAGTTACTACAATAAGGAAGCCTGCTGTTCCTTGGTATGCTATAACTCCTATAATTGCTAATACTACTGCTAAAATTTTATCTCTGATACTTTTTCTATTTACGATTAAATTTGCAGAACATATAAATGCTAGTAAACTTAATGCCATTACAATTGATTCTACAAAATACATATCTTCTATATACATAAAATTAAAAATAGTAAAAAATGAAGCAATTATAATAAATATTTCCTTTGTTAAATTAACTTTTATATCTTTTAAAATAATATTTTTTAATTTTATTACACAGATACAAGATATTACTATTGCTACTAGCAATGTACCTATTACATATGCTTCTACTGGTAAATTTAATTTTGCAAATAACATAGTAATCAGATACATTATTAGTCTTCCATCTTTTAAAGACCAATTTGTAGCATATGTTTCATATCCTATGTTCATTATATTATATGTATCAGAAGCATAATGCATAGTAATCCAGTTAATATACATTATTACAGCCAATATAAATATTCCAAAAAAGATTAGATAATCTTTTTTTAGTTTTTTCATAATATCACCTAAATTTTAAATGTATGCCAAGAAATATAGAATATTGTCCATTATTACAAAATTTCCTTCATATCCTAATTTTCTTTTTGCTGCATATTCATAAAACAATTCTCTATTTGGATATGCTTCCAAATAATTATCAGCAAAATTTCTTCCAGTATAAAAATTAATTGTTCCTATTGCAGACCATGTACATGCAACACCATCATATGTAAGAACAGACTGATTTTTTATTTCGTCAAAATAGCCATATTTTTTCATATTTGATAATTTAAAATATCTCGCCTCTGTAATTTTTACATCATTTTCTTCTTCGTAAGATTCTATATATGCTTCAAGTCCTTCGCATTGCTCTTTTTCTAATTTATTTACCTGTTTGTGTTGATATAACAAAGATATTGTATTTACTACTGTTAAAAGATTATAAGTAATTAACGTAGTTATAATTAAATATTTAATAATAGTTTCATCTTCAAATATATTGCTTTTACAAAATAAATATATAAATATTACTCCAATTAAAGCACCAACAGGTACATGTATTCTTCCTGTATCATAACTTGCAATACTTACAATACACATCGCAAACGTTATAAGCAATGTTACTATAAAAAGAAATATAATATTAAAAACTAGTCCATTTTGCTTTGTTTGGACTTCATAAATTCCAGCCATAAGTGTAATAACTAATACAAATATCATCATTAAATAATTGGGAAACAAACCACAATTTGCAATAAACATTGTATCAAATACCATTGTTCCAAACCTAGATAAAACATAAATAAAATTTTCTAGTAAGTTTTGTATACCATTTAATCTTTTTTGAGTAGTTCCTGCAAGATATGTTGCAATATCTATTTGAATTAAATTTGCTACAAATGAAATTATCGTAATTAAAATTATTATACAAAAGTCTTTTAATATTTCTTTTATATTATTTCCATTTTTTGCTATTGAAAAAACAACTCCATATAGTGCAAACAATCCTATAGTTCCTTGATAACAAAATGTTGCTATTATTGCTAATATTGCTGATTTAAGTATGTATAGTTTCTTTTTATCTATAATTTGTTTTACTGCCAATATATAAAGTAAAACACTACATGCCATTACTGCTGCTTCTACAAAATATAAATTTTCTACATACATAAAGTTAAATATCGTACAATATGCTATTAAAACTGCGATAACCTCTTGTAATTTTGTCTGTTTTTTACAAAATTTCATTATCATATTTTTAAGTATAATTACAGCTATACATGATATTATTAACCCTATAACTGTTAATGTAATTACATAAACATTAATAGGAATGTTTATTGTGTTTGCAAGCATTCCTATTAAGAACATAAATATTCTTCCATCACTTAAAGAATTATTTATTGCATATTTTTCATATCCTATATTCATTATATTATATGTATCTGTTGCATAATGCATTGATACATAATTCCAAAAAACAACCCCTGTTATTACAAATAAAATAAAAAATAGTATTAAATTTTTTGTTTTTTGTTTCATGCCCTCTCCTTTATTCTTTTGTAATTTTTTATATAAAATTTTTTCCTTACAATCATATAATTTTTTTATAAAATATTCAAGGTTTATTTGTAATGTTTTTATTTTAGAAAATGAAAAAGAAGGGTAGGTTTTACCCTTTCCCCTCTTTTCTTTCTGCAATTACCCTTTTGGCAATCCGCAAATTTTGCTTTTCAGCATTTCTTAATGAATTCGGTTTTAATGATGTTTCTTCAAGTTTTTGGTATACATCGTTAAACTCTAAGCCAAGTTTACTTTGTGCAGTTTGAGCATGTTTCCACATTGTTTCGTAGTCTCCAGTTTTTGCGTTTTCTACTATCAGCCTTAAATAAATGTACTTTTTTAGTGCTTGTGATTTGTAAGAAAAAACAATATCATCAATATGCTCATCTTTAAGAAGTTTCTTTATAAGAACTTCTTTTAATCTTCCTTCAATTTGTTCAAGATTCATAAGCATATTTTTATAACAATCGTCTATCATTTTTTCTATATAATCACAATACCAAATATTATTTGCTACCATTTGTATTAAGGCCATATTGCTTTTTAAAAGTTTATCGAGCTCTTCCCTCTGCTCTTTGCTTTCTTTAGCTTTTTCAAATAATGAGTCTAATATAGTTGACTCATCACTTGTATTTTTTAAAAGCTCTACTAATAAGTTAGAAGATGGATATCCAATTCTAGAAAGATAAAAAACATATGCAGATAACGAAATTGCCATGAATTCAAGCCAATCTCTATCTTCTGCTTTTGTCTTTCTTAACTTATCAAGAATCTGATTTTTCTTCTCTTCGTCTTTAGCTAAGCACGCTTTTTTAAACCGCTCTACAAGTTTACTTTTTTCTGAATTCCTCATACTTTGCCTTTCCGCGCAATGCGCCAAAAAAATTATGGTACTACTGCTACACATATAAAATTTTATTACTATTTATGTAAAGTGTCAAGAGTTATCTTCTTTTATATTTAACTTTATATTATCTAATTTTCTTTATGCATAGATTCTCTATATTAACAATTCTAGTTGCTAAATCTTTATAAAAACTAGCTTCATGAGAAACTAAAATAACCGTTCCCTTAAATTCCGTTAGTGCTTTTTGTAATTCTTCTTTTGTATCTGCATCTAAGTGATTCGTGGGCTCATCCAATATTAATAGATTACAAGGTTTTAGTATTAATTTGCATAGCTTTACTTTTGCTTGTTCCCCACCACTTAATGTGGCTATTGGTTGCATAACATGTTCTCTTTTTATGCCACAATCAGCTAAATGTTTCCTAACTTGTTTTTGTGTTAAATTAGGAAATTCTCTTGAAATTATATTAAGTGGAATATCTTGTGGATCTTCCCATTTTAAATCTTGTTCATAATATCCTATATTTTTAATAGTTTCTGAGAACTTAAAATTACCAGAAATAGGTTTTATTTCTCCCATAATGGTTTTTAATAATGTAGATTTTCCAATTCCATTAAATCCTGTTATTACAAGTTTCTCCTCATTTTGCACATCAAATTTCATTTTTGGAAGTAATGGATAATAATATCCTACTTCTAAACCATTTACTTCTAATATTACTTGTGCAGTACTTTGGATACAATTAAAACGGAAATGCGGTTTACTTGTAAAAGATGGTTTTTCTATTTTTTCCATCTTCTCTAATTTTTTCTCTCTACTTTTAGCCATTTGAGCAGTAGATGCTCTAACTTTATTTTTAGCAATATAATCTTCCAATCTTTTTATTTCTTTTTGTTGAGAATTATATTGTCTTATATAATCCTCTCTTAAAAATTCTTTCTGCTTTAAGAAGCTAGAATATGTACCTTTATATTTTTTTATTTTATTAAATTCTATATCACAAATACAAGTTGTAACTTTTTCTAGGAAATCGAAATCATGTGATATTATTATAAATGCGCCTTTAAAAGTTTGTAGATATTCAGCAAGCCACTCTACATGTTCTTTATCTAAAAAGTTAGTTGGTTCATCTAATACTAAAACTTCTGGATTTTGTAAAAGTAATTTAGCTAAAATTACTTTTGCCCTTTGCCCTCCACTTAAGTTTTTTAAACAATTTTCCATTCCAAGTGCTGTTATCCCTAAGCCACTTGCAACTTTTTGTATTGTGCTATCTATTGCATAAAAATTTTTTTCCTCTAATTCTTCCTGATATTTAGAAACTTTATTTAAAATAGTTTCATTATAATTTTCTGCCATTTCTTCGTATAATCTATTTAATTCTTCTTCTAATTTATATAAATCTTTAAATGCTGTTCTTAAATAATCAAAAATTGTTTGTTCCTCTTCCACTATTGCATATTGATCTAAACTACCTATTGTAATACCATTTTGCCATCTTATAGTTCCTTTATCTGGTAAAATTTCTCCTAATAATATTTTTATTAGGGTACTTTTTCCTGCATCATTTTGACCTACAATTCCCATATGTTCGCCTTTATATAGTTCAAAAGAAGAATCTTTATATAATAATTTGTCTCCAAATGAATGTGTTAAATTTTCTACTTCTAATAGTGCCATTTTTTCCTCCTAAGTTGTGGTCAATACGTAATTTATATCTCCATAAAACCATTCCTACTCCATAACCAAAGTGGAGTATGTACATCTATTGGCTTATATTTTGTGTTCTTTAATATCTCTTGCCATCTTTTTATTACAGTTGTTTGTACATTATTAGAATTAAATTCATCATCACTAATTAATCCTAACTTTAATGTAGCTTTACACACATGTGTATCTGGTGCTACTGTTAAATGGTCTATATTTTTATATTTTCTATCTGTATATTGATAAATTACATATAACCAATAATTACATATTTTTGTTCCTGATAAATATGGAAAGCTTTTCTTGTTTTTTACTTGAATAAATTCTCTGATTTTATCTACATCATTATCACACATATCAAATAGTTTTCTTATATCCCCATCAAATAAATCTATAAACGTGCTACATAGTTTTAGCCAAATTTCAGTTTGCTTATGTTTTTGAAGTGCTACTTTGTATTTTGTTAATGCCACTTGTACATCTTCAAATTTTTTATTTATACATTTTCTTGGTTCAAACACAAAATTTGTTTCACTATCTTGATATGTTTGTAATACACTTTCCCATAATTTATATGAATTTCTTTGATAATTTAATGCCATTGGTAATGTGAAATATAAATAGTTTTCTAATGATGCCTTTTCTAAATTAGGATTAGCATCTTCCGGCATTATTTCTCCTCCTAGTTTTCCTTGTTTATACATATCTATTAATTTTTCTACTTTTTCTAATATTTTTTCTGTATCCATAATTACCTCTTTTACTCATTTGTACTTTAATATATCATTTATTCTATATTCTTTCAACTTGTATAAGGTTTACATTATTAGAAATAAAGCTTTTACTATAACTAATATCTTTAAACAAATCTGTAGATAAATATTTTTTATTATCATCTGCAAATACTGTAACTATAGGTTTATCTATCTTATCATTTAACAAAATACTTCCTAAAAAATTTGCTCCTGAAGAAATTCCTACTCCTAATCCTAATTCTTTTGCTAACTTTTTAGCCATATTTATAGAATCATCATCATTTACTAGTATAACATCATCAATCGAATTTATATCTATTAAATCTGGTACAAATTCATCTCCAATTCCTTCTATTTTATGCTCTCCATAGCTATACATTTTACTTCCATATTTTAAATTAGTAATTAATGGCATTTTATCTGGCTCTATTGCTACTATCTTCATATCATTAAATTTTTCTTTTAGTTTTTTACCGGTTCCCATTAAAGTTCCTCCTGTTCCAACACCAGATACAAAACCATATATATTTTCTGGAACTTGATTAATGATTTCTTCTCCTGTTGTTTCATAATGTGCTAAAAAATTATCAATATTTGCAAATTGATTAGCTAAAAATCCATTTTTTTCTATAGCTAATTTCTTTGCCTCTTCTATACATCTTATAAATCCACCATCTTCTTTTGAATATAAGATCACTTCTGCTCCATATCCCTGCATCAATTTTATTCTCTCTTTGCTTACCCAATCAGGCATAAAAATATATACTTCATGTTTGTATATTTTTCCTAGTGCAGCTAATGATATTCCTGTATTTCCGCTTGTTGCCTCTATTATAGGCATATTTTCTTTTATTTTTCCACGCTTTATAGCATTATTTAAAATATACAAAGCAACTCTATCTTTTATACTGCCGGTCAAATTGTAATATTCTAATTTTGCGTATATGTATTTTTTCTTATTCTTAAATTCATAACTAATTTTTATCATTGGAGTATTTCCTATAATATTTATATTTCCCACCTACATTCCTCCTATATATAACTTATAGTTTTTATTCTAAAACAAAAAAACTATATACTCATTTGTATATAGTTTTCTATATTTTATGTTTTGATAATTATTTATGTAACTATTTATTAGATTTCATCATCTTCATCTATATCTCTCTTCCAAAACATCCATTTTCTATGTTTCATCTTCTTATATTTTTCTTTATCTGGATAATAAATATATTCTCCGGTTTCTGCATCTACTAAACATCTTAAAAGTGGAAAATCTTCATCAGCCAAAACTCCATCCCAATCTGTTACTTCATCATATTTTCTATCATAATCACTTCCTGCTGTATCACCAGCTAGAACTTGTATTTGCCAATACTTTTTATTATCTAATTCTATAAGGTCTATTTTAGTTTTTTTAAATCCAAGATATGTATAAAGATATTTTTTTGCTCTACAAAAATCAGATTTAAGATTAATATTTCTAGTTGCTATTTCGTATGCAGTTCCTTTTGATATTGGGAATCCATAATTTTCATCAGCATCTTCTCCCCAGTAAAAATCTCCCTCTTCTATATAATCGTCCATATCATCCATATCTTCTTCATCGTCTTTATCTCCAAAAAATAGGCAATAGACTTGATATGTAGCACTATTTTTAAAACGATCTTTTATTTTATCCTTCAAACTTTTCTTTGGTTTTTCAGTATCTTCTTCTAACTCATCTTCTTCATTATCTATATCATATAAATCTTTATTAAAAAAGTTTTCTTTATCTATATCTTCTTGTGTTATATTCTCTATACCTAATGTAAAATCATCCTTATGGTTCGTTTTATCTTTATTTTCGCTTTCATCATTTTTATTAGTTGAATATAACTCTTCTAGCTCTTTAAATTCTTCGTAAAGTTCAGAATTCTTTTCAATCTCTGCCCATTCTTTTTTATATTTTTTCATATTTTCTTCATGATTCTTATATGTTTTAGAAAAATTATTATATATATCTTCCATATAATTTAGTTCTTTTATATATGTTGTTTTAGGCATAGAACTACTTACATTCCATGTTTTAAAGATTTCATAATAATAAGGATATGCTTCTTTTACTAGACTTCTTAATTTATAGAAATCATCTGTATAATATTTTACATTAACAAAATCTAACATTTCTTTAAATAGTTTTACAAATTTTGCTTTTTCTAAATTATATAAATCTTCATATGTTTGTCCTTCTTTTAACTCAAATTCTCTGTAAAAGTTTGCAAAATGCTTATAATCTCCATCTGGATAATTTAATTCGTAGTATAAATCCTCTAAACACATAATATTTTCTACTTCGTCTGTAGCTATTACCTCTTCGTAATCTGCTTCTACTTCTCTATCTATTGATCCATATTTTACCTGATTTAAAGTTTCCATTAAACTATCATTATAATAGTGGTAACACATATTTATTTCTTCTATCCATTTTTCGAAAGTCCAATTTTCATCATATTTTTTATTTTTATATTCCATCATTTTTTTAAATAAAGCTATCAATTTTTGTATTTTTTCGTCTTTTATTTTTTCGTAACCTTTTTCTTTTATTTCTTCTTCAATTTTCTCATATTGATTTAATTCACTTATTATTCTGTTATATTCTCTAACACAGCTTTCTAAAACTTCTTCTGGTGTATGGTATAATGGATCATCTTCATAATCAATTCCCCATTCTAAAAAAAATCTCATAAGGTATTTTACTGATTGGAATGTTGCTGATTGACGTTCAAAAGCATATTCTATATCATAAAGATAATCTCTTCCTTTGCTCTTTTTTTGGAGTTTTATATTTTTCTTTTTTATTATTTCTTCAACTAATTTTAAAGAAATATCTACAAGCTTTTCATATACAGCATCATAATTTTTCTCATCTAGATCTTTTTGAAAATCTTCTAATTTTATTTTTTCTTTCATATATACTTTCCCCTTTTACCCAATATTTTTTGCATTATACGAAAAATATTTTTACATTTTATTATTTTTTATTAGATAAAGTTTAAATTTTTCTGTATCCCATTTGGTAATTTCTTCTTTCTCTAATATTGTATAATTTTTATTTATAAAATAATTTATTGCTTTTAACCACCTTTTGTTTTGCTCTAGTATAATAAATTCTATTTCATTTTGATATCTGGAAAATACTTCTTTTAATACACTAAATGCAAAATATCCTTTTCTGTATTTAGGCATTATCCAAAATTCTTCTATTCTAGTTCCATTTTTAATTAATTCTGTATTGTTATTTATTAAAATAAAATCTGCTAATTTATCTTTTACTCTTATAAAAAAAGCTTCATACTTTTCTTTTGTAAAATACTCATTTGTATCTATAAATTCAAATCTTCCATTATCATTTAAATCGTCTTCGTAAAAGAAGTTAAAGTCATACAAATAAAACTCTAACAAATTTTGCAATATATTTTCTTCTTCTTTTTTTACTTTTTCTAGTGAAAATTTTTGCATTTTATTTCACCTACACTTTAATTTTTCCATAATGCTTTCTATGCATCTTTTCTTATATACAACAATTTCTTTATAATATTTACTGCTTTTTCTTACATTGCTTGTTTCTATAATTAAATTTTATCTTGTAAGTGCTAATACTAAATAAAATAGTCCAATTACTATTAAAATTGCTATTATAACTTTCCAAAAATTTCCCATATTACCCTCCTATATATTCATAGTTCACTTTATATTCTTTGTATTCATTATTACTTTTTATTAATCCTTCAATTAATGTTTTTGCATTTTCGTCTGCTGACTCAAGAATTCCATTTGCTTTAGCATCTTCTATTGCTTGCTCTTCCATAGTTTTTAGTGCTTCATTTTGTTCTGTTAAATCTATTCTTGAAAATAGACTTTCATCATCTAAATATACTTTAAAAGAATCTGTATTTAAAGTTGCCTTATATATATTAGCATGTGGAAGTTTAATTGTAATCTCGCTGTTCTTATCATCTATAGAATATGTTATTTGTGAAAAATTTACTGATGCATCTACTTCTACATCATAACTAAATATTTGTCTACTTTCTGTAAATGGAATATCAAATAATTGAAAAAATGTTCTATTTTCTTTATTATCTTGAATTACAGTTAAATACCCTGTCTGAGTTACTAATTCACCAACATCTTCAAGTCCTAATTTTGTTGTTTTTGTTTGTGATGTAAAAACTGGTCCAAACTTTATTCCTAAATAAAATATAACTAAAACACATATTACTATAATAATCTTTTTTACCACTTTTGGAAGTCCTATTATTTTTTTCTTTAATTTGTTTTCTTTTTTCACTTCATTTTTTAATCCATCTTTTACTTCATTTTCCATAAATATTAATTTCTCCCCTTTTTCTTAATATAAATGATTCATATAATATATCATATTTTCTAAATTCCAAGAATTCATTAACACTCTTTGCAAATTCCTCCATTGTGAATGTGTTTTCTCTTTCTACTAAATCTTCTATATAGTCAAAATAACTCGATACAGCTCTTTCTAGTCTTTTTATTTGTTTTTCTTCTAAATAGTTTTTTGCTATCATTACATCTGATTTTAAAATTCTTCCTTCTGGTGAGTTTTTCCATGTTATTAATCTCATATTTTCTTTTGTATGTCTGCTTTTTGGTAAATTATCTCTGCCGCAGTATTACCTGTAATTGCGTAATGGAACTTATTTTGTATCATTGCGTAAAATTTATGTGTTATCTCAGAGTTTTTAGCATAATCAATACTGCATTCTGCAAATATATCTGTTATCTGTTGCCCAAATTCTAAAATCAGTAACTTCTTTTGAATTAACTCTATAACCCACTGCAATAATAGCGTCTAAACTATAAAAAGTTAATTGTCTTGAAACTTTTCTATTTTCCTCATTTTGAACTGTTCGAATTTTTCGAATAGTTCGATTTTCTTCTAATTCATGAGTTTCAAAAATCTCTTTTAAATGATAATTTATAGTATTTACTTCAACATTAAATAATTTTGACATAGATTTTTGAGTTAACCAAAAATTTTCATTATCATATAAAACTTCTACAGATAATATTTTCATTGTTTTTACTTTAATATATAATTAAATCTCTTAAATCCTCTAATTTGCTCATTTTCTCATACCCTTCTCTTATTTTTCTAAATTTTCTCTCCATTGGTGACACAATTTACCTACTTATTCTCTCTATCTTTCTCAATTTTCTTCTGATATCTATCTTCTTCTGAAATATCTAGCCTTGCACACCAAATTTGCGAAATAATCCTTGTCTTTTCTTATTTTCTTTCTAAATCTATATATGATTTTTTCTGTGCTTTCTATTTCAGTTTTTTTATATCTTCTCCCATAATTTCTAAGTAATCTTTTTCTGCTTGAGTTAAATGGGATTTCATATATTTATCATACTCTTCATGTGCTTTTTTCAATGCCTTTTCATGAGATATTTTCCCTGCACCTTCCAATATTTCTTTATGTGTCATAGTTAAAAATCCATCTAATTCTTTTATCCAATCTTTCATTGTCATCGGATGCATATTAAGTGCATTAATTTCTGCGACATCTAAGTATGCTGACACCATTCTATTCAACATGTCTATCTCTTTTTCTGATAAATAATTCTTAGCTATTTCCGTTTCTGATTTTGTAGGCATATTTCCTTTAAAATTGGTTAATCCTATATTTTCTTTTTCACTATCTACTCTATTAAAAATTACTTCTGCTGCAGTATTTCCATGTACTGCATAGTGCATCTTGTTTTGAACTGTTTTAAAAAATTCTTTTGTTTTTTCATCTTTTGCATCATAATCAATACTTGTAGCATAGATATCTAAAATTTTCCTCCAAAATACTTTTTCTGATGAACGAATATCTCTAATTTTTTCTAATACTTCTTCAAAATATACTCCTCCACCATTATTTTTGAATCTATCTACATTCAAATTATATCCTTTTATTAGATAGTCCTTTAGCAATTTATTTGCCCATATTCTAAATTGAGTACCACGAATTGACTTCACACGATATCCAACTGATATAATTAAATCTAAATTGTAAAATTTTGTTTTGTACTTTTTGCCATCTAAAGCAGTTGTCAAGTTTTGCTTGACAACTGAATTTTCATCCAGTTCTTTTTCTTCAAAAATATTTTTTATATGTAAACTTATATTTTGTTTTGTTGTATTAAAAAGTTCTGCCATAGCATTTTGAGTAAGCCAAACATTTTCGTCTTCAAGTCTTACTTCTATTTTAATTTGCCCATCATCAGAAGTATAGATTAATATTTTATTATTATCTTTATTCATAATTTCATCGTCCATTAAACTCCTCCTCTCTATTTAAAAATTCTACTTATATATTAAATATCATTTTTTATTTTTTGTTCTACAATTTCATTTACATTATCACCTTTTTTAAACTTTATCGGAAAACCTTTAACCTTTAGTATTTTTGATTCAATATTCACTTCTATATTCGGATATTCATTATTATAGATAAATATAGATTTTTCGTTTCCTCTTACCTGCTTAATTATACCACTTATATCTTTTTCCCTCATATCTTGACAATATTGTCCTAATATAGGTGCTATCTCTGCAAGAAGTTCTGTTTTTATAGGTCTAGCTTCATAATTGATACAAATCATTCTTTAAAACTCGTACAAATTGTTGTAAATCCCTATGTCCTTTTTCTATTGCACATTTCTTTGCTATATCACCATTTACAAATAAATTAATAACTTCATTATCATCTACAAATGAATCCAAATCTGTTAATATTATCGGTTTCTTTCCTATCAGCTCCATAAATTTCACTGTTACAGGAAATTGTCCTTTCCCTTCTACTGGTACAATTTGAGTTCCTGCTACTCCTAGATTTAATTCGTATTTATTGTCAAAATAATTACATAATATCAAATCACTAATTCCTTCAACCAATAATGGTCTTTTTGAGAAAAAAGCTGATTTATAGGATTGACTCATTCTAATAATTAATTCTTTTAACTTTTTATTTTTTAAAACATCATCTGATGGTTCTATTTGCTTTGGTGCACTTCCATCATCTAAAAAGAAAACATAATTAGGTAAATCATTAACTTTATTAATAGCAATCATTTCAGTAGAATGTGTCGCCATTACAATTAATTTTTTCCCTTGTTCATTATAATCTCCAGCAACTTTTTTTATTTCATTTAGCACAAATCTTTGTAATTGTGGATGTAAAGATACTTCTGGCTCATCTATTAGTAATACTTTTATTTCGTCATCATACAAAGCAGCTAATATAGAAACAAGATTTAATAAACCACTAGCTTCTAATTTAACTGAATATTCTTCATCAGAATCTTTCTTACTAAAGAAAACTTTTAGCTGTCCACTATCCCATCTAATAAACATATTTCTATTAAATAATACTGATAATCTTTCTGAAACTTTTATAAATACATCTTTTCTATCAGCCATAACAAAGAAATCACCTTTAGCAATTTCTATTTGATGTTTAACTCTTCCAGTTGCTTTATCTCCAAGATTATAATCACTATTTTCATAATCATATTGATTTATCTTAGATCTATATTGTTCCAAATCTCCAATACGATTTGAAGATAAATATCTTATTTGAGAAACATCTATATCATCAAAACTGCATTTTTTTAACTTTTTTAATACTCTAGTTTTCCCTGACCCATTTGGTCCTATAAGAATTGTTAATCCAGAATAAAAGGTTAATCTAATTATTTCTTTATTTATTTCAATTTCTTTTTCAATTGGATAAGTCATTACTATTTCCTCCTAGTACATTTTTTGATACTTATACTTTATATTTCATTTTCAAATAATAACTCTCTGGAAATTGCTTCATCAATTCCTTTATTTTGATATTCTTTTATTATAAATATATTATCAATTCTAAAAGTATTATCTTCTAAAATCTTTCCATCAAAAAATCCTATTTTTTCTCCTTTTACTGTAATTATCTTTATATTCTTTGCATTTCCTTTTATATATCTTTCAAATAATTTTGTCTGTATTTCTTCGTTCATCTCAGTTTTGTTTTCTTCTACATATTTATTATAATCTTCTTTTTTAATATTATATATAAAGTCTATTTCTTCCTTATTTTCTCTTTTTAGTTGTCTAAAATCAAGCCTTGGTATACATTCTGATAATCTTATTCTTCGCTCTGTATCTCTGTTAGCTCTATCTATTATTTCTTTTTCCTTTTTTTGTCGTGCGAGACTTGACATTTCTTCAGAAAAAATACAACCACAATATTTTTGCATATATAAACCTAGCTCTCTAGCCTTAGATTGACCTTCTCTAAATCCAACTCTAAAATCTCTATATAAAAAGTCTAATCCATATTTCTTTGCAATTTCTTCACCTTGCATTTTTAAAATATCATGTTTTTGATATGGACTTACTAAAAGAGTGGTAGAGATTGTATCAAAGCCATGTTCTTTAGCATATTTGGCAGTTTGCTCTAATCTAACTCTATAGCAATAATTTTGACATCTATTTTGTAAATCACATACTACATTTTTGCAAAATTCATCTAAGCCATAATCTTCTTCGAAAATGGCTTCTACATATATACTTTTTGTATATTCTTTTAAACAATCTCTTCTTGCCTTATATTCCATATATGGGTGAATATTTGGATTATACCAATATACTGTTGGTTCTATTCCTTCATTTCTTAATGAATCTATGCAATACACACTACATGGTGCACAACATGTATGCATTAGTAATTTCATTTATTAGTCCTCTCCTTATCCTTAATTTATTGCATTTTAAAATTTATTTGTGAAATATTCCTTTTATATAGCTCCATATCTTCTGAAAAATATTTGGTTTATATTCTATTAGGTTCATTTCTTTTTGGATATTATTTTTATCAAGACTACTTTGCTGCTTTTGTAAGAAATTCTCAGGGTTATATTTTTCTCGCATTTCTTCCTGATAGACTTGTTCATCATATCTTTCTTTTGCCAAAATTTTTTCTTTTTGCTTTTCTGTAGCTAAATAATCTCTAAACAATATTGCAAGCAGTACCTTTGTTTCATACATTGTTTTTTGATTTTGGAAATCTTCAAAATTAATATTAACTTCATACTCCTTATCCATATTAACATGTAATGTTTCAATAACTTCTTTTGGAATTTTATTAAAATCTTTTTCTGAAAGATGTTTTATAATTTCAAAAACTTCTCTATAAACTTTTGGCATCATTTTTTGATTTATCATTTTTTGCATTATCTCCTCTTCTATGTTCTTCAACAGCCCTTTTAAAAAATGCTCCTATTTCATTTTTTGTTTTAAATTCTTTTAATGCCTCAAATGCAAATTTTCCTACATCTGTCGCAGTTAATTGTTTTTCTTTTCTAGAACATTCTGCGTCATATTCAAAATCAACGCTTCTTCTAAATTCTTCTGCTTCTCTTTCATCTAATTCTATCCCATAATACAAATCTCGTTTAACAGATGTACATTCATGGATCACTCCATCTTTATCTTTGCACCAAGCATGATAAACCCACATTCCATGGTCTTTATTTAATGCAAATCCTTTACATAACTTTACACCTTCATCTTTGTGTTTTAAATAATATTCTAAGGATTCTTCTTCACAAAATCCTGCTCTACCTTTTTCTACTATTGAATCCTTTCCGTCACTTGCTACTCCTCTATCTATCCATTTTTTCACGTCTGTATTTGGCTGAGTAACATACACTATATCTCCACCAAAACTTAATATTTTTTCTTTTAATTTTTCTCGCATGTTCTCTATGAAAATCACATCCAATCTTTAGTAAGTATAGGGATTTAAAGAACGTCCCCAAATCCCTATTTTGTTATGTATGCATCAAAAAAGCTTACTGTTCCTATCTTTTCTAGGTTGTTTTTTATATATTCTATTACTTTTGTTGGTGTTTGCCAGTTTAATGCTATTATATCATTTTTTATTAGTATTACTGCATTTTCCATGTTTTTTATTTTTTCTATTTGCCCTTCTTCGCTTGCTGAACCTAAATTTCCCTTTAAAAACATATCAAAGTCTTTATTATATTTATCTAGTGGTACCATATATACTGCGGCTTCTGAATCTAATATATATACATCTCTTTCTTCATTTTGAATATATGCATCCACTTCTAATATTCTATCTTGTAATGTTGTTGATATTGGTATATTAGAAAAATGATTCAACACTGATTTATCTATTTGTGTATATAAATAAATTTCATTAACTGCTTGCAATATTAACACTCCTACAAATGATATTGTTATTATGTTCATAAAATGTTCTATAAATATTGAAACTTTAATATTTTTTATTTCTTGAATCTTTTTACAAATATAGTATAAAACAATTAATATTGTAGGGAATGCAGCTATTTTAAAATGTATTTCATCTGCTATCGGATATACTACAGTAAATTGAGCTAATGCAAATACAAATAGTATTAAATAGCTTACATTTGACTTAATTGTTTTTTGCTTTATATTAACTATATTTATCACAAATAATATTACTAAAGTAACTGGTGCTATAATACCTAAAAATGCATTTATATCTCCACCTCGTAGTAATTTTAGATATGAAATGCTATTTTCAAATGTTCCTATTCCTAATATGCAATAATCTATAAAACTTGATATAGAATTTGTTACTAGCAAATAGATAAACAAAGTTATACATGGAATTAAAACTCCTAATGTTCGATATAATATTGCTTTTACTGTTTCTTTATCTCTTTTCTCTAATAGCAAATATAAAATTGTTATTCCTGATATAATTATTCCTGTACTTTGCTTTAACAATATTGTTATTCCTGCAAGTAATCCTATTAACAAGTTATATCTTATTCCATAATTTTTATATTTTAATTCTATATAAATTAATAATAATGTTATAAATAAAATTGCATAATTATAATCTATATAAAAATCACTTATAATAAATAAAAATAATAATCCAGATGAAAGTATTGACCATTTTGTATTTAGTTTTAATTCTTTTAATATTTTAAATGCTACAAATATTATTCCTGCTCCAAGTATTATAGATACTATTCTCATAACAAATAATTCTTGTCCAAATATCTTAAAAATACCTCCTAGTATGAATGATAACAATGGAGTTTGTAACATATTAAAATCATTATATGGAATCAAACCATTTGCAATATTTCTTGCAAAATTAAAATTCCATATTTCATCTAAATTAGCTAAATTTCTTGGTAATACCGTAGCTGAAAATAACAATATCATTATAATAAAAAAACATATGTCTATTAATTTCGCTTTTGTTCGTTCTTTCACTTTATCTCCAATCTAAATAATTATTTATATTTTAAAAAAGTACACTTTCAAAGTACAAAATTACTTACTTTTTTAATAATTTATTTTTTATATTCTATATTTAAATGTTCATATGCTGCTGGAAGTGCAATTCTTCCTCTAGGTGTACGCGCTATAAAACCTATTTGCATTAAAAATGGTTCATATACATCTTCTATTGTTTCTATTTCTTCTCCAGTTGTAGCAGCTAAAGTTTCAATACCAACTGGTCCACCTGCATATTTTTGTATTATTGTTAGTAATATGTTTCTATCTGTTTGGTCAAGTCCTAAATCATCTATTTCCAATTTATTTAAAGCAATTTTAGCCATTTTTAGATCAACTTTTCCATCACCTAAAACTGCAGCATAATCTCTTACTCTTTTTAAAATTCTATTTGCAATTCTTGGCGTTCCTCTTGATCTTTTAGCAATTTCCATACTTGCTTCATTATCTATCTCAACATTTAATATTCCTGCAGATCTTTTTACAATTTTTTGTAAGTCTTCTGGCTCATATAATTCTAATCTTTCTACAATTCCAAATCTATCCCTTAATGGTGTAGTTAATGAACCTGCTTTAGTTGTTGCACCTATTAATGTAAATTTAGGCAAGTCCAATCTTATTGACCTAGCGCTTGGTCCTTTTCCTATAATTATATCTAAAGTATAGTCCTCTAAAGCTGGGTACAAAATTTCTTCTACACTTTTATTTAGTCTATGAATTTCATCTATAAATAACACATCAAATTCTGATAAATTTGTAAGTAATGCTGCTAAATCCCCTGGCTTTTCTATTGCAGGTCCTGATGTAATTTTTATATTTGAATTCATTTCATTTGAAATTATATTAGACAATGTTGTTTTACCAAGTCCTGGAGGACCATATAAAAGTACATGGTCTAAAGGCTCTCCTCTTTTTTTAGCAGCCTCTATGTATACTCTCATATTTTCTTTAACTTTAGTTTGTCCAATATATTCATCAAGGGTTTTAGGTCTTAATGAATTTTCTAATCTATTTTCTTCCTCATTTATTAATTCTGGATTTATTAAATTTTCTTCGTCCATGATAATCTCCTATTAATCTTTGATATTTATAGCAATATGCTCTTAAAAATAATATCATTTATACACCAAAAATACAAGTTTTTTAGTTGTGTTTACTATAAATATGCTAATGCAAAAAGCCCCATAGGAACGTTAATTCCTATAGGACCACTACCTTATTTTTAGGCAACTTAATATAATTTATTATATAGGGAAAAAAAGAACGTCCCCAAATCCCGAACGTTCCTAATCTATATTACATAATTAATAATTTATTTCCTTTTTCTACTGGTTTACTAGATATTTTTATAAACATTTGTTGGAAACCATATTTATACATAGTATATGCAATCCAATATCTTTTTTTTGGTACATTTTTTAATTTTAGAAATGGATTTTTTCTCCATTCAAAAAAGTTTACATCTAGATAATTCATTATATCTCTAATATTATCTTTTAAATCTCCATTTTTATTAACAGTTAGTTCTATTAAAGCTCTCATTCCTATTCTTGTAAAAGCTATAAATGTTAACATATTTTTCATTTTTTCATATTTACCAGCATCTTTATACAGTTTTTTAACCTCTACAAGACCATCTTTTAAGTCTTTAATTTGAATTTGATTTTTTAAATTTTTATTGGAATTATCTTCATATTTATAATATAACTGTTCATTAACAAATGAAATCTTACTAGTCTTAGCATAACAACTTAATATAAATATTTCATCTTGACATTCATCATAATTTTGGAATTTAATATCTTTTACAAGTTCTTTATTTATTAATTTATTTCCACCGTCTAAATTCAAATAAGCAAAATTTTGATTATTTCCATTTAATTCTTCCACTTCTTTAAATTTATTATTAAGACCTTCATGAATTAATTGGTTGGTATTTATGTCTATTATATTAAAACCACAAATTGCAATGTCAGTACCATTTTTTTCTTGTGCATTAAATAACTTCTCTAAAGCTGTTTTCTCTAAGCACATATCTCCGTTAATGACTAATACATATTTTCCTTGAGCCTCTTCTAATGCTTTATTTTTAGCTGTTACATCTTGAGCTTTTGTTTTATATATTATTTTTATATTTTTATATTTCTCTTGAGTTTCTTTTACAAATTGGTCTATATCTGTATTTTCTTCTTTATAAATACAGATAATTTCAATATTAGGCAAAGTTTGGTTTATTAAGCTATTTAAACATTCTTTAACCTTTTTGTATCTCCTTTTAAAAATTGTAATAACTGATACATTACACATTGCAATCCCCCCTAATTACTTTAAAACCATGTAATTATCTATTTTATTAAACAAACGATTTAATGGTTTTAATTTAAGTACATTTCTTTCTATTATATTTTTTCTTAAGAATTCTATTATTGCAGTAACTATATAAAAGCTAATTATTGCAATTATCAGTGTTGAAAATACCCCTCCGGGTATGTTGTTTATAAATTCCATTCCAAAGATATTATGCCATAACCTATATCTCATAAAATTACTCTCATGTACTAAATATACTGCAAAACTAATACCTGCAAAATAATTTATAATTTTATTATACCTTAATTTCCATTCTTTAAAGATATAAAATAGAGCAATCGAAGGTATTAATATGAATATTGAATTCATCTCCCTATAATACGCAAAAAGATTTGCCCAGAATATATTTTTTTGCTCTAATTTTTTACCAATTAAAACAATTAAAAGTACTATTATGTATCCTAAACATATTAAAACTATATTTCTTAGCTCTCTATTTTCAAAGAATTTTATTCCATATAATTTAATATATGCACCAAGAATATATACATATATAAATAATAAAATTCCCATTGGAGTTTGAGTACTTCCAATTAAGCCATTTGAATAAAATATAGTTGGAATTACTACAAATATAATTGTTAATACAACTAATAATTTATTATAATTTTCTTTACTCAAACTATTCAAAAATTTATTTATAAATGGTGATAATAAAAGCAAATATAAATATACTGTTATAAACCAATATTGATTATATGCTAATGGAAAAAATGTTTTTAAAGTATCTACCTTATTCCATTTTTCTATTCCGGTAATTCTAAACACTAACATAAAACCAACTGAATAGCAGAAAATTTGAAACCATAATATAAATACTTTCTTAAAACTAAACTCTTTGTTAACACTAAAATATCCAGTTATTAATATAAATACTACAACTCCAATTTTTCCACCAATACCACCTATTATTCCAAAAATCATATTTCCATTTATTGAATAGCCATCAACTATTCCCGTATTTAAGGCCATATGATGAAATATTATTAAACACATTGCTATAATTCTAAGTAATTCTATGTTTGAATCTCTAGTTTTCTTCTTTATTGCTTTCTCCAATGTTAAAAGTCCTTTCTATTATATATTGTGGTCTTCTTTTTGTTTCATCATAAATTCTTCCTATATATTCTCCTATCATCCATAAAGATATAAGTATCATACCACTTAAAAATGTCATTGTTACCATCAAAGATGTCCACCCTGCTGTTAAATTGTTCCAATCAAATATATATGAAAGAATTGCATATATTAGAATTATTAATGATATAGCTATAGAAATAATGCCCATTGTGCCTACAATTTTTAATGGTTTAATAGAAAAACTAAATATTCCATCTTTTGCTAGTTTTAACATTTTCTTTAATGGATATTTTGTTTTACCTGCAAACCTTTCTTTTCTTTCGTATTCGAAAGGTATTTGTTTAAAGCCTACCCAACTAAATAGTCCTCTTAAAAATTTATTATGTTCTGGTAATGAATTTATAACATCTACAACTTTTCTATCTACTAGCCTAAAATCTCCTGTATCTCTTGGTATTTCTACATCTGATAATGCATTTAATGTTCTATAAAACATCGAAGCAGTTAATAATTTAAATTTAGACTCCCCTTTTCTAGATTTTCTTTTTCCATATATTACTTCGTTTCCATCTTCCCAAAGTTTTAACATTTCTGGTATAAGCTCAGGTGGGTCTTGAAGATCTGCATCTATTATTACTATTGCGTCACCAGTTACATATTTAAGCCCTGCTGTTACTGCACATTGATGTCCAAAGTTTCTTGAAAAAGAAATTATTTTTACCCTTTTATCTTTATTAGCTATATCTATTAAAATACTTAATGTTTTATCTTTACTGCCATCATTTATAAATATTAGTTCATAATTATAATTGTTAATCTCCTCTAATACTTTCTTTAGCCTTTTATAACATTCTTCTGCCACTTCTTCTTCATAATACATTGGCACTATAACTGAAACTTTCTTCATACTACTCTCCAATCTATGTTTTTATGAATTTATTTTTTCATATAATATCATTTTAATACTCATTATTCAACCTTTATTTTATAATCCAAAATACCTCTTTATTGCATTTGCATCTGCTTGTGCAACCCTTCTTAAATCTGCATCTGAATCTAAAAAGTTTGAATCTGAACTATTCATAAAGCAATGTTCTACAAGTATAGCAGGAACACCAGTTTCTGTGTTCAAATCTGGTCCATAATCTAATGTATCACCTTTCATAGCATGTCTAATATCAGCATAATAGTCCGCTTGAACGACTTGTCCGTTTAATAAATATTGATATCTAGGAATTTGGTCTACATTTCGTTTTGTAATTCCTCCAGAAATATTTCTGCCAATTCCAACATATGATAATTCTTCTTGAATTAAATTAGCTAAATTGTTCATTTCACTATTATAATGTCTTTTTCCTTCATAAAAAGGTATATACATTTGAGAACCACTTGCTGAATGAGAAGATTCATCATTTATGTGAAGACTTACATATAAATCTGCATTATTATTTCGTGCTATCATTGCTCTATCGTCTAGATCCATTTGATAATCACCATCACGTGTTAATATTACAGTTACATCTGGAATTCCAGATAAATCATCTCTTATATATCTAGCAATTTGAAGTGTTACATTTTTTTCTACTAACCCTTTCCAATTATTGGCACAACCAGTTTCATATCCTCCATGCCCTGCATTTAATACTAAAGTTATTTTTTTATTAAGTATTTTGAATTTTTGTGCATTCGAATTATTTGGAGTATATAGTTGTATATTTGTTCCATTTTCTGCTTCACCATTTTTAGAATCCATATATAATCCATTTGCTACTGATATTATATAATATGTATCATTTCCTGCTTCTTGTATTCTCCACTTTTGATAAATAGAATTATTTTGTTCGTATTGGCATACGTTTGTTTCTGGAGTATTTCCTCCATCTTGAACTGTGATAGCTTTATTTGAATGATTTGCAACAATAATATATTCATCATTCGAAATACTTCTAAAATTAAAACTTTTTTGATTTACTCGTGAATAATCCCATAATTGAACATTTCCATAATTATCTTGTGAAGCATTAGAAATATCAAATACTTTTCTAGGATTTATTGTAGATTGAATTTGATAACTATTTTCGTCTATGATATTTATTGGTACAAATTTAAATTGCTGGGCATCAGAATCATTATCATAATATAATTGAATATTAGTACCATCATTATTACTTAATCCTCCACTTATATCAACATATAATCCATTTGCTTTTGATATTATATTATAATAACCATTTCCTCTGTCTTCTATTACCCATTTTTGGTTATCTGTTCCATTTACATCATATTGCCAAATATTTGTATATAAAGCTGTTCCTCCATTTTGTACATCTAATGCTTTTGCTGAATGTATTGCTGATATTGTATAAGTTCCATCATCATTATATTTTATTCTGAATTTTTGTTGTTGAACATTAGAATTAGCCCATGTTTGTAAATTAGCACATGCATTAAATTTACCACCATCTATATCAAAAACTTTATTATTCTTTAAATTTATTTTATAAATTCCATCTTCTATTGTCTTTTTTCCATTTACTTCTCTTTTTATAAATAAAAATCTTTGGCTATTTGTCCCATTTTCTTCCCATAATTGTAATTTGTTACCACTAGATGTATCTCCGCTTGGAACATCAATACATAAATTACCACATTTAGAATATATGTAATAAGTATTGACATCCACTTCTTTTATAATCCATTTTTGAGTATCTAAATTTTCATCAGTTTTTTGAACAATTCTACTTCCTATGCTTGGATTTGTACTTTCCACAGTTAAAGCTTTACCAGAAACTTTGGATATTATTTTATAATACCCATCTCCTATATATTTTATAATAAACTTTTGTGCATCAGTAAAATTACTTGTCCATAATTGGAGTTCGGCATTTTCATCTGTACTACCACTTACTATATCTAAGCTTTGTGAGATATTCCATTTAGTAGTTAATTCATATACTCCATCCTCTATTGTTTTATATCCTTGCATTGGATATGCTCCTTTTAATATAAATTTTTGCGCTTTTGAATCATTATATTCGTAAACTTGTACATTGGTTCCATTTTTAAATAACGCTCCACTTATGTCTAGCGCTAAACCATTTAATTTAGATATAAAACTATATGAATCATCTGTATTTTTCACTATGTACCATTTTTGAGCATCTGTTCCATTCATATCATATTGCCATACATTTGTATAATTAGTCATACCTGCATTTGCAACATCCAATACTTTTCCAGAATTAACAGCCATAATTGTATATGTACTATCAACACTATTATATGTTAATTTAAACTTTTGTGCTGGATTATTATCTATTGTCCATAACTGTACATTAGCTGTTGTATCTGGACTACAACTAGTAATATCTATACCCATTTTTTGGCTTTCAGAAACTAAAATATTATATGTATCGTCCTTTATATTAGTTACTTTATCCAATTCATATTGTAAAACCAATCTGAATTTTTGTGCATTACTACCATTTTCTTCGTAAACTTGTACATTTGTGCAATTATTTGAACCTCCTCCAGCAATGTCTAAATATAAATTTTCTTTTAGTTTAGACATGAAACTATATGTGCCATCACTATTTTGTATTGCAATCCATTTTTGTGCATCTGTTTCATTTAGTTCATATTGCCATACATTAGTTCCGTTTGAAGTTCCTCCATTTTGTACATCCATTGCTTTTCCTGAATTTACAGATATAATTGTATAAGTTCCATCTTCCTTATTATATATAAATTTAAATTTTTGATTTGGCACATTACTTCTTTGATAAATATAAATATTGGCACCTGAATTAAAACTTTGTCCTTCTACATCTAACAATTTAGTATCATCTAAACTTGAATGTATTTCATAAATTCCATCTTCTATTGTTTTTGTATCTATATTTGGAATTTCTTCAGAATTTGTATCTTCAGATATTGAATTATCTTCATTTTCTACTATATTACTATTATTTACATCTATATTATTGCCTAAAAATTTTTCGCTAGTTACATTAGTAATTTTATTATCCTTATTCTCAATATTATTGCCTAGATTCTCAATTAAGTTTTTATCTATACTATTTGTAACAGTATTATTTGTTTCATCAGCATAAGAAAGTGTAGATATTATTGCAATTATTAATAAACCTAATATAACTATTGATTTTTTTAGTTTTTTCATTACCTACTTCCCCCTACTACCATTTTAAATAGTTCAACCATGAAATATGGTTGAACTTTTAAAATCTTACAAACTAATATACTTTAACAATGTAACTTGTTAATTTTTTCTTTTTAATAACTCCCCTAATGGTTTTCTTTCATTTAAACGTTTAATTGTTTCTGCAAATAGTGGTGCTATAGAAACAACTTTTATCTGAGGTATTTGTTTTTCTTCTGATAAAGGAATTGTATTTGTAATAACTAATTCTTTTATTGGTGAATTTTGTATTCGCTCTATTGCTGGTCCAGAAAGTACTCCATGCGTACATCCTGCATAAATAGCTTCTGCTCCATATTCTTTTAAAACTCTTACTGTTTCCATCATTGATCCAGCTGTATCTATTTCATCATCAAATATAATTGCATTTTTACCTTTTACATCACCTATAATTGTAGTTCCTATCGCTTTATCATTATTTCCATCTCTTCTTTTATCTAACATTGCGATTGGACAATTAAAAAATTGTGAATATTTATATGCCTTTTTAGAACTTCCTGCATCTGTTGCAACAATAACCATATTGTCTAATTTTTTATTTAGAAAATAATCCTCTAAAATTCCTTCTGCTGAAAGTCTGTCACAATTTATGTTATTAAAATATGCTTGTATTGCAGGATTGTGTAGATCACAAGTAATTACTCTCGTTGCACCCGCAGCCTCTAATAATTCTGCTATTAATTTAGCTGTTATTGGAACTCTTGGTTGATCTTTTTTATCTGAACGAGAATATATATAATATGGTAAAACTACATTTATTTTACCTGCTGATGCTCTTTTTACTGCGTCTATTGTTATTAATAATTCCATTATTCTTTCATTTACTGGTGGTACATTACTTTGTACTAAATATACATCATGTTCTCTTACTGTTTCTAAAATCTGTACAAAGTTATTATCATTTTTAAATTTCATTGTATTTATTTTTCCTATAGGTAATTTTAGATAATCACAAATTTCCTTTGTGAAAGGTTCTGCATATTTGCTACAAGCAAAAATCTTAATATTTTCCATAATTAGTTCCTCCGATATTATTAATTTGCTCTTATCTTATCATTATCATTACTTTTTTACAAGGAAAAATAAAAATTAAACCAGCATTTTAATCTTCATAAAATGCCGGTTTGTTTTTATCAATATATTATTATATTTTAATAATCCAAAATAGTATTTAATATTTCTTCATTACTTAAATAATTATTCCTATTAGAAGTAATACCTAAAATTATTGAATCTTCTACCTCATAAGGTTCTAAGACTTGGTATGGATCCATCTCCTCAAAAGGATATTCTATAACATCTCCACTTATATAATCTCTTTGATATGTTTTTCCTGACATATCAATTACATATAATTTATCTGATTCTGCCATATTTTTTAATTTTTCTTCTTGCTCGGTTAAATTACTTTGTTTATTACATTTTAAATATCCTTCATTAGTTATCTCAAAGTCTACTATGTTGTTACTGTTTAATAAGTTCATAAATTTTTCTCTTGAACTTTCAGAAATCCACATACCACTATTGGTTGGTGCCTGTTCTAATAATGTATTAATTTCGTCTTCAGCAGGAATGCCATTTTTTATTATCCCTGCTAAAGCAACTTGGTATTGAACATCTGGTTTTACCTTAATTATTCGTCTTCCGTCATATTCTTCTTCTATTTGGTAAATGTCAGTTTGACCTGTAGCATTTATTTCATTTTTTATTGCATTTATCTCGTTAGCATCTGTAGATACCATTCTATTAACAAAATCATCATTTTGTATATTGTTTTGTATATCATTTTGCAAAACATTTTCATTATTTTCATCATCTTTAATATTAAATACCAAAACTAATGCTATTACAACAACCACTACTAATAATACTACTATTAAAATATTTTTTTTCATAAATTAATTCTCCTCTAAAAATCATTTAATAATCTCATTGTTGCCCTATTAAATTTACCTGCATAATCCCAATTTACAACTTGACTGTGATTTGATACTCCTGGAAGTTCTAATAACATTGAACGTGTATTAGGTAAACTTCTTGCCCAATTTATTAAATATCCATTTCCATAACTTCCAATATGTTTAGAAATTCCAAATTCACTTCTATAGTATGAACCAACACCATTATCTCCAATTGTTTCATTTAACCATCCATGAACATCTATTAGAACATTACTTGATCCTTGATGTCCTAAAATAAAATCACGTAATTGCGCTGCTTCTGGAGCTTGAAAAGCTGCAGTTCCAGTATAATTTCTAGCTGAAGTTATTCTTTGGAATCCTATACTACATGCTCTGTTCATATCTATTCCTTGGTGATTTGGTGCATTACTATAAACTGTTGTACGTCCTGGTCCATCATTTGTCCATCCATCATATTGACCATCTGGATTTAAATTTGGAAAAATATAAATTGTCCATTCATTTATTAAATTTTCTGAAAGGTTATTGTATAAATAGTCTTTAAATTGATTTGCCATATATGTTAGCTCTGATCCATCTTTCCAATAATAATCTTCGAATCCGTGTATTGAAAATGTTGTAAATAAATGCTTACTTCCTTTACCTATCTTATAATATGTTAAATCATATCCTCCTTGACCTGATTGCCTCTTACCGGATGTCCCATATGTTCCTTGCTCATAAAATTTTCTATATCCTGTAACAAATCTAAATTTTTGAGCATCAGAACCGTTATCTGCATATACTTGTACATTTTGTCCATTTATTGCATATCCTATATTTATATCCAATGCACAAGAATTATATTGTGAGATTAATTTATAATATCCATATCCGGCTTCTTGAATTTTCCATTTTTGGTTATCTGCCCAACTGCAATCTGCTTGGTAAACATTATTTGTATTTGTATCTACAGTTAATACTTTATTTGAATGTTTTGCCTTTATTATATAAACATCATCAGATTGTGGTTCCAAAATAAACTTTTGTTGATTCACATTATCAGCAGTCCACAATTGAACATTTGCCCCATTATCATACGAACCACCTGATACATCTACAACCATATTTGAGTTTAATTTTGTCTCTATTTCATAAGTACCACTTTCGACTATATTAACATGTTCTAATTTAAATTGTTGAGCATCTGAATTGTTTGAATAATATAATTGTACATTTGCTCCACAATTTCCTATTGCTCCACCGGCAATATCTAAGTATAATCCATTTGCCTTTGAAATTATACTATAATAACCATTACCACAATCTTTAAAATACCAAAATTGATTATCTGTACCGTTTTGATCATATTGGTCTATATTTGTTCCAATATTTATTCCTCCATTTTGTACATCTAACGCTTTAGCAGAATGCGTCGCAACAATTTTATAATAATTTGTATCCCCTATTCGTTCTATTCTAAACTTCTTTTGTGGTGAATTATCACATGTCCATATTTGTAAATTTGCATAATTGTCATAACTTGCACCATTAATATCAAAAGAATTAATATTATTTTTCATCTTTATCTGATAGATTCCATCTTGAATAATACTTATATTGTTTTTTGGTGTTTCATTTATCAATATAAATGATTGTGAAGATGGATAGTTGTTTCTTTGTATAGTTAATTTTTCTCCATTTTGTGGTACAGCATTATTTGTAATATAAAGATTCTCACATTTTGAAATAATGTTATATAAACCATTTCCTAAGTCATTAATAATCCACTTTTGAGTATCTAAATTATTATCTTGTTCTTGTGTAATTGTGCTATATAAGTTTGGTATTTCACTTTCTACAGTTAAAACTTTTCCAGATAACTGAGATTTTATTTTATAATATCCATCGCCTACATATATAATTTCAAACTTTTGTTGAGTAAACCCATCATTGTCCCAAAGTTGAATTTCTGTACCATCTGTACTTAATCCATCAGTAACATCAAAAGCTTTCATATTATCAATAGGACTAATTATTCTATAAGTTCCATCTTCTATAGATTGTGTTCCCTGCATAGGATTTCTATCTGTCAAATAAAATCTTTGAGCATCAGAATTATTGCTCTCATAGACCTGTAATTTAGCTCCATTACTTGCATTTGCTGATGGAATATCTATACAATAATTATTTGCTAATGAAATAAAAGTATATTTATCATTTCCATATAGTTTTATTTGCCATTTCTCTGTAACATCCCCATTTTCTGTTTTTTGTATTAATTTATTTTCATCATTTATTGCTAACACTTTATTTGAATGTACAGAAGTTATTGTATAATACGTATTATTGTATGTTATTTTAAACTTTTGTTGAACAAGTCCATCTAAATCCCATAATTGTACTGGTACATTTTCTTCTGTAGAACCATCTGTTACATCAAATATTTTATTTCTATCAATTACAGATTCAATTTCAAAAAATCCTGTTTCTACTGGCTTTTCTATTTGGTCATCTAATTTTATTAAACTAAATTGTTGTGCTGTAGAATCATTATCTTCATATATTTGTACATTCCCACCTGCAGCTATATTTCCATTTTGTATATCTAAATATAGTCCATTTAATTTTGATACAAGGCTATAGCTTCCATTTTTATTTTTAATTATTTGCCATTTTTGTGAATTTGTTCCATTTTCTTCATACTGCCATACATTAGTTCCATTAGACATTCCTCCGTTCTGAACATCTAATACTTTTCCTGAATTAACATTTGTTATTGTATAATATCCATCTGTTGCATCATATCTAAAATTGAATTTCTTTTGAGTATTATTTTCTTCATACCAGTCCCACAATAGAACGTTTGCTCCATTATTTTTTGATCCTGCATCAATGTCTACGCCTATGTTTGGATTGCTAAACATTGCTATTCTATATGTTCCTTCTTCTATAGTTTTTTCTGTTTCAATGATTTCTATAATTTTAAATTGCTGTGCATTTGAGCCATTACTTTCATATATTTGAACATTTGCTCCATTTGATATATTTCCATTTTGTATATCTAAATACAAATTCTTTATTTTTGAAATAATACTATAGCTTCCATTAGAATTTTTTACAATCTTCCACTTTTGTGAATTTGTTCCGTTTGCTTCATATTGCCATACATTAGTACCATTAGTTGTTCCACTATCTTGTACTGTTAATAATTTTCCAGAATTAACATTTGTTATTGTATAATATCCATCCTCTTCATCATAATTAATATTAAATTTTTTTTGTAAGTTATTTTCTTGATACCATTCCCATAATAATACATTTGCTCCATTTTCTTTAGCTCCTGCATCAACATCCACTCCAATATTTGAATTACTAAACATTGCTATTCTATATGTTCCATCATCTATAGTTCTTTCAGGTTTAATAATTTCTATAAAAGAAAATTGTTGTGCAACTGTACCATTACCTTCATATACCTGTACATTTGCTCCATTTGATATATTTCCATTTTGTATATCTAAATATAAATTGTTTAATTTAGAAATAATGCTATAACTTCCATTTGGGTTTTCAGTAATTTGCCATTTTTGTGCATCTGTTCCATTTGCTTCATATTGTATTACATTTGTTTCGTCATCTTGTACAGTTAATAACTTCCCAGAATTAGCATTTTCGATTATATAATACCCATCTGTTTCATCATATTTAATATTAAATTGTTTTTGTATATTATTTTCTTCATACCAATCCCATATCAATACATTTGCTCCATTCTCTTGTAAACCCGCATTAATATCCAACCCTATATTTTGATTACTGTACATCGCTATTCTATATTTTCCATCTTTCAGTACTTTATCTGGAATTGATTTTTGATCATTCTTCAATAATTTTTTTGGTTCTTGTAAATTATCATTCAACACATAATTTTCTACTTCATTTGTAAAAAGCATATTTATGTCTTCAATTTCATTTAATGTATTATTATCTGCAAAAACTAAACTACATAATGATATAATGATTATGCTAATTGTACTAATAATTTTTAGATAAAATTTTTTCATATGAATTACCCCTCCATTTGCATATCTATTTTTAATCTTACCATTATTCTATTTCTTTTACAATAAAAAATATACAAAGTAACAAAATTCATCACTTTGTATATTTTTTATTATTTCTTTTTAATCTTTCTAATAACTAAAATAACTCCCCCTATTAGAATAAAAATAATTATTACAATCATATATATATTTATTTTTTTAGGTTTATTAGCTTCATTTTCTATATTTATTGTATAAACTTTTAAATCTCCATTTTCTGCAGTAACTTTTATATTAATTATTCTTTCTTCTTGTGAAACAGTTACATTCCCTATCCCTTCTATTTTTGCATTTTCATTATTTGCTTCAGCTGTAACATTAAAGGTGCTAATACTATCATCTTTTACATATATTGTATATGTGTCATTTTGCCTATTAAATTCTGGATACAGATCATATCCCTCTATACTTAAAGATTTCAAATAATTATCACTAGATTTTCCAACATAATATTCTGCTGTTACTGTGTTATTCCTGCTTTCTTCATATTCTCTTGCTTTCTCTGCTGCCTCTTCTTCTGTGAAATCTGCATAGCCTGCACTATTAGGTGGTACAGGTATATCTACAAGCCTAGGTGTTTCTGCAAATGATAAACTTGCAAAAGACATCATACATATTAAAATAGTAATGAATATAGTTATTTTAAATTTCATGTTTTCTCCTTTCAAAATAAATCGTATTCTAATTTTTTTATTGTTATACAAAAAAACTCTAATATAATTAAAATGGTAAATTAATTATAAAATTAATTTACCATTCTCCTTTCTAAATTATTCTTAGATATCTTGAAGCTATGAAGCCCTTAGTTCCATCATCAAGAATTACCAAATCCCACGTATATCCATCTGCAAAATAAGCATCTTTCAATATTCTAGTTCCTGTAGTGCCATCTCTAAAGGTTCCTAGACTAGTATAGCTTTGACCTGGTCCAATTCTAATATTAACACTTCCTGTAGTTGATATTGCTACTCGTTCATTGCAATTTGTAACATCATTTATAAATTGTAAATATTCTCCTGAACAATATCCTACTGTTCCTGATGGAGTTATTACCTTCTGCCATCCATTTTCGTATCTTTCTATTGAAAGCAATACAGTTCCGTTTTGTAATCTTTCACCTTCAATCTCTGCATACTGTGTTCCAGGTCCAGTTCTAACTATCAATGAAGTTTGTATGTCATATACTTGAACACTTTTTGGGCCTTGATCTGTAATTGAAGGATATCCTGTATCTCCTCCTGTTTGTCCCGATGGTCTGGCAGCTGGAGTTTCTGGCATATTTTCATATACTGGTATAATAAACTTAATTGTGTTATCTAGAGTTCCAGTATCTACATATGCTCCTCTAAAAGTACGCGCTTCACTATATGCTGCTGATAAGTTTTGCATATATTGGTGAGTATAGAAACTTCCTGGACTATTTGGGTTTACATCAAATTTATTTAAATACAATGTATTCTGCTTAGCATCTAAATAATTTTGTTTTACAAAAGTAATTCCGCCTTCTATACCTTTTTGCATACTATCCCAGCCTTGCTCTTTAGCTTTTGCTAGCGCTGTAGCAAAATCATTTCCGTTTACTGCACCTATATTAAATGGATTAAAATATTGTTTTCCATCTCCACCATCCATATATATTGTTGGAGAACCATTTTTCCCTTGCTCTTGGAATAGTCTAGCAATTATATAATAAGGATTAACATTTTGATGTTCACATGATATTCTAACATCTTCTGCAAAATTATTTAAAAATGTTCCATTTACTTGATATTGTATTGAATCTAGTGTAGCACCACTATTATAATAATCTGCTAAATCTACAAATTGGAAAGCATCTATGTCATTTAAGAAGTTTCTAGGGTCCATAAAATATGCTATTCCATTATATGAAGCTTGTGCCCAATTTCCTGTTACTACTGGATTTGGAGCAATCCAATCACCTTTATATACATTTGTATCTACTAAATTTGCATATTGTCTTTTTCCACTTTTATCTACTGTATAATGCTCATATTCTCCTTGCACAGCTGTATAAAAATCAATTCCTGTATATAAAACTTCAAATTGCCAATTAGGATGATTTATTACTAATTCATTTACTCTTTCTTGTATTCCTGGATACTTATTTGTATCTATATTTATTCCACAATTTCCAAATACAAATAATTGTGCTTGTGTACCATTTCCTTGATATCCTCTTACATTAATTCCTAAATTAATATCTCCATTTTCTACATCCATATATAAACCATTAGCCTTAGAAACTATATTATATGCACCAGTACCATCTGGAATTAAAATCCATTTTTGATTATTATTATTTGCATTCTTTTCATTTTGCTCTATATTATTATCACTCATAATTTCTAGAACTTTGTCAGAATGAACAGCTGTAATAAAATAATATCCATTCTCATAAGTTAATGTGAATTTTTCTTGATTTACTCCATGATATGACCATAATTGCAAATTAGCTCCATTTTCCATACTTCCTTCTGCAATATCAAATCCAATATCTTGGTTTATTTTTGTTACTATTTTATATAAACCATCTTCCATATATCTTGTGGCTTTTGATGTTTGTTTAATAAAGTTAAATTCTTGTGCTGCAGAATTATTACTTTCGTATAGCCTTACATTAGAACCATTTGCCAAATTACCGTTTTCAACATCTAAACATAGTCCACTTGCTTTTGAATGAATTGAATAACTTCCATTTGCATCCTTTGTTATAAACCATTTTTGTGCTGCAGAACCATTATATTCATATTGCCATACATTTGTATAGTTCGTTGTTCCTCCATTTTCTGCATCTAGAACTTTACCAGAATTTACATTTGTTATTATATAACAGCCATCTGCTTCTAAATATTGCAAATTAAATTCCTTTTGAATGTTATTATCAAACCATTCCCAAATTAATACATTTGCTCCATTTCTTCTAGAACTACTATCGATATCTAACCCTAAATTTTCATTGTTAAATAAAGCTATTCTATAAGTTCCATCTTCTATTGTTCTTTCTGTTCCTATTTGAATAAATTGAAATCTTTGTGAATTAGTTCCGTTATCTTCGTACATCTGTATTTTTATTCCATTAGAACAATTTGCAGATGGCACATCTATATAATAATTATTACATTTTGAAATTATGCTATAATTATTACCTTCATCTTTAATTATCCATTTTTCTTGATCTGTTCCTTGCTCGTCTTGTTGAATTATTGTAGTTCCATTTTTTACATTTGCATTATCAACAGCTAATACTTTATTAGATAATTTTGATTTTATAGTATAATATCCATCACCATTATATGTTATTTCAAAATTTTGTTGAGTTGCTTCCCAGTTTCCCCATAGCTGAATTTGTTTTCCATTATCTAAAGAACCATCTGTAATGTCAAAAACTTGTGAAGAATTTATAGCAGTTCCTATCTTATATATTCCATCTTGTATTGTTTGTGTTCCTTGCATTGGAGTTCTATCGGTTAAATAAAATTTTTGTGCATCAGAACTGTTTCCTTCATACACTTGTAACTTAACTCCATTACTTGCATTTGCTGAAGGTATATCAATGCAATAATCATTTGATAATGAAACAAAAGTATATTTATTATCACCAAAAGATTTTATACTCCATTTTTCTTTAATATCTCCACTAGCTGTTTTCTGAACAACTTGATTATTATCATTTATTGCTAATACTTTATTAGAATTCATTGCGGTTATTGTGTAATAACTTGTGTTATAAGTTATTTTATATCTTTGTTGAATAAACCCATCTGAATCCCATAGCTGTAATTGTGTACCATCACTAGTAGAATTATCAGTCATATCAAAAGCTTTACTAGAATCTAATGCAGATGTTATCTCATATATTCCGTCTTCTACAGTTTTTTCTATTTGATTATCAAGTTTTATAAACATAAATTGTTGTGCTACAGAATTGTTTCCTTCATATATTTGGACATTTCCTCCATTTGCAATATTTCCATTTGATATATCCAAATATAATCCACTATGTTTAGATATTATGCTATAACTTCCGTTATTATTCTTTACTATCTTCCATTTTTGTGAAGAAGTACCGTTCTCTTCATATTGCCATACATTTGTACCATTTGTATTTCCACCATTTTCTGTATCAAGAAGTTTTCCTGAATTTACATTTGTTATTGTATAATAACCATCTGTTTCATCATATTTTATATTAAATTTTTTCTGTATATTATTTTCTTCATACCATTCCCATAATAGTACATTTGCTCCATTCTCTTGTGAACCACCATCTATATCTATCCCGATGTTTTGGTTACTAAACATTGCTATTCTATATGTTCCGTCTTCAATTGTCTTTTCTGGTTTTGAAATCTCTATAAAAGTAAATTGTTGTGCACTAGAACTATTTTCTTCGTATACTTGTACATTTGCTCCAGGTATAATATTTCCATTTTGTATATCTAAATATAGTCCATTTAATTTTGATATTATACTATAACTTCCATTTGTATTCTTTTGTATTATCCATTTTTGTGCATCTGATCCATTTTCTTCATATTGCCATACATTAGATCCATTTGTCATTCCTGCATTTTGTACATCTAATACTTTATTAGAATTTTTATTTCTTATTATATAATATCCATCATTACCATATTCAAGTTCAAATTGCTTTTGTACATTATTTTCTTCATACCAATCCCATAAAAGCACATTTGCTTCATTATCTTTTGAACCAGCTTCTATATCTATCCCGATGTTTTGGTTACTAAACATTGCTATTCTATATGTTCCGTCTTCAATTGTCTTTTCTGGTTTTGAAATCTCTATAAAAGTAAATTGTTGTGCACTAGAACTATTTTCTTCGTATACTTGTACATTTGCTCCAGGTATAATATTTCCATTTTGTATATCTAAATATAGTCCATTTAATTTTGATATTATACTATAACTTCCATTTGTATTCTTTTGTATTATCCATTTTTGTGCATCTGATCCATTTTCTTCATATTGCCATACATTAGATCCATTTGTCATTCCTGCATTTTGTACATCTAATACTTTATTAGAATTTTTATTTCTTATTATATAATATCCATCATTACCATATTCAAGTTCAAATTGCTTTTGTACATTATTTTCTTCATACCAATCCCATAAAAGCACATTTGCTTCATTATCTTTTGAACCAGCTTCTATGTCCACTCCTATAGATGGATTACTAAACATTGCTATTCTATATGTTCCATCTTCTATTACCTTTGAACTTTTCGTTTCTATTTTTGAGCTTATATTAGTATTATTCTGTATTTCTAAATCTTGAATAAATGATTCATTTTCATTGAGTTCTTCCATTTCATCTTCTTGATTTGTTTCTTCTACTAATGTATTATTTATTATTTCATTGTCAATAATATTATTACTATCTAAAATTAAATTATTATCTATTAAATTGTTGTCAGCAAAAACTAAAGTACAAATAGAAAAAACTACTGTAATTATAGCTGCTGTTATTTGTATATATTTTTTCTTCATTAAAGCCCTCCCTATTAATAAAAATAATAATCCCTCTTTTATTTTTATTAATTACTTTTCTTTAGTAATATTGTAAATTTCATTGTTTTCTCTTACATTGTTATACTCATTAACTAAATATAATGGTCTATTTTTTGTCTCATTAAATATTCTTCCTAAATATTCGCCAATTATTCCAAATAACAATATTTGAATTCCACTAAAAAATAGAATTAAAAGTATAATTGCTTGATAAGCATCTATTTTTCCAGTAACTAAAATCATTTTGCAAATTACATATATAAAATATATTACTAAAGCTAAAAATGTTGGTATACAGATATATGTAGATAATCTTAAAGGTGATGTTGTAAATGAAGTTATTCCATCAATTGCCAAATCTACTAATTTTTTATAATTCCATTTAGTTTTTCCAGCTACTCTTGGATCTCTATCATACAATACTTCTTTTTTCTTATAACCAATCCAACTAAACATACTTTTTGAACATCTTTGTGATTCCCTCATCATCTTTAATGCATTTACACATCTCTTGTCTAATAATCTAAAATCACCTGTATCTTTTTGTATTTCTACATTAGTTAGACTTTGTAAAACTTTATAGTACATTTTAGAAGTAAATTTCTTTAGCCATGTTTCACCTTTTCTTGTTCTTCTTCTAGCATAAACGTCATCATATCCTTGTTCCCACCATTTTAATAACTCTGGAATAAGTTCTGGTGGATCTTGCAAGTCAGCATCCATAAAAATTACACAATCTCCTGTTGCATAATCCAAACCTGCTATCATTGCTGTTTCCTTTCCAAAATTTCTAGAAAAATCCACATAGCTTATTCTGGCATCATCTTTTCTCCATTGTTTTATTATTTCTAATGTTTTATCTTTACTCCCATCATTTACGAATAATATTTCAAATTCATATGTTTTTATATTATTCAATAATTCATTTAATCTCTCTTTTAAAAAAGGTAATGATTCTTCTTCGTTATATGCTGGTATTATTATTGTTACTTTCTTCATTTATATCACCTAATTTATCTTTTTTCTTAAATGCAAAAAACTTACTAATAAAGAAATTTAATATTATTACTATAACTGTCATAAAACATTTACTTATCATCTCTGGAATAGCTGTTTTGAACAATACAAAACAGCCTCCAAATTCAACGATCATTGTAAACGCTCTTCCTAAAATAAATTTTAAAAATTGGTTTAATTTTTCTTTAAAATTTTTAGCATCAGAATGAAATACTAAATCCTTATTAGTTACATATGCAAATAGCACTGCAAGAACAATTGCTATGAAATTAGATAAGTCTTCATTCCAATCCCATATTTTGTTCATTACATAAAATGAACCAACATTTACAATTGTTGTAAAAACTCCAAATATCACATAAAATATAATTTCTTTAGTACAAAACTTTTTTATCAATTTTTTTATTTTATCCATTGTTCCCTACCTTATTTGTTTTCTATTTGTTTCCATTTTAATAAATTCAATTCATAATTTTCTTTATGTTGTCTTGTTATTGTATCTAGTATAACTCCACATTGGAAAGTAATTGCAGCTAAACTTACAAAGCCTGTAGCCAATATTGCTGATGGCATTTTTGTTATTAATGATGTTTTAAAGAATTCTACTAATACCGGTATACCAACAGCTAGTCCAAAAATTAAAAATATTAAAGCTAATATTGTAAAGAACGCAAAAGGTCTATAATCTTTAAACATCCTTACAATTGTTTTTACTACTTTTATTCCATCTCCTACTGTGTTTAATTTAGAATTACTTCCTTCTGGTCTATCTCTATAATCAATAGGAATTTCCTTTATTATATATTTCTTATCTAATGCATATAAAGACATTTCTGTTTCTATCTCGAAATTTGGACTTAAAACAGGCATATTTTTTACAAACATTCTATTAAACGCTCTATATCCTGTCATAATATCTTTTAAATCTGTTTTAAATAATACATTAATTGCTTTTTTTACTAAATTGTTTCCAAATTCGTGGAAGTGTCTTTTATTTTCTTTTTGATAAGTTCCATTTGATAATCTATCTCCAATTGCCATATCAGCTTTACCTTCTCTGATTGGCTCTATTAACTTATGAACAAATTCTGCTGGATAAGTATCATCTCCATCAACCATAACATATATGTCTGCCTCTATGTCTCTAAACATACTTCTTACTACATTACCTTTTCCTTGTCTATATTCATTTACTACTATTGCTCCATTTTTCTTAGCTATTTCTTCTGTCTTATCTTTTGAGTTATTATTATAAACATATATATCTGCCTCTGGTAATTCTTTTCTAAAGTCCTTTATTACTTTTTCTATTGTTAGCTCCTCATTATAACATGGTATTAACACTGCAATTTTTTCTTCTTTCATTATACTTCCTCCTCTTTCTTTTCTTCCTTGTTTACAATAAAAGTTATTCCAATATATAGTGGCATTAAAAGTAACATTGAATATACGTATCGTAATTCTACTACTGGTCCAGCAACTGATGTAAGCCATAAAAATAATATTGGTAACATCATTATAATCTTTTTATATTTCTTCGTATATATACAATATATTATACATATCAATAATAACCAGAAATATAAACCTATGCTTGTTATTAACATTGAAAATACTGGAATATCTTTCATAGAAATATGATTGTTTATTCTATCTATATAACTTAAATTTAATATAGACCTAGGATGAATATCATATTTATATTCAATAGGCATTTCATAAATTTCTTTAGAACTGTTTTCATCTAAATCAACTGTACCTATATTTTGAATAACGTTTGCAGTTTCATCTCTAAAATTCGGTACCCCCCATATATTATAACTATTTGGAGAATAATATCCATAAGTATTTAATAAAAATGCAGATATTGTTTGCCCTGGATATTTTAATGCTAATTTAAAATATGTTTTTAATAATGTTACTTTATCTTCTTTAATAGCTTCTTCTGAAAAATCAAATTTTACGTTATCAGATATTAAAGATTGATATTCTGAAGCAATTTTTTCATCTTCTACTGGTAAGTATTTGTGAATATTAGCCTTTTCTTCCTCTGTTAAATTCTGATTTTCGTATTTTATTAATCTTGCAAACTGTTGCATTGGTATACTTAGCGCCTCTCTAGTTTTAGCTTCTGTTACATTTAAGGCATTTAAAATAGGTCCTTGTATTATAAAAAATACAATTATTGGTACTATAAAAACAGTTAATATTTTCATTCTTATATTTTTACATGCTATTAGCATAACAATTAAAGTTAGTAATATAACATATATTCCATTATTTCTCAAAAGAACTAATAAAAGTAACAATATAGAAAATATTATTGCCTTACCCTTTTTCTTGAAGAATTCTTCTTTTTTAGTAATTATTTCTGAAATTCCTATTACCACTAAAATCATGGTTAAAGTAAAGAACATAATTTTTTCTATTCTAACTGCATACATCGCTGTTAATGGATTCAATAGTAAAATTAAAAAGGTAATTATTCTCCATTTTGTTGGTATTTTTCTCTTTGCCATATAATAAATTAATGTTGATAATACTAAACTTGTTGCAATCATTTGAATAATTGTATAGATGGCTAATCCATAATTTCCACTACCTAAAATATTTTTTCCAAAATTCCATAATCCACCAAAAAACAAAGTAAATAATATTGGATGATGGTTATTATAAGATGTATATCCACTTATCTGCTCTAAACAACTAATTGCATCATATTGTATTGCCCCTGGATAGTAATATAAAAAGTACGGAATATATGAAATAAAAAATATTCCAGCCACAAAGAATATAGATTTTTTATTCGCTGTAAACAATTTATATTCTTTATTATTAATATTTAATTTTTTTAATAAATCTTTAGCATAATAAAATATTAAAGCTAATACACTATCAAAAATAATAAAATAAGTAATTACTTTTATAATGACATATAGTATAAATTTTTTGGAGTTAGGTATTGTTCCATTACAATAAATATTTCCTGTATTTCCACATAAATAAAATACCGAAAATAATATTGCTAAAATTGATGTACAAATCCACAGTCTTTTTTCTTTTATACTATATGCTTTTTTTAATAGTATAAAAATCCCTACAAAGAAAATTAAATATAATATATCATAAGTTTCTCCTGCAAGTTTTAAATAATTTCCCTCTTGCAAAAAATATACACTTATTCCTAAAGTTACAAAAATTGTTATAGCAAATAGCACTACATTTATATATTTATTTATAATAGAAATTATTTTACTCCTCATTTTTTCCTCCTTCAATTTTATTATTCTGATAATTAATAGTGAATCCTAATAATGGCATCATAAATAAAATCAAAGTATAGACATATCTTAATTCCACTAAAGGTCCAATAATAGTTGTTGCCCATAATAAAATCATTGGTATATATACAATTATAAATTTGTATTTTTTACTATAAATTAAATAAGTGAATCCTAATAATAACATCCAGAAATATAATCCTAAGCTTGATGATATTAATGAAATTACTGGTATATCTCTATATAAAAAGTGTCTACATATTGTATCTATAAGTTTTGAATCCCATAATCTCGTATTTTCTAAATCATTCTCTGGGCTTGTGAATCCTTCTAAAACAATCCTACTTTCATCATTGTATTCATGAATTCCATAAAGCATATTATTATTTGGAGAATAATATCCATATGAATTTATAATAAAAGAAGAAATTGTTTGCCCTGGAAATTTAAAGAACAGTTTAATATACAACTCTATTAATCCTAATTTATCTTCTTTAAAAGCTTCTCTATTTAAATTAGCTTTTATATCGTCTGATATTGTTGGCTTATACTCTTCTATTATTTCTTCATCTGTCATATTTAAATACTTATGAATTTCATTATATTCTTCTTCAGTCAAGTTGTCTTTTTCATACTTTATTATTCTTGCAAATTGTTGTAATGGTACACTTAAAGCTTCCTCACTTCCCATTGGAATAATATTAAATGCTTTCCAAACTGGGCCTTTAATTATATAAAACATTGCAACCGGTATTAAAAATAATATTAATATATTTTTCCAATATTTTCTTTTTACAATTAATAAAACTAAAAAGCACGCTAATGCTATATATATACCATTATTTCTTAATAATGATATTAGCAGTATTTCGATAACAAAAGTAAAATAATGAATTTTCTTTTTAAAGTATTCTTCTGAATTTGTAAACATTTCAATAATTTGTATATTAGCCAGAATTAACAGCAAAGCAAAGAAAATACTTTTTTCTATTCTTACTGCAAAACATGGAATAAGTGGATTACATAGAAAAATAATAAATGTTATTATTCTATATTTTGTTGCTACTCCTTTTTTAGCCATATAATATAAAACATATGATAACACAAGTGATGTCGCAAGCATCTGTATTATTGAATATATAGCAAACCCAATATTACCATCATTAAATAATGCTTTACCCAAATTCCACAAACAACCTATATATAGTGTATATATTATTGGTTGGTGATCCTCATATGGTATATCTCCTATTATTTGCATAAGTCCATTCGTAGCGTCCCAAAAGAAACTTCCAGGATAACAAAATAAAAAGAATGGTATCTCTACTAAAAAGAATATTAAGGCTATCAACCAAAATGATTTCATATTAGCTGTAAAAAATTTATATTCTTTGTTTTCTTTTTTCCATTTATTGTATATTGAAGGTATTTTATTTATCAACATAACTATAATGCTACTAAAAATAAAGAAATATGTTACAATTTTTATTAATACATATAAAATAAATTTTTTTGAACTAGGTATTATTGTTTCTCTATAAACATTACAAATATCTCCAATTGCTAAACATATTGCAAATATAAATCCAAGTATTAATGAACATATCCATAATCTTTTGTCTTTTATTTGAAAACTCTTGTATATTATATAAAAAATAAATATTATATATAATATATAAAGAACATTATATATACTGCTGTTTAGCTTTAAAGCATTCAATTCCTTGTTAAAAGTAACATTTATTCCTATAGCAACAAATATTGTTAATAATACTGCAATAATATTTTTATACTTTAAAACAATCTCCTTTAATTTTTCCATCCTTCTCAATTTCCTTTCACCTTATGTACTACTTTTACAAATCCTCTCCACAATGGTATTTTCCATAATTTTTCTTTAAGTAATTCATGTTTATAATTTAGTCCATTTACAGAATAAGCTCGTCCATATACTTTCTTCTCATATTCTGTACATTCCCAATTATACTCAATCTTATCATTCATCATATTTAATGTGATTAATTCTTTTGTGATATTTAAATTGTTTAATAAATCTTTACCATTATTTATTTTATCTTCATTTGGATTTGTTTGTGTTTCTTCTAAAATTTTAGACATTTCTTTTATCATATTTTTAATTGTAAATTTATCTAAAATTCTTTTTCTACAATTGCTCTTGTATTTGTCTAAATTACTTAATACTTTTTCAATCGCATGTATATATACTAAAATTTCTTCATCTTTATAATCTTCGCTGTATATATCTTTTTCATTTTGCATACATGGAACTATAGCTCCAACATCTTCATTTATTAATTCTTTTTGACCACCTACATCACTAGAAATTACTGGCACTCCCATACTTAATGATTCATATGATGTTAATGCTAATCCTTCTTTGATTGAACAATTAATTGTTAAATCACTTATTTTATAGATTTCCTCTGTATTTTCAATGTTTCCTAAAAACATTATATTTTCAGTTAATCCTAAATTACTAGCTTTAGCTTTCATTTTAGATAATAAATTTCCATCACCAACAACTAAAACTTTAAAATCATTTCTTTTTTCTTTTAATTTTTTAACAATCTCTAATAATAGCATTGGTCTTTTTTGTTCTGATATTCTACAAATATAACTAAAGATAAATTTCTTATCTTTCTCAATATTATATTTTTTCAAGATTTCTTCTTTATTATATTTCTCTGGATTAAACTCTTCTTCGTCAACCCCAATATAAACTGTTTGTATTTCATTTTTATTTCGACTAAAATAGTCACACAAAATATTCTTACTATTTTCATTACATACCAAAGTTCTATCTATTACAGATTCCAACATGCTAGAATATCTTGAATATCCACCATTTCTGTTATACCATTCTTCCATATGTACATAATCTATTATTGGTATGTTTGTATTATTTGCTTTTAAATAAGGCAAAATACTATATCCGAATTTGCTATTTGAATTTAATATAACATTTATATTTTCTTTTTTTATAATATAATTAACAAACGCTAGCCAGAATTTCTGATTCAAAAATGATGTTAAATCGTATACTGTTGCATATTCCTCAAATTCCTGTCTTAACGTGTTTTTGTTTGGTTCTGTTGTCAATACAGTTATATTGTACTTATCTTTATCTAATCCTCTTACTAAGTTTAGATTAAATCTATCTGCTCCTCCTGTTATAAGCCAAGGTACAATAAACAATAAATTTATCTTCCTACCTTCTCCTCGTAACTCCGGTTGTACAATAGTTTCAACCTTATCTAAAAGTAAATCATAATTATAGTCTTGTTTAGGATATTGTATAGCAGTTACATTGTTAGTAATTTTACTTGCTGTTTCATTTATTATCTCTAAAGCTCTAGCTTTATTATCTTTAGATTTTTTTAATTCTCCACTTAATTTTCTTCTATACCATTGTCCATAATAACTCATATGTACAGGGTATTTACCTATTGCCATTAGCTTAAGCCAAAAGTTCCAATCCTCATTTACAGCTTTTTCTCTTAAGCCATATCCACCGACAGCATTAAAGTCTGATTTTCTTACCATTGCAGCAGATACTAATTCATTTTCTTTTTTCATTTTTTCAGAATCAAACCATTTATTCCAAGTATAACTATCTGCATCAAACCCTATTGAATCTGAATATGCCCATGCAGCATCTTTATTTGTTTCTAATGTCCAATAAGCACATTCCATAAATGTTGGTTCTAATAAATCATCTGAATCTAAAAACATCAAGTATTTAGCAGATTCTTCTGATTTTGAAGCACCATAGTCTCTTGTTGCAGCTAAGCCTTCATTTTCTTTATGAAATACTTTTATTCTCGTATCTTGTTTTGCAACTTCATCTAGTTTTTTTAAAGATTCTTCATCTTTAGACCCATCATCTATAATTAATATTTCATAATAAGGAAATGTTTGATTCAAAACTGAATTTACAGACTGTTCAATATAATCTTTGTCATTATAAAATGGTATGACAACAGAGATTACAGACTCATTGTCTTTGTAATCTCTGCATTTTGTTTTAATTTTTCCTGGTTCTAATGAGAAATTATATTTTTCCTTCATTAAAGCCACCTCTCCTTTTTTACAATTCTTCTGCAAATCTTTTTTGTAATTTACTAAATAGTAAATATCCTACTATACATAAGATTAAACTTACCAATAAAGTTATTCCTAAAGAAATAAAATCTGGTTGTTGTTGATAGTAAAAAATTGACCTATATCCATCTATAATAAAAGTCATTGGATTTAATCTTAGTATCCATTGATAGCTTTCTGGTATTATGTTTGTTGCATAAACTATTGGTGTTGCATAAAATAATAACTGCAATGCAATTCCAATAAAATGTTGTAAATCTCTAAAATATACTGTAATACTTGATACAAATAATGATATTCCTGTTAATAAAATATACTGTATCAATAATATAACTGGGTAAAATATAACATACCATGTTAGCCCCATTCCAGTTCCTAGAACGAATGCTAATATAATAATGGTTGATATTACAAAATTTACTGCCTCGCTTGTTACTACTGATATTGGCAAAATTTCTCTAGGGAAATATACTTTTTTTAGTATATTTCCATTTTCTATCATTGTAAATGATGATCTAGATATTGCTGTAGAAAAGAAATTCCAAGGTATCAAACCACAACATACAAATACAGTATAATTTTCCATATTACTTCTCATTATAAGTGGAAAAACTATTGCATATACAGCTATTTGAAGTAATGGATATAAGAAAGACCATAAAACTCCTAATACAGAATTCTTATATTTTCCTCCAACATCTTTTTTTATACTAGATTTTAATAATTCTCTATATTCATATAAGTTTTTAAAAACTTTCATCATTCTTTCCTTTCTATCTTGTTTCTTTTAAATATTCATCTATAACTTGATTTGTATCTCCATCCATCTTTATTACTCCTTGATGTAGCCAAACTGTTCTGTCACATAATTCTCTTGCTGATTCTAAATTATGTGTAACAAAAACCATTGTCTTTCCCTCGTTTTTTAGTTCTTTCATTTTGTTTAAGCATTTTTCTTGAAAATGCTGATCACCAACAGATAGAATCTCATCTACAAGCAATATTTCTGCATCAACATTAATTGCGACTGCAAATGCTAATCTCATAAACATTCCTGATGAATATGTCCTTACTGGATTATCTATATATTGTCCTAATTCTGAAAACTCTATAATTTCGTCTAATCTTGCATCTATTTCCTTTTTTGTTAGCCCAAATATTGAGGCATTAAAATAGATATTTTCCCTTCCAGAAAAATCTTGATGAAATCCAGCACCTAATTCTAATAATGATGTTAGTTTTCCATGTGTTGTTATTTTTCCCTTATTAGGATAAATAATTTTTGTCATTAATTTTAATAATGTAGATTTTCCACTTCCATTTACCCCTATTAAAGCTACAGCTTCACCTTTGTTAATATTTAAATTAATCCCTTTCAGAACTTCTCTTACTTCTTTTCTGTTTCTTTTCCAAAAAAGTAATTTTTCTTTCAAACTATTTGCTTTATCTAAATATACATTAAAGGTTTTATAAACGTCTTGTACTTCTATACTATAATTATTTTCCACTTACCTTTAACCTCCAGTTTATTTTTTATATTTTAGTTTTGAATAAATAGCCCATAATACTTTATTTTTATAACAAATATCTCCTATTCTTCTTGATAATGTCTTTCTATCAAACATTGTATAATAAATTAGTCTTACAAATTTGTTTCTATCTTTTAAATCTACAGTTGAATTATATATTAACTCATTATCACCTAAAAATTCTGTTATATCGTTATCTATTCCAAACAAATTATCCATAGTTGCTTGATTTCTTATACTTAAATCTTGTGTCCAGTTTGTTACCATTTTTAATGGTTCCCCAATTCCTACGTTATCTTCAAAAATAACTGATGAAAATGGCATTTTATCTATTTCTTTTGATGAATTTAAATATGCCATAAATGGCAATGAAATATAATAATTTTGATAATATATTACATCTATATCTTCACCAAAAATATCTACAACATCTTTTACAAAATCTTCTGCAGCTTCCTGCATTGTTTTCATAGCAAATTCTACAGTATATGTATTTTCGTATTTTTCGAATATTGGTTTAACTTCTTCACCTTCTACATCATACCCTATACAAGATGGTGCTAATGCAGATAACATCATTTCATAAGCATGTCCTGTAGTTGTTGGTTTTGCATCAAAAAATGTTTTTAATTTAAATCCTCCAATTTGAGCATGTCTTAATGCTTCTGAATGGTTTATGTTGCAGAAATATGTATCTATTGGTTTCTTTAATAAATTAGATAAAAACATTTCTGGTCTTGCACTATATCCTATATCAAATGTTGCAGAATGCTCTTGATATATATTATTAAAATATTCTTTATATTTTGCTAAATTTCTTGTTTGTTTTTCTTCATCATATAAATTATCTATTACTAGACTTATAAATTTATCAAAATTCTCTATTATTTTAAAGTCCTCATCCATTTTTATTTTATTTTGCTTGCAAATTTCTTCAAATGCTTTTTTATCTTTAATTGTTATACAATCTTTTATATATTTTAATATGTCCTTAGGACTATGGTTTGTAACATTTATTACTTCTGATAATTTATATAAGTCAAGCTTTGTTTGAATTGTAATTGGAACAAGTGCCTTTCTAGATATATATAAATAATCTGACTCTGGAACGTTTTTATATAGCTTTTTCATAATATCGTAACATCTTATTGGTAAATAACCATCTCTTGCCATAAAAACAATCTTTTTATAGTCTTTTCCTTGCATATCATCTAACATCCATTTAGTTAATCCAAGCATATACATTCCTAATGTATAATACCCAATTAAATATGGATCTGCATTAAAGTCAGCTGTATAATTAAATGTTTTATATGGATTGTCAAAATATCTATTTGCAACTATTCCCATCATACAACGTATTCCTAAAAAGTTTAATGAATTTTTATTATCTCTCCACATTGGTAAACTTTTTGTAAGCATTGCAGAAAGATTATGTGTAACATTTTTATCTTGAAATACATCTGAAGCTTTTGGTAAATGTTGTGCTTTTATTCCTAATTTCTTAGGATTTTCATAATCAGATACATAGTTGTCTCCGATATGTGCCATTTCTTTAGCTTCTATGCCTTCTTTTTCTAAAACATATTTAAACAAATCTTTATGAGCTTTTGTTATCTTTAATTCTGATGAAACATATACGTTTGATAGCTCTGTGTATCCATTTTTCTCTAATATTTTCTCTATAACATCTTTAGGTAAATACATGTCTGACACGCAGATTACTTTTTTTCCTAAAGCTAATGCCATTTCATATAATTCGAAGCCAGTATATCTTTTTGTACAGAATCTTATTTCATATTCTATTTCTTTTTGTTTAGTCTTGTCTAAAATATCTTTTTCTATATGATATTCTGACTCAATTGTTTCATATATTTCATCTAATGTAATATCCTGACATTTCTTGTCTTCTTTTTCTTTTTTTACTCTTGCTTGAATCTCACTAAATATTCTTATCTTAGTAAAATCCATACCTGTACTATTATTCGTAAACTTTCTAAATTCTTTGTCTACAACAGAAAATAAATCTGTTGGGTTTAAAAAAGGTCTTACTACTAATGTATCAAATATATCGAAACTAACATATTTTATTTCTTCTTTTGCTAAATTTCTTTTTATTTTCTCTAAATTATCGTTCCATACTGATTTAACACATTTAAAATAATTTTTGTCTAATATTTCTTTATGATTTGTGCCAAAGTTTTCTAATTTACTTTCTACTTGTTTCTTTATGTTTGCTTTTTCTGCATCATCTTTTAATTTTTGATACATGAAATGTTTCCATTCTTCTGTATATGATGCTATTTCATTTGATATATTTTCTTTTTTAAAGAAATCTTCCAAAATCTTAAATACTTTTATTACTTCATCTGCGTCTTGTAATATAGAATCTTTATCTCTTTCTTTTTTGTGTTCTATATAAAATATGTTATCATTATCTATTTTTGTAACTTTTCTTGCATAATAGAATAACATTGTAGATAGAACAAATTCGGCTGTATAATTTACATCATTTTCAAATTTTTGTAATGTATTTAATGCTTTATCAAAAATTTCTTTAGCATATATTTTATTCCAAATTTTATTCCAAAATGGATTTAATCCGTTTTGCTCAAAGAATTTTATAAAACATTCTTTACCCTCTACAGTTTTTAATGGTAATTGCATTAGATTATATATGTATTTATCACCGTTTTCTTGTTCATATACAATATCTCCAATTACAATTTCTGAATTATTAGTTTGTGCATTATTTATAGCATTTCTGTAGAAATCTATAGAAGCATAATTGTCTGCGTCTAAAAATGCAATATAATCACCTGTTGCTTTTTGTGCTCCTTGAATTCTTGCTTTAAATTTTCCTTTTCTTTCATCATTTTTGATATAAACAATCCTATTATCTTTTTCTATATATGATTTTACTAGTTTGTCACAATCTTCTTCTGGTTTATCGCATACTACTACTATTTCTATATTTTTATAAGTTTGTTCTATTAAACTTTTCAATGTTTTTTCTAAATATTTTTCGTTTTTGTAATTTGGTACTATTATACTTAATTTTTTATTAGGTATCATTTTTTTACATCCTTTCACTTTTGTTTTAGACTTTGGTAATTATATCATTACATATATAGCTTTTCAAGATTATATTACTTAAATCTCTTCTTTGTCATAATAAAACCTGGCACATATAACAATGCTGTTAAAACTTTATTTAAAAATCCTTTCATACCAGCTAAATTTGGCTTCTTCTTATTAAGCACACAAAATAAAATATAATGCTTAATTACATATAGTCTTTTTTTAAAATGTACTCCAACCATATCTTGCATTGTTAAGATTTCTTCAAAATATTTAAGATATCCTTTAGGATTCTCCTTAAATACTTTATCTATATTTTTTGAATAGCCATCTTTTTGGTATTCACATATCATAACTGGTTCATTATAGCATTTTATTTTATATTCTAAGTCCATTTTATGGTACATTCTAGCTTCTGTTACAAATTTTTCATCACCTTCTAATTCATAACTATAATTTTTTCTCTTATCCTTAAAAAAAGCTATTGCTTTTTCACCATCTTCTAGATCTTTAAAATATAAATCGAACATTGTTGTTTTTTGCTCTTTAAATTCATTCCCTATATTTTGTCCATTTTGATCATATTTTAAAAAGCAAAGTCCATACAAATCTTTTTCATATTTAGATTCTTCATATGCATCTTTTATATATAAAAATGCATTTTCTGCAAAATAATCATCAGAATCGCACTCAATTATTAAATCTCCTCTTGCATAGTCCATCAAATGATTTATTGCAGCCATTTTGCCTTGATTTACCTGTTTTAAATATTTTATATATATTTTATTTTCATCTCTTATTTTACTAATAACCTTTTCTGTTTCATCATTTGAACCATCATCCATTATTAGCCATTCTACTTCTATTTCTACATTTAAGTTTCTTAATATACTCTCATATAGTCTTTTTAACAAATTCGCTCTGTTATAAGTTGCTGTTAGTATTGATAATTTCATAATTATGCCTCACGTCTTCTAAATATTTTTCTTATGATGAAATGTGTGCTATCCCGCATTTTATCTTTTCATTTATTTTCACATATCTATATATCTATCGTCTTAACCTCTTCTTCTAAAAGCTTTTCTAATCTAGTGATTATCTTACTATTATCATATTTTTCTTGTTTTTCTGAAAAGCTTTTCTTATTCTTTTGTATTACTTCTTTAAGTTCAGCATATATTGCATCTTCATTATTTTTTACTATTATAGAATTTTCATAATTTTGAACAGCTTCTCTTGCTGCTGTATCTGTTATTATTATTGGTTTATTTAATATTTTTGCTTCTTCTATAACCATTCCATATCCCTCAAATTCAGAAAGTAAGCAGAAAAATTTGGCTTGCTTCATGTATGGATAGGGATTTTCTTTTTTTCCTAAAAGATGGAATGTTTTTTCTACATTTAATTCTTCTATTTGTTTTTCTAAATTTGTTCTTTCTGGACCATCACCTATTACATAAAATTCATGTTTAAATCCCTTAGTTATTAATTTTTTATGTACTCGTATAATTCTATCTATTGCTTTTTGCTTTGTAAGTCTAGCAACTGTTAAAAATGTTGTTACCTTAGTAGTTAAAGAATCATCTATTTTTTCTTCTGCACCTTTAATAACATTTTGCGGATTTATGTAATTGTATATAACTCTTTTATGTACGGGTTGCAAATACTCATCTCTTACATCTTTATAAATTTCAGTAAATTTATCTCTATTATCTTTACTTACAAATACTAATGTTTGATATTTTCCATATGTTTTTTTATCTATCGCAACTTTTATTTTTGCCTTTAAGTCTTTCCCAAATACTTTTGTTATATCATTATGTATCCATGCAATTTTTCTTGTGTTTTTATTTCTTACTCCAAAAAGTCTAGTAATTGGTCCTTCTAAAAATGCTATTTCTATATCATAATCACCTTTAATATATTTTTTATAAAAGTGTTTTTTAAATAGCAATAATTTTAAAGCAGTAAACTTTTTCTTAAATTTTTTCATATCATTAAATTGGAAATCATATATGCTTTTTAATTTTACTTTTGAATTTAATTTTTTCTCAAACTCACCTTTTGCATATATTGTAAGTATTGTAATTTCATATTTTTCACTTAATTTGTTTGCTAAATCAACTAAAACTTTTTCAGCACCGCCAAGTGTAAGACTTGTTATTCCAAACAAAATCTTTTTCATAATCTATCTCCTCATAAATAATTCATTATTATGCTTTTGTCACTTTTAAATCATTTTTTATTGTAAAAATCTTATTTATTAATAATGCACATATAACTGATATAACTGTAGATGTTGACATATTAAAGAATACATATCCAGAAAATACAGATATAGCAAATGCTAAGCCTATTCCTAACACATACATTATATATTCTGAATCTATTTTCTTGATTCTTTTTATTCCAAAATATATTCCATATATAAAGATTGCAAGAAATGGTCCAAAGTATAATAAAAATCCTAATATTCCAAAATTAAATAAAAATGCTGGTATATCCATTTCTAAAACTAATTCTCTGTATTGGTTCATATATCCATTTCCAAATATAATTAATAATGGATTTGCTTGATTTTTTACAAGAACTGCATTGTATATTAATTGTTGCATACGCTGGTCATTATTACTTATTTCCCACTTGTTTGCGATATCATATAATTCTAATATAGATTTCTTTTGTGCTTCGTTCATGTATGTATCTTCTATTTCACCATTATCTATCTTCTCTTTTATTTCCATTAAACTTCCTGTTATGTGTGCTTCTTGATTTGTTGATTCGTCAACTATATCTGATTCTATTTCTTTTAAATGTTTCCTTCTCTCTATGGTATTTGAGCCTACTAAGGCAACTATAACCACAACTACAATTACCGCTCCAATTCCTCCTAGTATAACTTTTTTATTCATTTTTGACTTTTTTATTATCTTTCCAACAATTTCTGCAAACACAAAAGCTACTAGAGCAATTACAAATCCAAATAAACCTACTCTTGTACCTATTAATATACACAAGAATATTCCCATTGCAATTATTTCGCCTATAATTATTTTTCTATAATTTTTATCATTATTACTTAGTAATACAAATATTGATAAAATTAGAACTGCACTAATACTATTTCCAGATTCAAACCAACCTTTTATTCCTGTTCCTTCTATATATGTTGATGATGATGTATTGGTTATAATTGCTAATATTATTGATGCAATATATATTGATACTGACGAAATTATTGCTCTTTGTAATTTATCTTTCTCTTTATCTTTAAATACATAAACATATACAAATAAAATTATTATCATAAAAGTATAATTCATTATGTATTGCATTTCGTGTACTACATTACTATAACTAAATCCTGTGTTAGCAGTATTAAATAATAATAAATGAGCTAAAGCATATACTCCATAAACTAATGCCACAATAAACATTCTTAGCTTATGTTTGCTTCTTATAAATAAATCTATAATTGCTATTAAAGGTATTACCGGTCTTAAAATAGTAGATGGAGATATACTTGTATTAAATGTATTTCTAAATATAAAACTTAAAATATCAAATACTGGACATAGTATTACAAATATTACTAATAAATTTTCTGTTAAATTTTTTGTATTTATTTTTATCTTTTTGGTTGGCTCTACTTTTGTTTCTTTCATAACTTCTCCTTTTATTTTTCTACATACACTAAAATTCGTGAATCAAGAATCTATGCAAATTTTTCTTGTATTTTTTTTCTTATAAATCTGATTCTTCCTAATTTTTCATATATTTTTAATGTTTTTTCATTAACACTTTTCATATATTTATTCTTTAGCCCTTTTTCTTTTAGATAAGGATTTTCTTTCCATTTTGGAAATCTTTCATTTAATTTGTTCCAAGCTAATTTTACCGTTTTATCTCTTTCTTCTTTTTCTTCAATCATAATCATTCTTAGCATTGAGCTACATAATAGATATCTTGCATAATTATATTCTAATTCATTTTTATAATTATCAAATATATTTTTTTCTTTATAAAATTCTATTACATTATCTAAAACATCTATTATTTGTGCAGTTTTACTTGTTTGTGTATTTGATATAGAGTTTTCTCTTTGTACATAATGTATAAAAGGCTTTTTTACTATTGATATAGTATTTATATAAGGTATTAATTTATAAAAAAACTCTACATCTTCATATCTTAAACCTACTGGAAATTTTATTTTTGTTCTTTCTAATAATTCTCTTTTTATTAGTTTATTCCATGCTACAACTCTAGCATTTAATATCATATCTCTCCTATCTTTATATGCTCTACCTTTACTTGCTATTGTTTCTTCTGGATATTCCCATAGATAATCACATTCTACCATATCTGCTCTATCCATTATTGCAGTTTCATACATTTCCTTATACATTTCTTCTTCTACATAATCATCAGAATCTAAAAAAGCTATATATTCTCCTTTTGCATAAGGTAAAGCATAATTTCTTGCATCAGATAATCCACCATTTTCTTTTTTTAAATACACTATTTTATTAGGATATTTGCTTTTATATTTTTTAGCTATCTCTTCAGATCCGTCTTTACTTCCATCATTTATCAAAATTATTTCTATGTCTTCCAAAGACTGCTCTACTAATGATTTTATACATTTTTCTATATATTCTTCTACATTATAGAATGGTACTATAACACTAACTTTTTTCATCAAAATCTCCTCTATTCGTTCTACTTATTTCATTTGTAAATATAATTTTATATTCATGGTTAATAATATTTTCTTTATTAATTGTTTCATGTTTCTTATTTTAATATTTTTTGTCATTTTTCTATCTTTGATTTCTTTAATATATTTTTTTTGCTCATCATTATGTAACTCTTTTGCTTTTAAAATTATTGCATTTGTATAATATATTTTTAAATTTTGTTTTGTTATCTTATTAATATTTAATATTTCTATTAATACAATTGCATTATCATAATGCTTTAATGCATCATATGCTTTCTTTATTGTTTTTGTATAATTTTCATTCCTTGTTATACTATTATCACTTTGAACATAGTAATATCCGTAAAAATTTATAGAAACCATTGTTTGTGCCAATACAATTATAAATGGAACTAATCCAAAGTCTTCATGTTCTGTCCCTACTGCAAACTTTAAACTATTTTTTACAAAAATCTCTTTTTTAATTAAATAAACACATGGTGAATCTAATAGTACATCTGTACTATATAATCTATTAAAACCATCTTCTCCTGTAGTTTTTTCGAAAGTCGCTCCTGATACAATTTCCAGAGCCTTTCCTTCTTCATTAACTCTTTGTAATTTAAATTTAATTAAATCAATATTTTTGTTTACATATTCTTCTAATGTTTTTAATAAAGCCTTATCAATATAATCATCAGAATCTAAAAACATTATATAATCACCTTGAGCTTTTTCTATACCAAAATTTCTTGTATCAGCAACTCCTGAATTTTCTTTTTTATAATAACTAATCAATTCAGGATATTTATTTTTATATTCATTTATTATTTGCTCTGAATTATCTTCACTACCATCATTAATAATTACTATTTCTAAATTTTTATAATCTTGTGCAATTACCGAATCAAAGCACCTTCTTAAATATTTTTCGGTATTATATACAGGAATTATAACACTAATCTTTTTCATTTTTTTCTCCAATCTAAGGAATGTTTTACATCCTATAGGAATTTGGAACATCCGGGATTTTGGGGACGTTCCTTAAAATCCCTTTTTTTATTTTAATTTTTTAATCTTCTAAATTTAATCTATAATTTCTTCTAATTGATTAAATATACTAGTATTATACTCTTTTGCATCGAATTTTTTAGATATTTCATATCCGTTTTCTATAAAAGTTCTCATTGCCTTATATATCTCTGTTTCATCTTTTTCCACTACTATTCCATGTCCTTCTACTTGTTCATAGTCTGATACATTTGTAGTTATTATTGGCTTATTTAAAATAAAAGATTCTAAATACACTACTGGATATCCCTCATAATCTGAAGATAGTACCACACAATCACATAATTTATAATATGGATATGGATTTTTCTTTCTTCCTAAAAAAATTACTTCATTTTCTAGCTTTTTTTCTTTTACTTGTTCTTTATAAAAATTTGTATCTGGTCCATCTCCTATAAAAATCACTCTAAATTTTTTGTGATCTTTTTTTAGTTGTTCTGCTGAATAGATTATCCTTGTTAACTTTTTTTGTTTTTCATCATGTCTTCCTACATTTAAAAATGTAACTACATTCTCTTTACTTAAATCATTTACATTTTCTTCTGCCTTATTTAATATTCTATTATCATTAATTAAGTTATTACATGTTATAACTTTATTTTGCAATTTTGGAAAAACTTTTATAAAGCTATCTTTTCCTTCTTCTGAAACGAATATTATTTTTTTAAATTTATTTACTTTTCTCTTATTAAAAAAATCTCTCATTTTCTTTTTATCATTATTATATAAGCTTAAATAGTCTGCATGACCCCATATAGCATTATTTTTAGAACATGTCCTAGCTATAAAACTTGCAGGTATTGAATATGTAGCAAAACTTGCAGAAAAGTCAAATTTATTTTTATATTTTTTTATAAATTTATATCTTTTTATTAAATTATTTATTTTTCTTTTTATTATATTTTTATCATTTGCAGGAGTATATTCTATTATGTTTATATTTGGAGAAATTTTATCTAGAAATACTCCCTCTCTTTTTTCTAAAGCTATTGTTATTTCATAGCCTTTTTCTAACAAAAAATTCGTAAGAGTTATAAGAGATGTTTCTATCCCACCTAAGTCTAAATTATATGCTGCAAATAATAGTTTTTTCATATTAATTACACCTTCATTTCTCCCTATTTTTTCTTATGCCATTTTATATTAAAACTGTGTATGTGTCAACGAAAAGCATATATCAATCATAATATAATACTACTTTTTTAATATAATAATAAAAGTTTTATAAATAATGAAATTACCAGAAAAACTCTAATATATTTAGAGAGAATTACAAGCTCCTATTCAAGAATATCTTATATGTAATTGCGTATGTTGCCCATACAGACAGCAAGCATGAAAGAAAAAATATGCGATAGCTATTCTTAGCCACCGCATATTTTTTAGTTATTATCTATAAAATCTTCAATTAATTTTATCATGTGATCTGTTTCACTTTTAAAATGTTTTGGTTTGAATTTTTTGGATTTTTCTAAAGCTTCTTTTAAATCGTCTAGCTTTGTTACACCTATTAAAAAATCTTGCTTATCAAAAGAATCTACTATTTGTATCTGGTGATCATTTATATGTTCTCCAAAAGAACTTAAACGTGGCACAGCAATTACTTTCTTTCCCATCTTTAATGCCATTACTATAGATCCCACTCCTCCATGAGTTATAACCAAATCTGCTTTCTTCATTATTTCGCTTAGCTTTTCTTCTGGCATTAAACTATATATTTCCATATCTTTTGATTCATATTTTGTTCTTCCTGCTTGAACAATAACTTTCTCTGTTATTACTTTTTCATTAATTAGCTCTTGAATTTTATCTAATAAACGATGAAAACTATTGTCCTGTGTTCCTAATAATACTAATATCAAAATATTGATCCTCCTAATTTTGCTTTTGGATATAATTTTAGCATTTCTTCCCATTGCACTATAAACAAATCTGCAAACTTATAAACCAGCTTTCCTGTTGCTGTTTTAGAATTTCTATTTGCAAATGTTTCTATATATATAATCTTACTCCCAAATATTTTTCCAAGTATACACATTGGACCTGCATTATGAGTACCTGTTGTTATTATATATCTTGGTCTTATTTTTATAAAATAAAATACTGTTAAAATACAATTCCATAAAAATTTAAACGGATATGCAAGTGGATGGGATCTTGTTCCATATAACATATACGAAATTCGCTTTCCATATTGTTTTTTAAATCCTTCTGTAAATTTATCTTTTTCTGTTATTATATGATAATCATATTTTTCAAACATTGGTTTTAATTGCATCAATTCATTAAAATGTCCACCTGTACTAGATATAAATAGTACTTTCTTTTTTTTCATATTGCCTCCAAATTTATTCTTCTGTTTTATTTTGTTCTTTGTCTTTTTGAAGTTCCACATATCTTTTTATTTTCATTGTTGTTGTTTTTGCAAATTCATCATGTTTTATTTCTAGATTTTTTATTGCTTTATATGATGTTAATCCTTTATTTACTTCTTTTATTTTATTCCAAATAATTTTATGTATTTCTTCTTCACTTAAGTCTTTTCCATGTAATCTTTCTATTTCCTCCATATTTGGAATAACTTTTACAGAAATTATTAATTCTTTTTCTCCTTCTACTTCTTTACCATATACCATACATTCTTGAATTTCTGAAATTTTAGATAGTAATAATTCTATTTCTTCTGGATAAATATTTTTTCCATTTTGTGTTACTATAACATTCTTACTTCTACCTGTAACATATACATAACCATCTTTATCTTGGTAACCAATATCTCCAGAATTAAACCATCCATCATGTACTACTTCTTTTGTAGCTTCCTCATCTTCATAATATCCAAGCATTAATGTTTGGCTCTTAATCCAAATTTCGCCTTCTTCATTCTCGTTTGGATTATGAATTTTTATTTGTGCACAATTTACTGGAAGTCCAACTGAACCAACTCTTGGATCACACTCTGGTGTAAGTGCTGCAATTGGAGCAGTTTCTGTTAATCCATATCCTTGTAAAAATTCAATTCCTATGTCTTGAACCCATTTTCCTATTTTTTTATCTATTGGTGCTGCTGCAGAAACTATTATCCTCATATTTCCGCCTAAATTGTCATATATTTCTTTAAATACTTTTCTTTTAATATCTATTCCAACACTTTTTAATGCATTTGTTAGATGAAGCATAGAATTTACTAAACCTGATTTACCACTTTTTTCTATTGATTGATTTATTTTTTTGTATAAACTTTCAACTAATAATGGCACTGCTAGCATTGCTGTTGGTTTTGATTCTTGCATATCTGGTACTATATATCTTAGTCCACCACAAATTGCAACTGATGAACCATTTGCAAATGGTAACAATGCTCCAATTGATGATTCATATGTGTGGTGAAGTGGCAATACAGAAAAAAATCTATCACTTTCATATATTTTTACATATTTTGAAACTGCATTTACATTTTCTGCCAAGTTTCTATGGCAAAGCATAACACCTTTGGCTTGTGAAGTTGTTCCAGAAGTAAATATTAAGAATTTAAATTCTTCTGGATCTATTTCTACATCCATATATTCAGTATTTCCAGCATCTGTTAACTTCTTACCTTCTGCTATAACATGTTCTATTCCTACATCTCTACCTTGTACGCCTTCATCACTATTCATTTCGATAAAATATTTTACCATTGGTAAATTGTCTTTTATTTTATCTATAGCATCTTTTTTCTTCTTTGAATAGATTACAGCTGCCGCATGTGAACGTTTTATTACATTTTCTATTTCGTTATTTGGTAATTCTTTATCTACAGGAACAGCAATACCTACTCCACATAAGATTGAGAAATATGAAACATACCAATAATATGTATTTTCACCAATAATTACAATTCTTTCATTTGGCAAATTTAAGTACTTCATAAGTCCTGTACCTAAATTAATTACATCATTACCAAATCTTTCATAAGTAAATTCTTCGAATTTAGCTTTATGATCATGATTTGGTCTTTCTAGAATATATATATTATTTTTATATTTTTCTATTGATCTTTTAAATATTTCTTTTACAGTCTTATAATGTGTTTCCTCGTAATATTTATTCTTTGACTTTTTGTCTTTTATTTGATCTATTTTGTCATAATTAACTTGCATTTCTTGTATGTTTTCCATACCTTCCATTTTCATTTTAGGAAATTTAAAATCTGGTAATTTAAAATCTCTCAAAATTCTCATAATACTATCACTCCTATACGTTTATATTATGCCACAATTATTAGTTTTTGTAAATAATTTTTATATTTCTATACTACTTAGTATAATTGTATTTTCAAACTTTTTGTGCTAGAATAAAACTCGATTAAGATTTTGGATAGGAGTTTTGATACTCTCATAAGGATTTTTGGACATTCCTTGTAATCCTCATTTAGGGATTTTAGGACATTCCTTGTTAGGGATTTGGGGACGTTCCTTAAATCCCATTTATTTATATATTAATTATTTAGGAGGCTTAATTATGGCTTTTTTTGAACATGATTTTGAAATTGGATTAAGAGATATAGAAAATCCTAACTATTTAAGCAATAAAGCAATTTTAGCTTTTTTTGAAAATATTGGTTCTTATCATTCTGATAGTATAAATTTTGGACTAAATGAAATACCTAGAACAAATTCTTCTTGGGTTTTGCTTGGATGGAAAGTTAAAGTTTTAAAAAGACCAATTTATGGTGATAAATTGCACATCGTTACATGGGCTAGAAATACAGAAAAGTTCTCTACCTATCGTGATTATGAAGTATATAATCAAAATAACGAATTAGTTATTATTGGAACATCTAAATGGGTTTTAGTAGATACTAATACTGGCAAATTAAGACATATTCCTGATGAAATAATTAAGCTATACTGTCCAGATACTAAAACTGCTTTTCCTCCTGAAGAATCCATGCTTACTAAATTATCTGATTCGGATAATTATGAATCTTTAAGTATGTATATAGTTAATCGTTCACAAATTGATTTAAACAACCATATGCATAATCTATATTATTTGGATATGGCTTATGAAGCATTACCTGCTGAAGTTTATAAAAATAAAACATTCAACTTTTTCGAAATAGCTTATAAGAAACAAATTAAACTTCATGATACTGTAAAATGCTACTATGTCTTCGAAGAAAATACTCATAAAGTAATTATTGAAGGTCTTGATGATAAAAAAATTCATGCTATTATTATATTTAAAGAGAGTTAATAAAACAGAGCATTATTTCATTTTGCTCTGTTTTTATTAAATCATTTTAAGATGTCATATATATTTTCGAATACATATCCCTTGTCTTTTAATACTTGTATTAATTGTGGTAATAATTCATACGTACTTTTTTTAGTTCCTATATCATGCATTAATATAACCACACTATTTTTATTTCCAATTGTACTTTCTACATAGCTCATCATATCATTTACATTATCTAACCCGGCTGCATCAGCAGTTAAAGCATTCCAATCTAGATGTGCCACATTTTTTTGATTTAATAAATTAACAGCTTCTGTCTTAATATTTGCATATTTTCCTCCGGTTGTCCCTCCTGGGAACCTAAATACCCTAGAATTATAAGTTTGATCTCCTATTGCATTTTTTATAGCTGTTTCTGTTCTGTTATATTCATCTAACACTGCCTGTGGTGAGGAATATATATTAGAATAAACATGTGTAAAACTATGGTTTGCTATATAATGACCTTCTTGATATGCTCTTTTTACTATTTCTGGATATCTTTCGGCATTACTTCCCAACACAAAAAATGTTGCTCTAACATTATTTTGTTTTAATATATCCAAAATTGGAATAGTAACAGATTTCGAAGGACCATCATCAAATGTTAGAAAAACTCTTTTATAATCTGAATTATAAATATGTGACACTCTATCTACTATTTTGTTTTTCTTTGCATTATCTGAAAAAAACAGTTCATGAGTTGGTTTATTTTTAGCTAATATCTCACTTTCTATTATACTTAAATTCTTATTATAATGACGCACACCAAAAAATATCGCTGTAGACATAAGCGATATGATTAATATCAAAACTATTGTAATTATTATTACTTTTTTTACATTTAAACGTGGTTTTACCTCTATTAAATCTAATGTCATTTTTGCTCACCTAGCACTTGTTTTTTCGCATATATTATATATCAAGCATATTTAAAATTCAATACAAAATATATTTTGGTTGTTGACTTCGTAGTATTTTACATAAATTTTGAACTTTAAGCCCGTCCCTAAAGTTCAAAAAAGGGATTTAAGGAACGTCCCCAAATCCCTAGGAACGTTCTAAATCCCTTTTGATTTATGCTTCGTCTTTTGTTGTGTTTATTTTTAATAGTTTGAATATTTCTACAATTACTAATGGTGCTATTATTAATAAAATTGTTTCTATTAAGTTGCCCATTGGTAAAATTGGTATACTGAATATATGTCTTAATGCTGGTACTAACAATATTATAAGCATTAATGCTGCTGATGCTCCTATTGCTAGCAATAACATTTTGTTGTTAAATGGATGTGTTTTAAATACAGATTTTTTGTTATTCCTAATGTTAAATACATGTACTAATTCTGAAAATGCTAATACCATAAAGGCCATTGTTTGACCAATTTCTACTTTTACTTCTTGATTTTCTACATATTCTGCACCATTTGCTAATGCTTCATCTAAGTTTTCTACTTCTTCAACACCATATAAAGTTCCATCTATTTTTACCATAGTTGGTAAATTCTCTTCTGGTGTTGCAATACCAATTATAAATGCTGCAAGTGTAAGTAAACCAATCATTATTCCTTGATATACAACTCTAAAACTCATACCTTTTGTAAAAATACCTTTTTGTTTCTTTGGTTTTCGTTTCATTACATCGTCTTCTGCAGGGTCTACTGCTAATGCTAATGCTGGAAGTGAATCTGTTACTAAATTAATCCATAATATATGAATTGGAAGTAATACTTCGATTAATCCAATATCTATATTAAATGTGCTTCCAAGCCAAGGTGTAATTAGAATTGCTAAAAATAGTACTATAATTTCACCAACATTACTAGAAAGTAAGAATTGAATAGCTTTTAATATATTGTCATAAATACGTCTTCCTTCTTCTACTGATGATACTATTGTTGCAAAATTATCATCAGTTAATATTACATCTGCTGCTTCCTTAGAAACGTCTGTACCTACAATTCCCATTGCACAACCAATATCTGCTGTTTTTAATGCTGGAGCATCATTTACACCATCACCTGTCATAGCAACAATTTCCCCATTTGCTTGCCATGCTTTTACTATTCTAACTTTGTGTTCTGGTGATACCCTTGCATAAACTGAATATTTTCTAATATTCTTTGTTAAATCTTCATCTGACATTTCTTCTAGTTCACTACCAGTTATAGCTTCATCTTCGTTTTCTAATATTCCTAATGCTTTTGCAATTGCAACAGCTGTAATCTTATGATCACCTGTAATCATTACAGTTTTAATTCCTGCTGTTTTACATTTTTCTACTGCTACTTTAACTTCTTCTCTTGGTGGATCTATCATTCCAACCATTCCAACAAATATTAAGTCATTTTCTATATTTTTCATTTCTTCATCTGTTGGTTCATGATCTAACTCTTTATATGCCATAGCTAATACTCTTAGAGCATCCTTTGCCATTCCCACATTATATTTATCTATTTCTGCTTTATAATTTGCTAAATCATTTTTTATTTCACCATTTAATATATATGAATTACATCTTGCAAGTAATTCATCAATTCCACCTTTTGTATATACAAAATATTTTTCTCCTACTTTGTTTACTGTAGTCATTAATTTTCTGTCAGAATCAAATGGAATCTCTTTTACTCTTTTTAATTCTAAAACTTCTTTTACGTCAAAATTGATTTTAAATCCTAAATCTATTAATGCTGTTTCTGTTGGATCTCCTGTTAATTGATTCTCTGCACCAATTTTTGTATCGTTACATAGTGTACAAACTTGCATTAATCTATCTAATTCATTGCTGATATCTTTAATATCTGCAACTTCTACTACTTCATTATTTACAAATACTTTTTGAACAGTCATTTTGTTTTGTGTAAGTGTTCCTGTTTTATCTGAACAAATAACTGTTGCACTTCCTAAAGTTTCTACTGCTGGTAATTTCTTTATGATGGCATTTTTCTTTACCATTCTTTGAACACCAATTGCTAAAACTATTGTAGAAACTGCTGCTAAACCTTCTGGAATTGCTGCAACAGCTAAGCTTACAGCTGTCATAAACATATCTATTACATCTTTACCATAAGCAATTCCTATTATAAATATTACTATACATATTGCAAGTGCTGCTATTCCTAGTGTTTTTCCTAATTTATTTAATTTTGTTTGAAGTGGTGTTTCTGTTCCTTCTGTATCATTAATTATTTTTGCTATTTTACCAACTTCTGTATTCATTCCTGTTTCTACTACAATACCTTTTCCTCTTCCATATGTTATAAGTGAAGAAGAGAAAAGCATATTTGTTCTATCACCAAGGCTAACTTTTTCATCTTCTATTGTTTCTGTATTTTTATCTACAGGTACAGATTCACCTGTTAGTGATGCTTCTTGTGATTTTAAATTTGCACTTTCTACTATTCTTAAGTCTGCTGGTACATAGTCACCTGTATCTAAAACTACAACATCTCCTGGTACTAATTCTCTAGATTGTACTACTGTTACTTTGCCATTACGCATAACTTTTGATGCATGTGCACTTAATTTTTGAAGTGCTTCTAATGATTTCTCTGCTTTACTTTCTTGTACTACTCCAATTATTGCATTAAGTACTACAACTATTAAAATTATAATTGTATCTGTTATTCCTTCGCCTTCTGCAATTCCTACAGCTCCAGATACTATGGCTGCAATAATTAAAACGATAATCATAAAATCTTTAAATTGTTCTAAAAATTTTACAAATAAAGATTTTTTCTTTTTTTGCTTTAATTCGTTCATGCCATACTTTTCATAATTTGCCTTTACTTGTTCTTCTGTTAAGCCTTCCTTAATATTGGTTTGTAATTCTTTTTCTACTTGACTTATTCCTTTGTTAAACCAATTCACTGTTCATCTCTCCTTTTTTAGTATTATACACAAAAAGCAAGACTTTAAAAAACTTTTTGTGTTTTTTAAAAGTCTTGCTTACCTAAATTAGGTTACTAACCAGAATATTTCGCGACTGTTGATTAGTAGTTCACAAGCTACTCCCTTTTAAAAGTAGTTGTATTTTATCACTTAACAAAAATTTTTTCAATGTTTTTTTATTATTTTGCATACAAAATTAGTCTTGCTGAACTATTGCGTGAACAAGTTGCTAGTGTTATTTCTGGTACTCCACCGGTATCTCTAAATATGTAACCTGTATCTTGTGGTGTTGTTTCGAATTTATTATATATCGTATATTCTACAGTTACTCCATATAAATCTGTAATATATACTTTATCACCTATATTTAAATTTTTATTTCTTGAGAAAAATAATCTATTTAAGTAATTATGTCCTGCAATTACTGTATTTCCAGGTTCATTTGGTCCAGGTCCATATTCTACGCATACACCTTTTTCTAATGCTTGTTTTGATAATGTAGCTATTATTGGATACTGTATACCTGTTTTAGGAATCCTTATATATCCACAAACATCATAATTATAATATTTGCCAACACTTTTTTTACTTGATGAAGATCTTGCTGTTTTTACCTTTTCAGCTTTATTTGTCGTTGTTTCACTACTATTTGTTGAGTCACTTAAAGTTTCATCACTTATTATATTTCCATCTATATCTCCTATTTCATTTGTAAATTCTGCTATATATTCATCAGAATCATCATTTATGATTTTAGCAGAAATAAATCTATAGGCTACATATCCTGCTATACATAGTAATATTATTAGTAAAATTATAAAAAATATATTTAAAACCTTTTTATAAGCCTCTTCTGCGGTAGCCATTTATACCTCCTATTAATTAGTTTTAAAATTTATATAAAACTTTACATACAATGACAAAAAAGGGATTTTAAGGAACGTCCCCAAATCCCTCTTTTAGATTATTCTGCAAGTCTTGCCCAAATTATAATTCTTGCTTTACTATCATCTGTACAAGTTGTTAAAGATATTTCTGGTTTTCCTCCAGTATCCCTTTGCATATAATCTGCATCTTCTGGAGTTGTTTCATATTTATTATATACTTCATATCTTAATCTTGTTCCAGAATTATCTGTAATATAAATTGTATCTCCATTTTCTAATTTATAATTATTTGAAAAAAATTGTCCGTTTCTGTAATTATGTCCTGCAATTACTGTGTTTCCAACTTGGTTTGGTCCTGGTCCATATTGCATTACTACGGCTGTGTTCATTGCTCTTGTACCCATTTGTTTTAATATTGGAAGATCTACATTAGTTTTTGGTATTTCTATTGCACCTACAACATCAAATCCTTTAAATTTTTTTGTTTCTTGAGCACCATCTCCGCTTGCGTTTGTAACTGCATTAACATCCAATAAAGAATTAAAGTCTCCAGTAATATTATTTCCTTCTAATGGTTGTATTCCTAATGAATTAGTATATTCATCCATAAAAGCTTGTGTATCTGCATCTAAGAAATATTTCGTGTACATACTATATCCTAAAAATGCTAATAAGCCAACAATTCCAATTATTACAATAATTAATAAAACAGTTAATACTTTACTATATTTACTATCAACAAACATAATTTTACCTCCAATTACTTCTCTAAAGTATATTATAACATATTTTAAATTGTTTTCATATACTTTATGTAAATTTTTTCTTTTGTTTTTAACACATTTTTGTTCCTAATTTTTTACCACCTATTAAGTGAAAATGTAAATGTTTTACCTCTTGTCCTCCATCTTCTTTGCAATTATTTATAATTCTATAACCTGTTTCTGCAATACCTTGCTCTTTTGCAATTTTATTTATTACTAGATGTATTTTAGCAATAATATTTGCATCAGCTTCTGTTATTTCACTTATATCATTATAATGTTTTTTTGGAATTACTAAAATATGAACTGGTGCCATTGGATTAATATCTTTAAATGCTAATATTTCCTCATCTTCATATACTTTTGTAGATGGTACCTCTCCTTTTACTATTTTACAAAATAAACAATCTTCCATTTTATTACCTCCATAGGGAATTGGGGACGGTGCTTTTTTCCCTTTCATTCTTTATAAAGTAGGGATTTAAGGAACGTCCCCGAATCCCTTTTTGAATTATTTTATTAAAACTGCTTTTATTCTTCTAATTCCTGATGAACTAGATTCTTCTTTTTTTATTTTAAATGTACCAAGTTCTCCTGTATGTTTTACATGAGGACCTCCACAGATTTCTTTACTAAAATCTCCTATAGTATAAACTTTTACTCTATCTCCATATTTGCTTGTAAATAATCCTATTGCTCCTGATTTTTTAGCATCTTCATAACTCATTTCTTCACATGTTACTGGTAAATCCTCTTTTATTTTTTCATTTACTAAATCCTCTACTTTTTGTATTTCTTCTTTAGTCATTTTTTGAGGATGTGTAAAGTCAAATCTTAATCTTTCTGTTGTAATGTTTGAACCACTTTGTTTTACATGCTCTCCCAATACTTCTCTTAATGCTTCATGTAATAAATGTGTTGCTGTATGGTAAGCTATAGTTTGCTCATTTTGTTCTGCTAAACCACCTTTAAATTTTTGTTCACTACCTTGTCTTGATTTTTCTTGGTGTTCTTTAAATAGTTTGTTAAATCCTTCCATATCTACTTTTATATTATTTTCTTTTGCTAATTCTTCTGTTACTTCTGGTGGGAAACCATAAGTGTCATATAATCTAAATACAGTTTCAGAATCTATGATATCTTTTCCTTGTTCTTTTGCCTTATTAGTAGCTTTTATAAATTCTCTTTCTCCATGTTCTAGAGTTTTGACGAATTTACTCTGTTCTTCTAGTATAACTTGTTTAATTATTTCTTTATTTGTAACTAAATCTGGGTACATTTCTTTTAATGTTTCGATATTTAAACTTATTAAGTTTTCTGTTTCTGATAAGTCTATTTGCAATTTATTTAAATGTCTTATCATTCTTCTAATTAATCTTCTTAAAATGTATCCTCTATCTATATTACTTGGTCTTCCGCCATCTGCAATTATCATCATAGATGCTCTTAAATGTTCTGCAACTATTCTTCTACTATTAATATTGTCTACTTTTTGTAGCTCTTCTAACTTGTCCATTACTGGAGCAAATAGTTCTGTTTCGAATGGTGTTTGTTTTCCTTGCAATAACATTGTCATTCTTTCTAATCCAAGACCTGTATCTACATTATGTTGTTTTAATTCTGTTAATTTACCATCTTTATGCTTAAAATATTTCATAAATACATTATTCCATATTTCTACATATTTACCGCAATCACAATCTGGGTTACATCCTTCTGAACATTTTGGTTTTCCTGTATCATAAAACATTTCTGTGTCTGGTCCACAAGGTCCTTCTTCGCCTGCAATCCACCAATTTTCCTTTAAGAAGTATATTCTTTCTTTTGGTATTCCTGCTTCTTCCCAATATTTCGCAGCCTCTTCGTCTTTTGGAGCATCCTCATTTCCTGCAAAACAAGTAACAGATAATTTTTCTACTGGTATATTTAATACTTTTGTTAAAAATTCAAAACTCATTTTTATTGCTTCTTCTTTAAAATATGCACCTAATGACCAGTTACCTAACATTTCAAAATATGTTAAGTGTCTGTTATCTCCGACTTCATCTATATCATTTGTTCTTAAACATTTTTGATAATCTGTTAATTTGTTACCTTCTGGATGTTTTTCTCCTAATAGATATGGTACCAATGGTTGCATTCCAGCTGTTGTAAACAAAACAGATGGATCATTAATTGGTATTAATGGCGCACTTGGTATTATTTTATGATCATGTTCTTCAAAAAATTTTAAAAATTTATTTCTTATTTCTATTGCCTTCATTTTCATTCTCCCTCTCAATTGTCACACGTATTATAAAAAAATCCTACAATAATTTAGATTTTACGCATTTAGATTATATTATATTATGCTATAAATTGCAAGATTTATCATATTTTTATCTTTTTAACGTATAATTTAATTTTTTCTAGAAATACTAATTTTAGACAAGATTAAAAGGAGGAAAATTATGAAAGCAACTGGAGTAGTAAGAAGAATTGATGATCTAGGTAGAGTTGTTATTCCAAAAGAAATAAGAAAAACTTTAAGAATAAAAGAACGGTGACCCTTTAGAAATTTTTACAGATAAAGAAGGAGAAGTTATATTAAAAAAATATTCTCCTATCGGTGAATTGTCTGAATTTGCTTTAGGTTATGCCGAAACTTTAGCAAAAACAACAGGGCATATTGCTTGCATAACAGATAAAGATACTGTAATTGCGGTTGCTGGCGGTTCAAAAAAAGATTACTTAGAACAAAATTTAAGCAAAGAAATTGAACAAATTATGGAAGATAAAGAAGTCTATAAAAGTGATAAAAATAACAATTTATCTGTTCCTATTGTAAAAAATGATAAAAAAGATAAAATATATAATTCACAAATTGTATATCCAATTATTTCTAATGGCGATTCTATTGGAACTGTTATTTTACTTTCTAAAGAACCTTCTACGAAAATGACTGATGTAGAAGCAAAAGTAGCTCAATCTGCTGCTAGCTTTTTAGGAAGTCAAATGGAAATATAAGTTTAAAGCATCTAGCATTCTTAGTTAGATGCTTATTTTTTAATCCTTTGCAATTGTTAATACTCCAATCTTTTTAGCACCATTTTCTTTAAGTATCCTACTACATTCATTTGTGGTACTGCCTGTTGTAAACACATCATCAAATAATAGTATTTTCTTATTTTTTACTTCTATGCTGTTTATTACACTATATGCATTTCTAATATTATCTTTTCTATCTACCTTATTTAAAGTACTCTGTGGTTTAATATTCTTTTCTTTTTGTAAAATATTTATTTTGATTGTTATTTTATTATCTCTATTTTTTAGTTCTTTTAATATTAAATATGCTTGATTATATCCTCTTTCTCTATATCTATATTTATGTAATGGAATAGGAATTATATAGTCATAACTTTTTATATATTCAATAACTTTTTTATTTGAATAAATTATTTCTGCAAATAATTTATATAAATATGCTTTATCTTTAAATTTATATTGCCTAATTTTTTGTTTTATTATTCCATCATATTTAAAAATATGCATATGTTCATCATAATATATTCCTGATATCTCTAGGAAACATTTTCTATGTGGAAATACTATTTTTTCTAACTTCTTTTTGCATCGGCAACATATTACTTCATTGCAAATTTTCTCACATATACAACAAGTTTGTGGAAAAAATAAATTGAGAGCTATATCAATAAGATTCATATTCCTCCTTATTTAGCCCCCAATTATAGTTCTAAGATATCATTTTTAATTTATATTCTAGACCTGTATTACGAACTTTAGTATCCGCATTTTGTATCATAAATTTTACTACATTGTCATTTCCAATTAATATTAATAATTTTTTAGCTCTAGTTAAACCTGTATATAACAGATTTCTTGTAAGTAGCATTGCAGATGATTGTGTAACAACCATTATTACTACATCAAACTCACTTCCCTGTGCCTTATGCACAGTTATTGCATAAGCATGTTCTATCTGATCCATATCAGAAAAAGCATACCATGCTTCTTTTTCATCATCAAATAATATTTTTATTTGCTTATTTAAAAAGTCTATTTTTTCTATTTTTCCTAGTTCACCATTAAATATTCCTGTTCCATCTTCATAAGTTAAACTTAATGTATTTCCTTTTTGCCAATATATATCATAATTATTTTTAATCTGCATAACTCTATCACCTTCTCTAAAAATGACCTCTCCAATTTTCTTTTCTTTCTTTTGGTTATCTGAAGGATTTAATTCTTCCTGTAGTCTTTTATTAAGCTCTTTCGTTCCTAATAAGCCCTTTTTAGTTGGTGACAGAATTTGTATATTTTCAAAAAAATCATAATCTCCAAAATTTTTTAATCGACCTTTACATAGTGAAATTACTTGTTCTAACATTATATCTTGACTTTTTTCTTTAATATAAAAGAAATCATCTTTTAATCCCTGTTGTTCTTCTTTATTTAAGAAATATTCCCCGTCATTTACCCTATGTGAATTAACAATTATTTTACTTTGCGCAGCTTGTCTAAAAATCTCATCTAAAAATATTGTTTTTATTCTTTCAGAATTAATTATGTCTTTTAGCACACTTCCTGGTCCAACAGAAGGCAATTGGTCTGTATCTCCTACTAATATAAGTTTTGTTCCTTGGTAAATTCCATTTAATAGATAATTCATTAAATAGATATCCACCATTGATGCTTCATCAACTATAATAACATCTGCATCTATCGGTGCTACTTCATAGTTCATTATAGTAAATTCATTATCTTTTTCTATTTTACCTATTTCTAACAATCTATGTAGTGTTTTCGCTTCTTCTCCTGTCATTTCTGTCATTCTTTTAGCAGCTCGTCCAGTTGGAGCACATAAAACTACTTTTTTGCCATGTGATTTATAAATATCTATAACATTTTTTATAATAGTAGTTTTTCCTGTACCTGGTCCACCTGTTATAATAACTACATTATTTGAATTTATGGCTTGTATAGCCTCTTTTTGTTTTTCAGAAAGACTTATATTACTTGCTTTTTCTATTTTATCTAATTCCTTATTAAAGCCATCTATCTTTTTTATATTTCTAGCTGAATCTAATAAAATCAACTTACTTGCAATATTTGCTTCTGCATCATATAGTTCTTTACTGTAAACCCAAGTTTCCTCTTCTCTTTTTTCTATTACAATTTCTTCTTTTACATTTAAATCTATTAAGCAATGTTCTATATCTTCATCTTCTACTTTTAATAAATCTTTAACATATTTTATTAAATTAGCTTCTAATGTACAACAATGGCCATTATATGTAATTTTTACTAAACTATATTTTATTCCACATTTAATTCGCTTATAATTATTTATCTCAAATCCATTTTCTAATGCATATTTATCTAATTTTGCAAAATCTACACCTTTTACTAAATCTATTAATATATATGGATTTGATTCTATTTCATCAATTGTTTGTGGACCTAATTTTTTATAGATATTTTTTGCATTTGCTGGACTTATCCCAAAATTATCTAAATACCCAACAATTTGCCAAAGCTCCCAATTCTCCACAAAGCATTGTGCCATCTCTATTGCCTTTTCTTTAGTAATTCCTTTTATTTGCGTTAATTTTTCTGGTTCAAATTTAAATACATTAATTGTATCTTCGCCAAAAGTTTTTACTATTTTTTTAGCTGTTGCAGGACCAATTCCTTTAATAGTCCCATTTGATAAATATTTTTCTAATGAATCTAAAGTTTTAGGCATTATTTTTTCGAAAGTTTCTACTTTAAATTGTTTACCATATTCCCTATGAGTAACAAAATTTCCTATAACCTTTATATAATCTCCTTCTACTAAAAAAGGCATATATCCTACTATTGTTATTGAATCTTCTTCATTTTCTAAAATTCCAATTAAATAACTATTAACTTCATTTTGATATATTATTTCTGTTAGTTGTCCCGAAAGTTCCACTTTTTACCTCTTTTCTACAGTCTCCTGCTAATGCAACAATTTTATCATATTCACTAAATATTAACAAATCTATTTTGAAATTTCGTCCATTATTTCTTTACATTCATTCCAATCTGACGCTTTTATAAAATTATAATCTTTTGATAGTTTTGAGATTATCTCGTATGTATCATCAGTCGAGTCCAAGTCTACCATTATAATTCCCTTTGTTAGTTCTTCTTTTCCATATAACAGCTTACAAATTATATTTCTTGTAAAACATTCTATTTTATCTTCTTGATTTTTGGCAGCTATTATTACATATATTCCATCTTGCTTAAATTTGGTACAAGCAAAATAATATCTGATAGTTTTTGCAATTTCTATTAAACCATATAATGCAAGTGTCCATATTATAGCATTTGGTATAAAATCCTGCATATAATCACCTTCTTATATAGTATATGTTTTTAGCTATAAAATGTTAAAAGCACTTTGTTTTTACAAAGTGCTGGTATATATAAACGAAGAGGGCTAATTCTTCTAATATATAACTATTATTTTAGAATAATTAATAACTTGTTATTTTCTTTTTTTGCCATCTAAAGCATCAAGATTATCTAAAGCCTTTCCTGTTCCTAATGCCACACAAGAAATCGCATCTTCTGCAATCATTACATTTATACCTGTTTTTTCTTGTAATAATTTATCTAAACCATCTACTAGGCAGCCTCCACCTGTCATGTATATTCCTCTGTCACTTATATCTGCTGCAAGTTCTGGTGGAGTTTTTTCTAAAACTGAATGAACAGAGTCCACAATCATCATTGCTGGCTCTATTAGAGCTTCTAGCATTTCACTAGAATATACTGTAATTGTTTTTGGTAAACCTGTTGATAAATCTCTTCCTCTTATATCCATCTCTACATCTTGTATTTTTGGATAAACACAGCCTATATTTATTTTTAGATCTTCTGCTGTTCTTTCACCTATCATTATATTGTGTTTTCTCTTAATATATTTTACTATTGCTTCATCTAATTTATCTCCTGCAACTTTTAAAGAAGTACTTACAACAGAACCGCCTAAAGAAATTACAGCAATATCTGTAGTTCCACCACCAATATCTACTATCATATTTCCACATGGTTTGGAGATATCTATTCCAGCACCTATTGCTGCTGCTATTGGTTCTTCTATTAAGTATACTTTACGAGCACCTGCTTGTGATGCTGCATCTATTACTGCTCTTTTTTCTACTTCTGTTACTTGAGAAGGTATACATATCATTATTCTTGGTGCGAATATAAATTTACCACACACTTTATTTATAAAATATTTTAACATTTTTTCTGTTACTGTATAATCTGATATTACCCCATCTCTTAGTGGTCTAGTGGCTACGATATTTCCCGGTGTTCTTCCTAGCATTCTTCTTGCTTCCTGACCTACTGCAAGAACATCTCCAGAATTTTTATCTACAGCAACAACAGAAGGTTCTCTTAAAACAATACCTTTGCCTTTTACGTATGCAATTACTGTTGCTGTACCTAAATCTATTCCTATATCTTGACCAAAACCAAACATTGATACTCTCCTTTTCTATTATTATTACAAGTCTGTTACAATTATATTACAAAAAATTCAAAATAGCAATAAAAATATTTATATAATTTATAATATTTTTATTGCTATCAATTATATTACAATGTAATTAATAAAATTTCAAGTATTTTTATAAGTTTATTTATTAAAATGGGAAAAGTCCAAATAAATATCCAACTGGCATATAATAAATTACAATTAATCCTCCTGCTACAAGAGCCATCTTTTGAGTTTGAGTAAGTTCAATATCAATAGGATTTAATAAGTAATCTGGTGCTGTATCTGACATTGAAATTTCTACTCTCTCTGTTCCTTGACATTTATATTTTATAGTAAAGTATTGGCTTTCATCTGGTTCTAATTTAAATATTTGCGCATATCCAGTATTTATATTATTATCATACTCTGAATAGCAGTCTAATTTAATAAATTTATTTTCTATAGTACTTCCTGTAGTATTTGTTATACATCCATAAATATAACCATTTGCATTTGTTGCTTTTGAATCTATTATTTCTATTTTTGGATTTTCAAATAACACTGTACATTCTTTTGGCTTATACATTGATATTATTATTAATTTTGACATTATTGAGACAAATATAAATAATAATACTAATAGTAGTGCATATTTAAGATATTTCTTAAATTTATCCATTTTTTACTCCTTTTTCCTTCATTTTTCCCCTATATTATATAACAGTCTACATAATTTGTAAATAGAATTTAGGGACGTTCCTTTTTTTCTACCTAAATTATGGATTCGAAGAACGCCCCCAAATTCTATAGCTTATATAAATTCTCCTGTACTTTCTACCATATATTTATATATTGAATCTACTAAACTTGCTAAATATTCTACGTCATCAATCGTTACATCATTTGTATCTACTTGATTATATTCTGCATTTATATTTAACATTTCTTTAAATAATTTTTCGTCTTTATCTTCATATGTATTTACTATATTTATTACAGTTGAATTTGGCATATCCATATTGAATTTATGTTTTATATATTTAATATTTATATACTCTAAAATTGCTGCTAATTTAAAATATGCCTCTTTATAATTTTGCCCTTTTATTAATTTATCAATTATTGCTAATTTTTCTTTTAAGTAATTATTCTTTTCTAAATTTTCTACTATTTCTTTATCCATTATCTTTCATCTCCTTCATCATTTGTTTTATATAACATTTCAAGTTCATCCTTTTCAAAACCAGCTTTTACAGCAATTTCATGAGCTTCTTTACGTGATTTTAGTTTCTTTAAAGACTCTATTAACTCTGTTGTATCCTGTAATATAAAACTTTCTTGATATGCAGATACTTTATCTATTAGTAGAACATTCTCTGTATTACAAATTGGATATTTATATTCATGTTCTGCCAATGCTGTAATTAACCTTTCATCATACATATGTACAGACATCTGGCCAAAACAAGGCACATCTATAACAAAAACCTTTTCTTCTCTTTTGCCATTTTTTACTTTTGCTAGTCCGAAAGATTGCGTTTTATCTTCTTTAAGTATTTTTATACTTTCAGCTATTGCTTCATCTTTTATTGCCATACAATCTACATATCCTTTAGCTAATGCAGCATATCCTCTTTTTCTCAAGATTTCTATTTCATCTATAGTTATTCCATTTTTTGCTAATTGTCTTTGAGCGATATTAGCAGCCTTAGTATTCATATTGCTTTCTGCAATAAAATATCTATGTGCTGATTTTGCTATCTGATCTATTTCTTTCCCATCAAAGTGATATATTAAACTTTCATAACCTGCGTTTTCTCTGTTTTTTTCAGTAAACATATCACTTAACATTTGTTTCTGTACCTCCCTACAAGTATGTGCTATACGATTTGAGTAAAATATTTCTAATGCCTTTTCTGTTGATGGTATTCCTTCTGCAGATTCCATAATCTCATGTAAATCAAATTCATAGTCTAATTCTATTTGTTTAGATTTAGTCTTCTTCTCTTCAAATTTTATAAAATCGGTTCTATATCCAGGAAAAATTCTTTCAATTGTATCAGCTATAAGATTCAATCTAGCTATATTATCTAACATATTATAATTTTTAGTTTCAAATTTATAGCCCTGTGTTTTGAAAAATTCAACAATTTTACTTACTTTATCCATTCTTATTTCTATATTTAACTTATTATAATTTATTCTCATAAATACCACCTTTTCAAATATATGGGTAGGACAGGCGTTACGCCTGTCCCTGTGTCAATTCTTCAACTTGGTCGAGATATGCTTTCAGCATATCTTGAACCTCCGGTGATTCCTCGTCTTCCATCAAATCTTTGACTGCGATTTCAATATCCGCAAGTTTCATTTCGATGGCTAATCTTTCGTTAGAATTGACACTTTGTGGAGTTTTCTTTCTGAATGCTTCAATCTTTGCATTCACTTTAGAAACATATGATGTTATCTCATGTTGCTTTGCCATTATGTATCCTCCTATGTTTGTCAACTGTTTACGTTACACCATATATTATAGCATATTTTTCTAGTTATGTAAATTATTAGACAAATTTATTGTAAAGTCCTCCCTATAAAAAACAGACAAAAATAGGGATTTGAGGAACGTCCCCAAATCCCTTTTGATTATATTTTTAAGATACCTCCAACTGTTTTATTAACAGCATATTTTGATTTTTCTTTGCTCATTATTTGTGGTCCTCCAGATAAAACAGCTGTATCTCCTTCTTCTAAGTTTCCTAATTCTATTAATTTTTCTACACCTTTTTCAATTGTGTCATCAATATCTGTTCCATCTTTTATTAAAATTGGAAATACATTCCAGATTGGTCCCAATTGATTGTATACTTTTTCTGAATCTGTTATTGCAAATATTGGACAAGCTGGTCCATATCCTGCTAATCTTCTTGCAGAATTTCCTGTATGTGTATAATCAATTATAGCATCAGCTTTAATATCTCTTGCTGTTACACATGTTGTATATGCTGCATGTGATTCGATGTCTGCTTCTTCTATTTTCCAATCTTTCTTTGTAAATCTCTTCCAATAATTAATTGTTGGTTCTACACTTTTTGCAACTTTTACCATTGTATTAACACACTCCAATGGATATTCTCCCATTGCTGTTTCACCAGAAAGCATTATACATCCTGTTCTATCATAAATTGCATTGGCAACGTCACTTACTTCAGCTCTTGTTGGTAATGGGTTGTTTGTCATACTTTCTAACATTTGTGTAGCTGTTATTACTAATTTTCCTTCTTCATTACATCTCTTAATAAATCTTTTTTGTACAACTGGTACTTCTTCAAATGGTACTTCTACAGCCATGTCACCACGAGCTACCATTATACCATCACAAGCTGCTAAAATCTCTTCGAAATTATCTATTCCTTCTTGATTTTCGATTTTAGCTAAAATTTTTACATCTTTTCCACCGTTATCATCTAATACTTTACGCATTTGGGCTATATCTTCCTTGTTTCTAACAAAAGATGCAGAAACATAATCAAATCCAACTCTTGCCCCATTTGATAAGTCATTTATATCTTTTGGACTTAAGAATGGTATTTTTACAGAAACACCTGGTACATTTATACTTTTTCTTGATCCTGCACCACCATCATTTAATACTGTTCCTATTATATCTTTATCTTTTATCTCGTCTACTCTTATTTGAATTTTTCCATCATCAATTAAAATTAAGTTTCCTGGTTTTACATCTTTATATAAATCTTTATAAGATAATGATGTACCCTCTTCATCTCCTAATCTGTCTTCATAGAAGAATGTAAATTTTTGTCCTTCTTTTAATTGTACTTTTACATCTCTTCCAGCTTTGTTTAGAGCTGTTCTTATTTCTGGTCCTTTTGTGTCTAGCATAATAGCAACTGGTAGACCTAATTCTTTTCTTATTTCAAAAAATCTTTCTATTTTGTCTTTTTGTTCCTCAAAATCTCCATGGGAAAAATTAATTCTTGCAATAGACATTCCAGCTTTCATTAATTCATCCATTCTATTCTCTACTGCTGGTCCTATTGTACATACGATATTTGTTTTTCTTAAATTTTTTTCTTTCACAATAATTACCTCCTAGAATTTGACACTAGATGATATTATATCATAAAAGATTTTCCTTAACAATATATTTTTCAACATTTTTTATTATAAACAATATTTTTAACTATTAGTATACCGGCAAGCTAAAACATAATTTAACAAAATTTTTTTATTTATTTAAGGCTTCATCCATTACTTTACTTACGTATTTCATACTATTTAAACATTGATCCATTGTGTTCCCTGTCGCTCCTATTTCCATTATTGTAGCAGCTTTTGCAACATGTTGGTTATATCTAGAATTTCTTACCATAATTGGTTTGAATAAACCTGGATATAGTTCGTTACCCTTTTCTACAATTTTTATAGCATATTTTAAATTTTGTATCCATTGGCTATGTGTAAGACCTCCTCCATCTGTTCCTATTACAAACATTATTTGTGCAACATAGTCATCTCCTATCTTAACAGTAGGTGCATATGCACCAGCTTCTCCTACTGCATCTCTATGTAAATCTATAACAATTTGGGTATTAGGATATGCTGCTAAGTCATTTTTTATACTAGTAAGAGATCTATTATATGATCCGCTATATGCAGGATAGTCATGATATGTTTCATCATGTATTACATTGAAACCATAGTTTGTTAGCCTATCTTTTAACTCTCTGCCCACTCTTACAACAGAAAAATTTAAATCTGTTGTTCTAAAATTACCACTTGGTGTATATTCAAAACCTGTACTTTGTGTATAGCTTTCACAAGTATGTGTATGGTATATAATAATATCTTTTTTGTTCTCTAATTCTATGTCTGGAATTAACATTTCTTGTGTCAATTCATATTTTGATTCATTTTTTATTTGTACCCCATTATACTCATTTGTATATTTAGCATTAATATTTCCACCAGATACTACCTCTGTTTGCAGTCCTGTCTGAGCTTCTTCTGTACTTATCGTTGCCACTTGTGTTTGGTTTTGAATTTGAATTGTATTCTCATATGTTATTTTTTCTGTTTCATTAGATTTTATATATTTACTCATTTGCAATTCTGAGCTTAATATTTGTTCTGTATTATCTCTATCTATACTTTTAAATTCTTTTAGCGAATTTCCACTAGTAGAAATTATTGTATCTTCTATAACTGGAATAAATGATAAATCTTTTATTTTATCTTTTCCAAGCAAAAATATTTTTATTATAAGCATTATTAAAAAAGCTATTATAACTAAAGTCATAATAGCATTTTTTGCTTTTATTACTCTCATATTTATCATAAAAATTTCACCCTTGTACACATTTACTTAAAATATATATATTCAGATTTTATAAAAATATGACAAGTATTTCGTGATTCGGGATTCGGGGACGTTCCTAAAATCCCGAATAAAAAAAGAACATTCCCGCATTCTAGGAACGTTCTCAAAATCTCTACCAATATTGTTAGTTTCTTATATTAGCTGCAATTTCTGTTGCATCCATATTAATTTCTGTTTCTTCACCAGTTTTCATATTCTTTAACTTAATTTTATTTGAATTTATCTCATCATCACCAATAACTATTACATATGGTATTTCTAACTTATCTGCATATTTAAACTTAGCTTTTAATTTTTTATCATTCAAATAAATTTCTGTATTTATTCCTAGTTTTCTTATTTCTGTAGCTAATTTTATTGGTTCTTCTAATTTTTCTGTAATTGGAATAATTAAGATATCAGAAATTGATTTTTTCTCTGCTTTTATTATATTTAATTCATTTAATTTGTAGAATAATCTAGTAAGACCAATTGAAATTCCTACTCCTGGTAAACTTTTATCTGTATAATATTCTGCTAAATTTTCATATCTTCCACCAGAACATACACTTCCTAATTCTCTGTAATCATTTAAAAATGTTTCGTATACTGTTCCAGTATAATAATCTAATCCTCTTGCAATTGTTAAATCTACTTTAAAGTTAGCTTCTGGTACTCCAAATAATATAACATTTTTAATAACTGTTTTTAATTCTTCTACACCTTTTTTATAAGTTTCATTAGCTATTCCTAGATTTTCTAGTTTTTCTAACTTTTCATCAGAAGTTCCTTCTATTTCTATAAAGTTCATAATAGAATTTATTTGTTCTTCTTTTACATCTAATTTTCTTAATTCTTCTATTACTGCCTCTTTTCCTATTTTTTCTTTTTTATCAATTATTCTTAATATCTCTGTAGAATTTTCTTTTTGATTTACTCCTTCGAATAAACCATTTAAGATTTTTCTATTATTTATTTTTATAGTAAAATCTTCAAATCCTAGTTCTTTAAAAAGAGTATAAATTATACTTGGAATTTCTGCATCATTTATTAAATCTAATTCTCCATCACCAATTATATCTATATCACATTGATAAAATTCTCTATATCTTCCTTTTTGTGCACGTTCTCCTCTATATACTTTTCCTATTTGATATCTTCTAAAAGGAAAACTTAAACTACCATAATTTTTAGCTACATATTTAGCAAGTGGTACAGTTAAATCAAATCTTAAGGCTAAATCACTATCTCCTTTTTGAAATCTATATATTTGTTTTTCTGTTTCTCCACCTGCTTTTGCAAGTAATACTTCTGCTGATTCAATTATTGGTGTATCTAATGGTAAAAATCCAAATTTCTCATATGTTTTTTGTATCTTTTCTTTCATTTGGTTAAATAATATCTGTTCATTTGGTAATAATTCCATAAATCCAGACAAAGTTCTTGGTTCTATTCTTTCCATATTTTCCACTCCTTGTTAATCTATATTTGGTTTAGCTTCCAAATAAATTGGTTTTTCGTCCCCTATTCTAGTTGGCTTTCCATGTCCTGGATATACTATTGTATTTTCAGGTAATATTAATAATTTTTTTATTATTGAATTCATAATAGAATCAAAATCACTTGTAGGTAAGTCTACTCTTCCCCAGGCACCTTTAAATAGTGTATCTCCTGAAAATAACATTTCTTCTTTTTCACAATATAAAGATGTTCCATCATTAGTATGTCCTGGAGTATAAATAACCCTTAATTCTATATCTCCAACATGTAAAATATCCTCATCATCTACAATGCTGTCTTCTTTTACATATATTTGAGGAAGCCCAATATATTCTGCAAGTATAGGAACTCTATTTTCTAAGTTTTCTCTCCCTTTTCTATGAATAAGGACTTTTCCTCCTCTTTCTTTTTTTAATTCATTTACACCATTTATATGATCGGCATGGCAATGAGTTAAATAGATATATTCTAATTCTGCTCCTAAATTATCTAGGATTGTTATTATTTTATCTACATTTCCTGCAGGATCTATTACCATTGCCTTTTTTTGTATTTCATCTATTAATATATAGCAATTAGTTTCACCTACAAACTTCATTTGTACTTTAATTCTTTTTAGTATCATAAAAACTCCTTTATTTCTTTCTTGTTACCTCATATACACTATCCACTTTTCTTAGTTCTTTTAATACTTTATTTAATTCTTCTATGTTTTCTACTTCTATTGTTATCTCTATTGTAGCAATATGTTCTTTTGTTGCTTTAGAATTTAATCCCATTAATTTTGTTTTTAAATTACTTAATACTTGAATTACATCTGCAAGTAATCCTGACCTATCATTTGCAAATACAGTAATATCTACATTGTATGATGCTGCTTTCTCTGTATACCAGTAAACATCTATAATTCTGTCTTCTTCTTTTAATAAATCTTTTACATTTACACAGTCTGTTCTGTGAACAGAAACACCTCTTCCTTTTGTAATATATCCTATTATATTATCTCCTGGAACTGGGTTACAGCATTTTGAAAGTTTTACTAAACAGTTGTCTATTCCTTTTACAACAACACCTGTACTAGATGGTTTTACATTTTTTCTTTTAGTTGTTAATTCTTCTATTTTTTGTTCAATATTTTCTTCTTTATGACTCTTTCTGTATTCCTCTAACATTCTAGATATAATCTTAACTTGTGATATTGCACCAAATCCAACACTTGCATACATATCTTCTAAGTTTTTAAACTTATATCTATCTAATGCTGCATTTATGTAATCTTGTTTAAATAATTCATCATGACTTATACCAATTCTCTTTATTTCTTTATCAATTAAGTCTTTTCCTTTTTCTATATTTTCTGACCTTTGCTCTTTTTTAAACCATGATTGTATTTTACTTTTGGCTTTTGTTGTTTTTATAAATTTAAGCCAATCCCTACTAGGTCCTTTTTGAGAATCTGATGTCATAATTTCTACAATGTCTCCACTTTGCAATTTTGTAATTATTGGCATCATCTTACTATTTATTTTACAACCAACCATATGATTTCCAATCTCTTCATGAATGTTATATGCAAAATCTATAGGTGTTGCATCTCTTGGTAATACTAGTATTTTTCCCTTTGGTGTAAATACATATACTTCGTCTTCGAATAATTCTGTTTTTAATGTATTCAAAAACTCTTGTGGATCTTTCATGTCTTGTTGCCACTCTAATGTTTCCCTAAGCCATGCAAGCTTATCTTTAGTAACTGTGACAACTTGTTTTCCTTTTTTACCATAATTTGCTTCTTTATATGCCCAGTGTGCCGCTATACCATATTCTGCAATTCTATGCATTTCCCATGTACGTATTTGTACTTCAAATGGAGTTCCCTTTTCTCCTAATAAAGTAGTATGTATAGATTGGTACATATTAGGTTTTGGTACAGCTATATAATCTTTAAATCTTCCTGGCATTGGGCTGTACATTTCGTGTACTACACCTAGTGCAGCATAACAATCTTTTACAGAATTAACTAATATTCTTAAAGCAAATAAATCATATATTTGGTCTAAAGTTTTGTTGTCTCTTTTCATTTTTCTATATATTGAGTATAAATGCTTTGCTCTTCCTGTAACTTCTGCCTCTATTCTCTGTTTCTTTAATTGTCCCCTGATATCATCCATTATCTTTTCTATAAATTGAAGTCTTTCTTCTCTCTTTTTATCTATACCTGCGACTAGTTCCCTATATTCTTCTGGATACAAATATTTAAAAGCTAAATCTTCTAATTCCCATTTTAAAGAATATATACCTAAACGATTTGCAAGTGGAGCATATAATTCCATAGTTTCTTTAGCATTTGCAATTTGTCTATCTCTTCTTAAATATTTTAGTGTACGTAAATTATGCAATCTATCTGCTAACTTTATTATTATTACTCTAATATCTTTTCCCATAGCAAGGAACATTTTTCTGTAATTTTCTACTTGACGCTCTTCTGTACTTGCTTGATACCTTAATTCTCCAAGTTTAGTAACACCTGCAACCATAGTGGCAATTTCTTCTCCAAAATCTCTTACTAAATCTTCATGAGTAACTTCAGTATCTTCAACAACGTCATGTAATAATGCAGCACAAATTGTAGCCTCATCCAATCCAATATCTGCTAAAATATATGCTACTTGAACAGGGTGAATTATATATGGCTCTCCAGATTTTCTACATTGAGTTCCATGTTTTTCTTTTGCGTAATTATATGCTTTTATTATAAGCTTTGTATCTGCCCATCTCTTTTTTTGTTTTACCAAACTAATTATATCTTCTATTGATTTATTTTGTACTTCTGACATAAGCATTCCCCCTATCTAATAGCTTTTTCTAATGTCTTTCATATTTATTTGTATAGAACTAAATCCATTAAAACTATTGACTTCTAAAGTTCCAACAACATCTATTCTATCTCCAATTCTATATTCCTCTGCTAAATATCCTAGTTCAAATCCTATTGCATTAATTACAAAATTTTCGTCTCTTAATGTAAGTTTTAAATGTCTTCCTTCTGAAAGTGCTCTTATAGAATCTATTTTTAAATTTTTTATTAAAAATAATGGAACTTTATTAGCTTCACCAAATGGTTCTAAAATACTTAGACTTTTTACTAAGTCCATATTAATATCTTTTAATTTTAATTCATCATCAATATATATTATTGGTACTAATTCTTTTATATTTTTCTCTTTAGCAATTTGCTCAAATCTCTCTTTAAATTTTTCAAGATTTTCCTTTTTTAGAGTAAGACCAACTGCCATAGAATGTCCTCCATATTTTTCTAGCAAATCTTCACATTTTGTTAGTCCCTCATACAAATCAAATCCTGGTACACTTCTTCCTGACCCTTTAGCAATATCATCTTCAAAACTTAATAATATACTTGGTTTATAGTATTTATCTGTTACTTTTGAAGATACGATTCCAATAACACCATGATGCCATCTTTTTCCACCTAAAACTATTGAATTATTTTCATCCAAATGCTTTCTCTCGATTTCCTGTACAGCTTCTTCATAGATTGCTTTTTCGGTACTTTGTCTTAGTGTATTATATTCGTTTAATTCTTTAGTAATTTTTGTTGCACTTTCTAAATCTTCTGCTAAAAACAATTTTAATGCCTCTTCTTCATGTCCCATTCTTCCACATGCATTTATTCTAGGTGCAACTCCAAATGAAATTGTATTAGAATCTATTTCTTTATATCCTGAACTTTTTATTAATTCTCGTAAGCCTAAATTTCTAGTAACTTTTATTAGCATTAACCCAAGTTTAGCTATAGTTCTATTTTCACCTTCTAGTGGAACTATATCTGATATTGTACCAATACATACCAAATCTAAGTATTTTAAATATTCTTCTGGCTCAATTTCTAATTTTATGGAAAGTGCTTGAATTAATTTAAATACAACTCCTACTCCTGCTAAAGATCTAAAAGGATATGTATTGTCTTTTCTTTTTGCATCGATTACAGCAAGTGCATTTGGAAGTTTTTCTCCTACTTCGTGATGATCTGTAACAATTACATCCATTCCTAAACTTACCGCATAGTCAACTTCTTCTATTGCAGAAATTCCACAATCTACTGTAATTATTAAATCTATATTTTTTTCTTTTATTTTATCTATTGCATTTTTATTTAGCCCATATCCCTCATGTAATCTGTTTGGTATATATGTATCTACTGATATTCCTCTATCCATCAGATATTTCTTAAGAACTGTAGTACTTGTTATACCATCTACATCATAATCACCATATATTAGAATTTTTTCTTTATTATTAATAGCTTTTATTGTTCGTTCTACTGCAATGTCCATTCCTTTAAATAAAAAAGGATCATTAAAGTCATCTCTTGTAGGGGTTATAAATATTCTTACATCTTCATCATTTACAACATTTCTATTAACAATAATTTTTCCTATTACTTTATTTAAATTATATTTTTCACATATATCATCTACTAGATTATCATCTGAATTATAAAATTCCCATTTTTTTATCATTCACTTTCTCCTCATATTATACAATTTGTACAATATTGTATAACATTTTTAGCTTTTTTAAAAGAGGTTTACAATAATTATCTAATAAAATTTAATATGCATGCCATTATTGCATAAATTGCTAATAAATATAATTTTGAAGATATTAATTTATAACAGGTATATTTTATTCCTACATCATTCAATTTTTCATATTCTTCTACTATTTCATTAGTTTCTTTTACTTGTTTTTCTTCTAAATATTCTTTTGCAATATATTTTGCTTTCGTCATTGCTTCTATTTCTAGGTAACTTCTTATTACATAAAATATAATTATACAAATTAAGATAATTGCACTAAATAACGCATATTGAATTATAACTCCTGCAAAAGTTAATATCATTGTTATTAACCAAAATATATTTAATAAGTTTGCAAATATATAATTAAACCATAATATCTTTTTATTTTGAGTTGAATGGATACATTCATGAGCTATTGTTTGTACTCTTGTAAAATATCTTTTATCCTTATTTAAAATAATTTTATCTGTTGCTATAAAGTAAAAACAATTTGTATTTTCTTGTTCTTCTATTTTTACTTTTTCGTTTTTTAATTTTTTTAGAATATCTTTGCATATATTTATATTATCTGGAAGTTTTTGTACTATATTATTTAGTTTTTCATTATTTGCTATTTGCATTATTATTTTTTTATTACTTCCTAAAATAATCTTTAAAATAATTATTGTAATTACTACTAATATAAAAATAATTAAACTTTCCATAAAACAAAATAGGGATATATCTAAAATATATCCCTTCCCCCTTATCTTTATCCTATAACATCTTTTATTGCTTCACTTATTATTTTATTTACATCTGTTACCATTACACTAAATCTCATTTCTGATTCTAAATAATTTTTAGCAATTTCATTTTGATATAATTCTGTATATAAATTTTGTACTTTTATACTTAATTCATTTGAGGTTGACTCACCTTTTAACATTGCTTTTTGCATATCAACTCTTAATTTGTCAAACTCATTTATTTTACTTTTTACTTCTGCATTAGATTCTATTTGTTGTTTAGCATCTTTATATGCTTTATATTCATCAGATTGTTTAATTTCTGATGCTAATTTATTTGCTGTATCATATATATTCATATTTATCCTCCTATGAAATTATGCATAAGCATGTCTTTTTTTGAAGCTTAATAGGTTTGTAATCTCTCCTTGAGTATTTTTTGCTTTCTTTGTTTTCTTTGCTTTTTCTTGTTCCAATTCTCTTCTTTGTTTTTCTGCCATTGTTTGACATATTGCTTTTTGATATATAAAATGCGTATCTTGTGCTATTTTTGTCCAATTATATTGTGCTTTTACTTTTGCTTTAGCTGCTCTTGAAACTTGTGCACATAAATCTGGATTATATAATAGCTCTAGTATTGAATCTGCAATTGAATTTGGATTACCAGCATAACTTTTCATTCCATTTTCTCTATGTTGTACTATTTCATTTAATCCTCCAACATCTGAAACTACTACTGGTGTTCCAGATAGCATTCCCTCTAGTGCTACTACGCCAAATGGTTCATATGTGCTTGGGAATACTGCTACATCTGCACATTTATACATTTTGGTTACTTGATTTAAATTTAGGTAACCTGTAAAATATACTTTATTTTCTATCCCTAATCTTCTAACTTCAGCTCTTAATTCGTCTATCATTCCGCCTTTTCCAGCAATTATTAATTTTGAATCATGATATCCATTTAATACTTTTGGCATTGCTGCTATTAAATTTTGAATTCCTTTTTCATAAACAAGTCTACCTACATAAAGAATTATTTTTTCATTATCTGCAGCATATTTTCTTCTAAAATCGTAGTCTCTTTCTACTCCATTATATAAATTTAAGTTAACACCATTTGGTACGACATTTATTTTTTCATATGGTAGACCAAATAATCTTTGTAACTCATTTTTCATATAATTACTATTTACTATTACTTCTGTTGATTCATATGTTAACATCCATTCTGTGTCATTAATATATCTTTGTACTTCATCATGAATTCCAGAATTTCTTCCTGATTCTGTTGCATGAATTGTTGCTATAATTGGTATTTTGAATGAATCTTTTAAGGTTTTTGCTGCATATGCTACTAACCAGTCATGAGCATGTATTACATCAAAAGGGCCTTCTTTACTTATTAATTCTGTTGCTTTTGATATTAAGTTAAAGTTTAATTGCATAATCCAATCTATAAAATTATTTGGATTTATCATATAGTTATTTACTCTATATACTTTAACACCATTATCATCTTCAAAATCTTCTACATTTCCTTCCTTATATGTAACTACGGTTACCTCATGACCATCTTTTATTAATCTATGAGATAAATCGTGCACTACTCTTGAAATTCCCCCTACTACTCTTGGTGGATATTCCCATGTTAGCATTAATATTTTCATTTACATAAGCCCCTTTCGATATACATTTTCTTTAGTAATTTATTTCTCCACGTACTAGTTTATATTGTATATAAAATTTCGACAATTGTAAATAACTTTTTGTAAAATATTGAATTTTTTTGTAGTTTTTTTATCAATATTTTTTTCACTTTTTTGTTTTAATTTTAATATAATTTACAAGACAATATTTTTATGTAAAAGTTCTTTATACACATAAAGTTACTTTTTATATTTATGTAAATTTGGAGGTGTTTTTATGTGTGGAATTGTTGGATTTGTAAATTATAAAAAAGATATAAAAAATCCAATTTCTATTCTTAATAAAATGAACAATACTCTTACTAACAGAGGGCCTGATGAGGAAGGTAAATATGTATCTTCCCCAGTTTATTTAGCTCATAAAAGGTTAATAGTAATAGACCCTGTAGGTGGGAAACAACCTATGCTTGCTACATATGATGAAAATGAATATTCTATCGTTTATAATGGTCAAATATACAATACTTCTGAATTACGAAATATACTTATTGAAAATGGTTTTATTTTCAACACAACTTCTGATACAGAAGTCCTACTAAAAGCATTTATCTTTTATGGATATGATGTTGTTAAACATTTAAACGGTATATTTGCTTTTGCAATTTGGAATAAGAAAAAAGAAGAACTATTTTTGGCAAGAGATCATTTTGGAATAAAACCTTTATTTTATACTCTAAATAATGACAATTTGATTTTTACTTCTGAAATAAAAGCCTTGTTTGAATTTCCTGGCATAGAAAAAGTGGTTGACCAGAATGGAATTTGTGAGCTTTTTGGAATTGGCCCCGCTCATACTGCAGGCACTACTGTATTTAAAAATATCTATGAATTAAAACCAGCAAATTTTGCAATATTTAATAAATATGGTCTATTTACTCATCAATATTGGAAATTTAGAAGTAAACCTCATACTGATTCTTTTGGTGAAACTTGCAACAAAGTGAAATTTTTACTAGAAGATAGTATAAAAAGGCAATTAGTATCTGATGTTCCACTTTGTGTTTTTTTATCTGGTGGATTAGATTCTAGTATTATTACTGCATATGCAAGTGATTATTGTAGAAAAAATGATCTTCCACTACTTAATACTTTTTCTGTTGATTATGTAGATAATGATAAAAATTTTGTTAAGAGTGATTTCCAACCAAATTCTGATAATTATTATATTAATTTAATGGTTGAAAAATATAAAACTAATCATACAAATATTGTTTTAGATACACCTGATTTAGCCAAATATTTAGAAGATGCTATGATTGCAAGAGATGTGCCCGGAATGGCAGATGTTGATTCTTCTATGCTTTTGCTTTGTAAAAAAGTAAAACAATATGCGACCGTTTCTTTGAGTGGTGAATGTGCTGATGAAATTTTTGGTGGATATCCTTGGTTCTTTAGAGAAGATGCATTAAATAGTGGAACTTTCCCTTGGTCTATTGCTCTTTCTGAAAGACAGCATCTTTTAAATACTAATATATCTTCTAAAATTAATTTAAAAGATTATATTGATTTTAGATATAATGAAAGTCTAGCAGATGTAGAAATTTTAGATATTGATTCTAAAGAAACTACTGAAAAAAGAAAAATCTCTCATTTGACATTAAATTGGTTTATGCAAACTTTATTAGATAGATCTGATAGAATGGCTATGTACAGTGGCTTTGAACTTCGTGTCCCTTTCTGCGATTATAGATTAGCAGAATATGTTTGGAATATTCCTTGGGAAATAAAAGCATATAAAGGTCGTGAAAAAGGGTTATTAAGATATATAATGAAAGATGTATTACCTGCAGAAATTGTAGATAGGAAAAAATCTCCTTACCCTAAAACGCATAATCCTACTTATTTGAAAGCTGTAAAAGATATGCTTACAGAAATTATGAATGATAAAAATGCTCCTATTAATAATTTGTTAAATAGAGATTATATTTTAGAAATTTTGGAAACTAATGGGTCTGCTTTTACAAGGCCTTGGTTTGGGCAATTGATGACAGGTCCACAATTAATGGCGTATTTATGTCAAGTTAACATGTGGCTTGAGAGGTATGAGCCAAAAATTGAGATATAATTTTTAACTTGAGGTCACAATTTGCGACCTCAAGCTGTTATATTAACATAATTTTCCTGTTTTTAAACTGTAATTGCTTATTTTCTCTATATATTCATCATCTTCTATTCTTGAAATCGCAAAACATTTTTTACCCAAATCTTTTAAAGAAGCTCCTATATGATATAATTCTTTATTATCTATTACAATAAATCTATCATGAAACTTATTTGTTATTGCTACTTTTAAGGTCGGATATTGTTTATTAAATTTATTTATATCTAATTTAGTCAAATTACTATTTTGCAATGTCAAAATCACAACTTCTACATTTTTATTTTTTTTTGATAACATTTTCAAAATACTATCATCTATGTAATTGTCTATAAGTAAAATCTTTTGTTTTGCTTTCTTTATAATATCTATAATTAAACTATATGCGTCATAAACTTGTCCATCAAAAAATATGCTTTGCTTAAACCCTATTTTTTCATTTTTTTGTAATTCATTAAACACTATATCAAATTTTTTATCATGTTCTAACATTTTATATTCTATAGTTGTTAATCTTTCAAATACTTGTCCATTTGTTGCTATAAATTTCCTCATTTCTATAAAAGCTTTCATGATATTTATACTAACCTTAATAGCTATGTTACTTTTTAGCAATGCTGAAAGCATTGCTATTCCTTGCTCTGTAAAAACATATGGCAAATATCTTCTACCACCATAATTCTGCTTTTCAAAACTTGAGGTGACAAATTGGCACCTCAAGTTTTGAAATTCTTTTTCCATCAATTGAAAACAGAATTCTTCGGGAAATCTCTCAATATTTCTCTTTACTACACGATTTATATATTTAGTTTCACAATGATATAAATCCGCTACATCACTATCTAGCATTACTTGTTTTCCTCTAATTGTATAAATTAAATTTTTAATGTGTTCTGTTTCATATTTTTTTACATCCGAATCTTTATTTACTAGTATAATATTGCCATTATCTTTTTCCATAACTATCACTTTCCTTGCAATATTACTCATAATAACATATTTATTATATCTTTTATTGCATTATTGGCTATATTTATTACACTTTTTATGATATTATTGTATTATGCATCTTAAAACATTTGTTTGTATTTGTCAAGTAGTTTTTCCTATTTTTTATTTTAAGTAATTCTAATAAATTAAAAAAAGCCATGAGCAAAAGATACAATCTAATGTTAATGGCTTTTGTAGTTAAATTTTTGTTTTTAGCTTATTCTATTTAAGCATGCTTTTTTCACTGCTTTATCTAATTCTAAGATTTCATAAACAGTGCCAAGCTTTCTTACGACGTGATTGGAAAGTGCCCAATCAATCATCTCCGGAATTTGTGTAAAAGTAATTGCTCCGTCCAAAAATGCCTGAACTGCAACTTCGTCTGCTGCATTTAAAACAACCTGAGCACTGTGTCCTATATGGATTGCTTTATAGGCAAGTTTAAGGCATTTAAATTTATCTAAATCAGGCTCTTCAAATTTTAGAGAACCAACTTTAAATAAATCCAATGGTTCGATTTTGTTTTCCAGCCTTGTAGGATAATTTAAAGCATACGCAATTGGGATCTGCATATCTGCGGGTCCAATGTTTGCCATAATGGTTCCATCTACAAACTGCACCATCGAATGTACAAGGCTTTGCTTATGTACTACAACTTGGATTTGATTTTCTGCCACTCCAAAAAGATAATGTGCCTCGATGACTTCAAGCCCTTTGTTCATCATTGTAGCAGAGTCAATGGTTACTTTTGAACCCATTTTCCAATTTGGATGATTTAACGCTTGTTGTGGTGTAATATCATCTGTAATATCTTTATCAAAAAATGGTCCACCTGATGCTGTAAGAAGAATTTTAGCAATTTTATTGCTTTCTTCTCCTCGTAATCACTGCATAATAGCACTATGCTCACTATCTACGGTCCGCAGTTTAGTTCCATATTTTTTTGCTCTTTCCATAACAAGATGCCCGCCTGTAACAAGTACTTCCTTGTTTGCAAGAGCAACTTCTTTGCAATGTTTAAGCATATTAAATGTTGGGGCTAAACCTGCAATCCCAACAAGTGCAGATACTGCAATATCAGCATCTTCCAGTTTTGAAATCATTTCAAGACCGATATCTTCTGTGTATACGTCAAGATCTGGGAATATCTGTTTTATATATTTAGCATTTCTTCCTTTTTTGATGTATACATGCCTTGGACTAAACTCCATAATCTGTTCAATTAAGAGTTCCAAATTATTACCAGCAACAAGTGTTGAAACAGAAAACAAGTTTGAATTTTCTCTAATTATCCGAAGTATAGTAGTTCCAATACTACCTGTTGAACCAAAAATAGCAACTCTTTTCATCATCATTCCTCCTTTTTTCTATATTGCTATGTTTTAACTATACTACCTCTTTTTTATAATGTCAAAAATAAAGAACTTCAGATTTTCTCTGAAGTCTCTATAATCTCATTTATATACATTTTTTGAAATTTCTGACCAAATCATATTTGGTGGTGCAATAATAAAATCTTTGTTCCCAGCTAAAGTATTAGCCTTAATTAAAGTATAATCTTGATAGCTATATTCTATTGTTCCACCATCTGAATAAAATCCTCTTCTGCATACACCATATTTACTATCTACCTCTGCCTGTTCCAAAATTTCATCTATAGAAATATATTTTGCCTCTATTGCTTCTGAAAAATCTTTTGCCTCTTCATTATTCTTTGCAATAGTTACATTGCCACCAACTACATAAATATTGAACTCTTCTTCTGAATTTATTTTATCTACTCCCATATCTTTTCTTTGTGCATAATAAATATGATTGTTTTCTATATAATCAGTATTTTGTAACTCGTATTCAAATAATTCGACTTCATCTTGTACATCACTTGACATATCAGACCTTTTTATTATGATCTGTATCAAATTTTCTTCTTTTACAAATTTTCTTTCCATTTTATAAGGTTGCATTAGATATTCTTCATTCACAATTCCTTGTGACGAATAACTATCATTACTATAATCTGTTTTAACTATCAATTTTCTATTTTTGTAATTTTCATCATAATTCTCTTTTATAGGTACATATGTTAATTCCTTTGTAACAATCTCACCTTCCACAGTATATAGATTAACTTTTAATGATATTTCATGGTCATATAAAACATTGTTTACATTTTCGATAAATTCATCTAATTTTTCCAAGTTGTATACCTTATCAGTTGAAATTGTCATAGAATTGTCTTCTACCATATTCCCGAGTTACATTAGATATTTCGTTTTCATTAACCTCCTCTTTTTGTATAATAGAAACCCATACTAACAACAACAAAATAATTAATATTAATATTAAAACTACTTTTTTCATAATATCACCTTTTCTCTTTTATTATTTAGACAATTTCTTTTTTAATTTTATTTGTCTTTTTATTAATAAAATCGAAAAGATTACAACAAGTAAAATGGTTGTTACAATAATCCCAAATGATATTATATTATTTGTTGAACTTTCTGCTGTTCCTGTAGCTTGAGCTGTAATTTCTATAGTGTCATTTTTTCCTGTATAATTGTCTGTTCTATTATTTTCTCCTTGTAATTCTGTACTTTGGTTTATACTATAACTTTCATCTATACTCTTCTCTTCATCTAATGCAATTTCATCTTTTTCCTTAACAGAATCATTTTCTTCCGGCTCAGCTTCATTTCTCTCTGTTAGTCCTCTTGTTTTAATATATAAAAATGCTCCTACAAAAATAGTTATTACATTACCCAATAACAATTTTATAGTGTTCAAGGATTTATAATAATGCCATTGAACTGCTGGAATTTTCATGTTCAATATATTTGCTATTTCTTTAAAAGATAAGTTGCTAACTATTTTTAAAGATAAAATTTCCTGTTGTTTTTGCGGTAAATTCTTTATTAAATTATTAAAATATTCTTTATCTAAAACTTTTTCTATTTCTGTATCATTATCTGATATTTCATATAAATTCTCAAAATTCTTCTCTTTTGAATGTTTTTTTATGTAATTAATAGTTTCGTTTTTCGCAACTGAATACAACCAACTTAAATGTGATTTAGCAGGTAATTTTTCATTATCTAATTTAAATATCTTGATAAATACATTTTGTAGTACATCTTCTGTTTCTTCTGTATTTTTTAATATGCTATATATAACACCAAATACTAGTTTTGAATAATTTTTATATAATTCTTCTATTCCTAATTTTCTATTTGTTTTTAATAGTTCAAAAATTTCCTCTTCTTTTTTCATAATTCCTCCTGTCTTTTAGACAGTTAATATTAATAATTTTGTTAGTATTTTTATAAATTTTCTATCATTTTTTTTATTTGTATATCATCTTTTGCCGGAACATTATTTGTATTTAATGAATATATATAATCTTTTTTAATATCAAAGTCTGCATTTAAAAACTTAAAGATTAAATTTGCTGTATCTAATGCATGCTTTGGTTCACCACTGCCTCCACCTGCTAATACCAAAATTCCTCTTTTTTTCTTAAATTTATGTGTTATATCCAAAAAGTATTTATTACTCCAAATGTAATTTAATCTTGTTACTAAAGAAAACATTGGTGGAGTTACATTATACATATACACAGGGGATGCTACTATTAATATGTCATAATCATCTTTATATATTTTTTCCATATCATCTTTAATAGCACACCCTTTGTTTTTCCAGCAATATCTACAGTCCACACAAAGGCTAATTTTAGCATCATATAAAAATATCTCTTCTATTTCTCCATCTAGCTTTTTCTTTAATTCATTTACTATATATGATGTATCACCATTTTTATGTGGTGACCCATTTAAAATTAATTTTTTCATACTATAACCTCATTTAACTTTGTTATTCTTCTATATTTATTAAATTGCCTATAATTATTAGACCTGTCCATTAAAATCGGGCTTAATTTCTTTTTAACTGCAACATCTAATAAATCAGGATTATCATCAACAAATATAGCTTCATTTTCTTTTATACCAAATTCATTTATTGGTCTGTCAAAAAATTTTCCTTCTTTTTTTAATTCACAATATTCAGAAGAAATATATAGCTTAGTAAAGAAATCATATATATTCCACCTTTTTAAAATATTATAAACACATGGCCAATTGTCTGATAATAATATTAATTTATGCTCTTTACTTGCTTCACTTAAAAACTCATATACATCATCATACATAACATATTTATCTTCGTTATATACAAAATCTTGTGCCAATTTTTCAGCTTGATCTTTGGGATTTCCAACTATATTTAGCTCATTTATTACATTATAATAAAATTCTTTAAATGCTTCATATTCTTCTTCTCTAGTTGTCATTTTTACAGATATAAGCGCATTAAATTTATTAAATAAAAATTTTAATTTTTTTAAATCTATTTTTTCTGTCCCTAGTATTCTAAAAAAATTTGGTGTTATAAACCATTCTCCTGTTTTTGGTTTTCCTAATACCAATCCAAAGTCCAAAATTATATACTTTTGTTGCTTAATCATTATTCCTCCATAATCTATTTATTCAATTTATCATACATCAAATATGAATAACCTTTTAAGTTTCTTCTTGTTATATCTAAGTTTAATTCTTTTACAAAATTTAATAATAATTGATTTGCCTCATTTATAGGAATATTTTTATCATATACTTCTATTTCTATAAAATATCCTAAATCTTTAACATTATCTAATGATATCTCGAATAGGTTCTTATATATAAAGCTATCTCTTTCTTTTATTAAATCACATACTTTGTTTATGCGTACACCTTTTAATATATTAATTGTAGCATCTAAATTAGATACTTCTGTCTCATATTCAACAATATGAATATCTTCTTCATCATTTCCCATATATATTTTTTTATAGCATAATATGTATTTATCTTTTTGTATTCTTATTCTAATACATTCGTCATCTATATCTCCACCAAAAAATGCTGGATTTTCTGGTGAGAAATATATGTCATGTTGTTTTTTATTTGTATGTTTATTGTTTTCCTTTTTAAAATAATTAAATAATTTTCTATATTGTTCTTCTTCGATTTCTAATTTTATTTCTATTTCTATACTTGAGCTGTTTTTCTTTTTTATTAACCTTTCACCTTGTAATAATTCATTAATAGTAACACCTAATATTTGCGCTATATCTGTAAACAAAGATAGGTCTGGCATATATTTTCCCGTTTCCCATCTAGATACAGTTTTACTTGTTACTCCTAATTTTTCTGCAAGTTCAGATTGTTTTAAATCTTTTTCTTTTCTTAGTTCTCCTATAAATTTTCCTATTTTTGCTTGATCCATATTTTCACTCCTTTTGGGTTTATTGCTTATATTGTATTAGCTAAGTTTAATTATTGTAAACCCCACAAATAGCGATTACCTATTAATATCTTGTGCTAATTTTTGTAATGCTATTTTTCTACTACTAATATTGTTCTTCTCTTCTGTTTCTAATTCTGCTAATGTTCTTCCATCTTCTAATTCAAATATTTCGTCAAACCCAAATCCGTTTTTACCTCTTGGATCTTCTGCTATATATCCACTTAGTATTCCCTTATATATCTTTTCATTTCCTTGTGAATCTACATATGCAATACATGTTATGAATTGAACTGTTCGTTTAGCTTTTGGAATACCTTCTAATTTTTTTATTAAATAATTATTTCTATCTTCTTGTGTTGCATTTTCGCCTAAAAATCTCGCAGTTTTAACACCTGGGAACCCGCCTAATTCTTCAATGCAAATTCCACTATCATCTGCAATACACGCAGTATTAGTTAAGCTATAAATTTTTCTTGCTTTTATTAATGCATTATCTTCGAATGTTTCCCCAGTTTCTTCTATTTCTATATTTATATTCATTTCTTTTAGTGTTTTTATATCTTCATTTTTAAGTATCTCTTTAATCTCTTTCACTTTTCCTTTATTATTTGTCGCTAAAATAATCATCCTATTTCTCCTATCGGGATTCTAGGAACGTCCCCAAATCCCCTTGCTAAATTTCTATATATTCATTTCCACAATATTTTATAAATTTTATTAAATCATCATATTTTATAGATACTGTTGCAGTGTTTCTATTTGGATGAATTAATACTTTATTATTTTTTAATTCTTTATCTAGTACAACTGTCACTTTTTGTTCATTATCATTTATTATTCCAAGTGGTGTTACTGAACCTGGAGTTAGACCTAAATATTCTTGTAAGTCGTTTTCATTTGCAAAAGATAATCTTTTACTATTTATTTTTTCTGGTAAAGTTTTTAAATCGGCTCTTTTTTTGTCTGGTAGTGTATACAAAAATAAATTTTTCTTTGCATCTTTTAAAAATAGATTTTTACACCCTATTCCTTCCATTTCTAAAAAAACATCTTGTAAATCTTCCACTGTATATACTGCTTTATGCTCTTGCAACTTATATTCTATATTTAATTCTTTTAAAACTCCCAAGATATCCATAAATTCAACTCCTTTTGTTTAAGCTAAAATATCACAAAAAACAAAAAAAATCTAGTATAACTAGATTTCTTTTACATAATCTTCAATTAAATAACACATTTCCTCATGTGCATCTATATTTTCATTAATTTTATTCGTGTCCAATTTTATGTATTTAATAGTTCCATTTGCAAGTACATTCCCTTGTAAATCTAGAATTTTAGAATCTACAACAAAAAATTTACTATTTTCTTTTATAAGTATTCCTTTTCCTATTAATTCGGTTTCATATGGTACTGGTTTTCTATATTTTGTATCTAATGACATTGTAACTCCAAAATTTTCTTCATTTCTATCTTTTGCCCATAAAGCTCTTAGACCCATTTCATCAAGCATTGCAGTAATTAACCCACCATGTACTCTTCCTGGATAGCTTTGATGTTCTTCTCTATACTTAAATTTTGTCATTACACTTCCGTCTTCCATATTATAAAATTGTGCATGTACACCATATTTATTATCCATTCCACATATTGCGCACATTTTACTATTTCTTTGTTTACTTACTACTTTCATTTTATTACCTCCAAAAAAGGGATTCTAGGAATGTCCCCTAATCCCTATCCATTATAAAATTCGTTATTGACTTTCTGTTGGAAGTCATTCATATCTGTAACCGTTTCTTGCAACGTCCGATGTTTAGCAAGTTTTTTAAAATCCGGCTTTTTATTGCAAATCTTTCCCTCCTTTACTGATACTGGAAACATGTTCGCATACCCAGTTTGGGTAAATTGTTTATTTCCCTTTTTTTTTCTACCTCCTTGAAATTTATTCACTTTTTATTATACCATTTTACTCAAATTGCCTCAACCTATAACATCTTTTATAACTTCTCCAGCTATAATTAGACCTGCTACAGAAGGTATAAAAGATATACTTGCAGGAGTTTTATAGTCACCATCATTTGGTTTTATTGGTTCTTCTTTTGAATATACTACTTTTAATTTTTCTATTCCTCTTGAGCGCAATTCCTTTCTCATTACTTTTGCAAGTGGACATACAGAAGTTTTATAAATATCTGCCACTTCAAACTTAGTTGGATCCAATTTATTTCCTGTTCCCATTGCAGAAATTATAGGAATATTAAGTTCATTAGCTCTGTATACTAATTCTATTTTTCCAGTTACTGTATCTATTGCATCTACTATATAGTCTAAAGAACTATCTAACAGCTTACTTCCTGGCATAAAAAATTCTGTAGATGTTTCTACTTCTGCTTGTGGATTTATATTTAATATTCTTTCTTTCATAACATCTACTTTATTTTTTCCAACAGTAGTTATATTGGCATGTATTTGTCTATTTATATTAGTATTATCTATTGTATCATTGTCAACTAATAAAAATTTTCCTATACCTGCTCTTGCTAGTCCTTCTACTACAAAAGAACCTACTCCTCCAATTCCAAATACTGCGACTTTTGATTTATTTAATTTTTCTACATTCTCTTTTCCTATTAATCTTTCTTCTCTACTAAACCCTTCGTACATTTTTCCTCCTAATATAAAAACTAGACTAATTATACCTCTTATTATAAATTATTAAAAGATGCACAAAAAAACTAAAGTGCATCTTTTTAAATAAGCTATTTCATTTTTTCTTTTATTTTCATTAGTGTATTTAATGCATCTATAGGTGTTAATGTGTTTAAATCAATTTTATCAAGTTCTTGTGCTATTTCTGCCAACTTGTAATTATATAAATCTAGTTGACCTGATTGAACCTGTTTATTTTCTTTCTCCATTTTCTTGCTACCTAAAATGCTTTTTCTTTCTAGACTTCTTAATATTTCATTTGCTCTTTTTAAAACTTCTTTTGGAACACCTGCAAGTCTTGCAACATGAACACCATAGCTTTCATCTGTTCCGCCTCTTACGATTTTTCTTAAAAAGATTACATCTTCACCTTTTTCTTTAACTGCTATAGAATAATTTTTTACACCTTCTAGTTTATCTTCTAATTCTATAAGCTCATGGTAATGTGTTGCAAATAGTGTTTTTGCCCCGCATTTTGTTTTATCAGAAATATATTCAGCAACTGCCCATGCAATTGATAATCCATCATATGTTGATGTTCCTCTTCCTATTTCGTCTAATATTACTAGGCTATTTTTAGTAGATTCTTTTAAGATATCTGCAACTTCCATCATTTCAACCATAAAGGTACTTTGTCCCATACTTAAATCATCTGATGCACCAACTCTTGTAAATATTTTATCTACAACACCTATATGTGCCTCTGTAGCTGGAACAAAACTTCCTATTTGTGCCATTAAAGTAATTAATGCAACTTGTCTCATATATGTAGATTTACCTGCCATATTAGGACCTGTTATAATTGATAATCTGTTTTCGTCATTATCCATATACGTATCATTGTCTATAAAACTACCTGTTGGAAGCATTTTTTCGATTACTGGATGTCTTCCTTCTTTTATCTCTATTTTGCCACCATTATCAACTATTGGCATACAATAATTCATATCTTCTGCAACAGTTGCAAATGAAGCTAACACATCTAAAGTTGCTATTATCATTGCAGATTTTTGAAGTCTTTTTACATTTTTAGCAATTTCTTGTCTTATCTCTGTAAATGCTTCATATTCTAAATTTATAACTTTATCTTCAGCACCTAAAATTTGGTTTTCTATTTCTTTTAATTCATCTGTTATATATCTTTCACCATTTGTTAATGTCTGCTTTCTTATATATCTATCAGGTACAAGACTTAAATTTGATTTTGTAACTTCTAAATAATATCCAAAAACCTTATTAAATCCAACTTTTAAATTTTTTATTCCTGTTTTCTCTTTTTCTGTTGCTTCTAATTGAATTAACCAATTTTTTCCCTCAGTAGTAGCTGTTTTTAACTTATCAATTTCTTCATTATATCCTAGTTTTATTAATCCACCTTCTTTTACTGTCATTGGTGGATCTTCCACTATTGATTTTTCTATTAGCTCATAAATATCTTTTAATTCATCTAAATTATTATAAAGCTCTTGTAACATAGTTGAATTTGTATTTTGTAATACTGCTTTTACTTCTGGTAATTTTGATAATGAATTCTTTAATGATATCATATCTCTACCATTTGCATTACCATATGATATTTTCCCCGCTAATCTTTCAATATCATAAACCTTTTTTAGACTTTCTACTATATCTCCTCTAAGCATTACATTTTCTTTTAATTCTTTTACCGCATTTAATCTCTTATTAATTTCATTAACATCTATTAATGGATCATTTATCCATCTTCTTAAATGTCTTCCTCCCATTGATGTAGAAGTTTTATCTAATACCCACAAAAGTGTACCTTTTTTGCTTTTATCTCTCATTTTTTCTGTAAGTTCTAGATTTCTTCTTGCATTAATATCTAAAGACATATATCTAGTGGTATTGTACATAATTATTTTGTTAATATGCTCTAAGTTTGTTTTTTGGGTTTGTTTTAAGTACTCTACCAATGCATTTATACTTGCAACAGAAAAAAGTCTTTTATCTATATCTTTTATAGGATTGTCATCATTATCAACTAAATTATAATTTTCTACTATCGTGTTTATATCTTCTGAAAAGAATTTATCATTAAACCTTGTAAAATATATTTCAAATCTTTCTTTTATTTTATTAATTTCCTCTGTACTATCATACATCATACTGTTTACAACTAATTCTGCAGGTGAATATCTTGCAATTTCATCTAGTACTAATGGAAAATTATTATTTTCTTTTATTTCTGTACTATAAAAATCTCCTGTAGTTACATCACACACAGCAATCCCATAGTAAATTCCTTTTTTTACTATTGACATTATATAATTATTTTTCTTTTCTTCTAACATATTAGATTCTATTACTGTACCTGGTGTAACAACACGAATAACTCCTCTTTTAACAATTCCTTTGGCTGTTTTTGGATCCTCTAATTGCTCACATATTGCAACTTTATAACCTTTTGCAATTAATTTTGAGATATAAATTTCTGCTGCATGATGTGGCACACCACACATTGGTGCCCTTTCTGCTTGTCCACAATCTTTTCCTGTTAATGTTAATTCTAATTCTCTTGATACTGTTATTGCATCATCAAAGAACATTTCGTAAAAATCTCCTAATCTATAAAAAAGGATACAATCTTTATATTCTTCTTTTGTTTCAAGATATCTTTGCATCATTGGTGAATATTCTGCCATTTATATATTCCTTACCTTTCTATTTTTATCCTAATTCTTTTCATTTATCTTTTGTTACTACTATTTTCTTGATTCGTCATCTGGTTCATCTTTCCCTGTTAGTTTTTCATATGCCTCTATAGTTTTTCCGGCTCTTCTTATTGTACTAATAGACACCCCTAATTGTTTCGCAGCTTCTTTTTGAGTAGTTCCTAATTCTTCTACCTGTCCTATTAATTTTTTTGCTTTTTCATATTTTCTTTCAGCTTCTGTTCTTTGACTACTTATTATTACTGCACCCTCGTCATAATCTTTCAACATAGCTTGAATTAAAATTAATTCTAATGGTTCAAATACTGACTCCTTATTATTTGAATTTCCTTTTTGCATTTTTCTTCTTGCCAATTCTTTAGATGTTTCATATAAAGTTCTATATTCTTCGTCATTTTCAAGTTTAGCTAATTCTCTACTTACTGTTCTAGGTGGTATGCCATACTTTCCAGCTATCTCTGTTTGGCTTGTTTCATCTTTAATCATTTCTATAAATAATGCTTTAAAATTTATATGCGAATAATCAGGATGTCTTCTTGCCTCATATTCTATATAGTTTCTTTTTAATTCATCATCATTTGAAGCATTAACATAATCCACAATATTCTCTTTAAAAGTTTGTAAATCTATACTTTGCCCATCTCTTAAATATAATTCTTTCGCTTCATTTAAAGTTTGTATATTTCCAGCTAACATACTTTTTACTATCGTACCTAGTCTTTCTGAATCAACTACTTTTTTTTGAAGTTCACTTTTATTATATGATAAAACTTTTTCTAATTTTTCCCTTTGTTCACTTCCTTCTGGGAAGATTTGTTTACACATTGTAACAAAAGTATTTCTATTAATACCATATTGCTTTTCACAATCTCTTATAGATTTTCCGGCAATTACATCATTAAACATTAATTCGAATTCATTTATCATTTCTAACCTCCAATTAAACTTCCTTTCAAATACCACATATGTTCAGAAACAATTTTTAAATCTATTATTTCATTTATTAAATCTTTATCTCCTTCAAATATAACAACCTTATTGCTATCAGTTCTTCCTGTTAGCATATTTGGATTGTTTTTACTTGTTCCTTCTACTAAAACTTTTTGAATTGTTCCAACATATTTTTGGTTATTTTCTTCAATTTGACTTTCTACTAATTCTTTTAATCTGTCAAATCTTTTGTGTTTTATTTCTTCTGGAACTTGGTTTGGCATTTTATCTCCTGGAGTTCCAACTCTTCTTGAGTATATAAACATATATACTTGTTCAAATTTTACTTTTCTAACTACATCTAATGTATCTTCAAATTCTTCATCTGTTTCTCCTGGAAAACCTACTATAATATCTGTTGATAATGTTAAATTTGGTATTTTATTTTTCATTTTTTCTACTAAATTTAGATATTGCTCTTTAGTATATTTCCTATTCATCTCTTTTAAGACTTTAGAATTTCCAGATTGTAATGGTAAATGTATTAGTTTACATACTTTATCACAATCTGCTATTGCTTCTATTACATCTTCTGTAAAATCTTTTGGATGTGGAGAAACAAATCTAATTCTTTCAATTCCATCAATTTTATTTATTGCCCTTAATAATGTTGCAAAAGAGTTTACACCTTCATATGCTTCAAATTCTATATTTTTCTCTTTTTCTACTCTTAGATATGAATTAACATTTTGACCTAATAAAGTAATTTCTTTATACCCTTCTTTTGCAAGTTCTTTTACTTCATTAATAATATCTTTTGGCATTCTGCTTCTTTCTCTTCCACGTACATATGGCACTATACAATATGTACAAAAATTGTTGCATCCATTCATTATTGTTACAGAAGCTTTTATATTGCTATCTCTTTTTATTGGTAAACCTTCGAAAATTTCACCATCTATATCTATAACATCTTTTACTTTCTCTCTTGTTTTTAGTGCTTTAAATAGATCTTCTGGAAATCTATATAATGTATGTGTTCCAAATACTACATCTACAAATGGATAGCTTTGTTTTATTTTATCTGTAATGTGTTTTTCTTGCATCATACAACCACCAATAGCTATAATTGTTCCATTAGCTTCTTTTATTCTTTTTAATTCTCCTAGTTTTCCAAAAAGTTTATCTTCTGCATTTTCTCTTACACAACATGTATTAAATAAAGCTATATCTGAATCTTCAAAATTCTCTGTTCTCGTATATCCCATTTCTTCTAACATTCCACATAACTTTTCAGAATCATTTTCGTTTAATTGACACCCCATTGTTAGAATGCAATATTTTAAGTTTTTATTATTTTTATTTATTTCTTTTATTTCATCTATATATTTTCTTTGCTCTTCTACTTTTTCCACGTTAAATCCTCCTATTGCCCCTATATTCTATATTATTTTCTAAGTTTTTTCAAGTGATTTTGTGTTCAAGTTTATCCATAAGTTAACCTTTCCATATAAAAACAAACTGTGGGCTGAAAACCTTAATTTTTTCCCCCACAGTTATACATAATTTTTACTTATTTATTTTTACCTAAAAATGAATTTACCACATTTGCAAATCACTTTACAATCGCAAAGATATATGTGCCTTAACTTATTATATAATTTCCTATATAATATATAGTAAGAAAAAAGAAAATTATAACAGTTTATAATTTTCTTATATATCTTATTGAATTCCATATTTCTTTTTAAATTTATCTGCTCTACCACCTGTTGTATCTTTTCTTAAATTACCTGTCCAGAATGGATGACATTTTGAGCAAACATCTACTTTTATAGATTCTTTTGTTGAGTTTGTTTCTATTACATTACCACAAGCACATGTAATTGTTGCAGCAGTATATTTTGGATGTATTCCTTCTTTCATTTATGTTCACCTCTTCCTTTTCTTCGTAAAATGCTGTATATTATCATAACATATATTTCATTAATTTTCAAGCCCTAATTTCTTTTTTATTTAATTTACTTCATTTGTTTGTTCATGATCTAGAATGTATTGTCCAGATGTTTCTAGCTCTTCTTTTAAAGATGTTTTATTTACTAGTTTAAAAGTTATATTAAACAAACAAGCTATTACTAATATTATTAAACCTATTCTTTTCCAATATTTAGCTAGCATTTGAACCTCTCCTTCTCTCTTAAACTCATATTTCTATTATACTATATTTTATTTTTTTGTCAATATTTTTAACGTTTATCATATGTTTTGGTATTTTTTTGCTCATTTCGTGTAAAAATATTATAAAATATTTTATTGTGCCTATTATTTTTATTTGAGAGGATTGAATTTTATGAAAAAGAAAATGCTACTATTTTTTATTATTTTACTTACTACAATTTGTTTTTCTGGATGTAGTAAAGAAGAAAAAACTCAAACAGAAGTTAATACTGTCGAAGTTAATAGAACATCGATTGATATTAGTGATGTTTCTTTAAATGAAATATCAAATAATACAATCTTTAATAATACTTCTTCTACTAGCACTACTTCTAATTCCACTAAATCAACAAATACTAATAAATCTGAAGAATTGCTAGCACAATTTTCTACTAGAATATATTCTACAGATTCTGCTAGACAAAATAATTTAGAAATAACATCTAACAAATTAAATGGAACTATTGTAAAACCTAATGAAACATTTTCTTTTACAAAAACAATTGGACCTTCTACCTCTGCTAAAGGATATGAGGAAGCAGATATATATGATTCAAATGGAAATAAAATTAAAGGTTATGGTGGTGGAAACTGTCAGGTAAGTTCTACCTTATACAATGCTGTCCAAAAGGTTTCATCTCTTAAAGTTGTAGAAAGACACGAACACAGTAACACTGTTCCATATGTAAAAGAAGGTCATGATGCTGCAGTAGCATATGGAAGTGTTGATTTTAAATTTAAAAACACCAATAATTATAGTATAAAAATTTTAGCTCAAGCCTCAAAAAAATACGTTGTAGTTAAATTAATTAAAATTTAATTCATATCTTTTCTCCTTTAGCATATATTTTAGGAAAAGGAGGGGATTAAAATAAGAAAATTTATTTATAAACTTTTAATTTCTATAATTATTTTTAGTTTAATATTAACCCCAATTTCTTGTTTTGCATATACTGATTCTTCATATGTTTGGTCTTCACCAGAAGTCTTAACTAGTGTTATTGCTGATGAACAATCACAATTAGCGGAAAATAGCTTAAATCTCACATGTGGAAGCGCTATATTAATTGAACAATCAACTGGAAAAATACTATATGAACATAATGTACATGAACAATTACGTCCTGCAAGTGTTACTAAAGTTATGACAATTCTTTTAATTATGGAAGCAATAGATTCTGGTAGATTAAGTTATACAGACCAAATACCCTGTAGTGAAAATGCAAGCTCAATGGGTGGTTCACAAATATGGCTTGATACAAAAGAAACTTTAAGTGTAGACGAAATGTTAAAAGCCATATGTGTTGTTTCTGCAAATGATTGTACTGTTGCAATGGCGGAATATTTGGCTGGTTCTGAAGAAAACTTTGTTGCACAAATGAATGCAAAAGCAAAGGAACTTGGAATGAATGATACTACTTTTAAAAATTGTCATGGTATAGATGAAGATGGTCATGTATCTTCTAGTTATGATATTGCGCTTATGTCTCGCGAACTTTTAGAAAAACACCCTGATATAAAAAAATATACTACAATATACATGGATTCTTTACGTGATGGAAAATCTGAATTAGTCAATACTAATAAATTAGTCAGAAATTATAGAGGAGCTACTGGATTAAAAACAGGTTCTACTTCTCTTGCACTATATAATCTATCCGCATCTGCAACTCGTGATTGTTTATCCTTAATTGCTGTAATAATGAAGGCACCTACTACTAAAGATAGATTTGCTGAAGCAACTAAATTATTAGATTATGGCTTTGCAAATTATTCTTATAAAACTTTTGCTCAGAAAGGTGATACTATTAAAGAAGTTCCATTATCTAAAGGGGTTTCTTCATCCGTTTGCGCAGTACTTGCTAATGATGCAGGAATTCTTCTAAAAAAAGGTGAAGAAAGTAATATTGAGCAAAATATTAATCTTCCTGATGAAATATCTGCACCTATAAATGAAGGTGATAAACTAGGTGAAATTTCTTATTCATTAAATGGTGAAACAATTGCAACTATTGATATAGTCGCAAAAAACAGTGTAGATAAAATAGATTTACCTCATATGTTGCAATATGTATTTAAATCATGGATTAATTAAAATTTTATATAAGGCAATAGCCTTAAGTTATATATTTCAACTTGCCATATATTAAAGAAAGGGATTTGAGGAACGTCCCCAAATCCCCCCAAGGAACACCCAAATCCCTATTCTTCTTGTTTTATTTTTCCTGTTTTATATGCATCTAACAATTTATTTAAGTCTTTAATTTGTCCTTCTAATTTTTTACCTATATCTGTATCTGCAATCTTTTTGCGTTCAACCTTTTCTACAATTTGTTTTGTAGAATGTATATCTGTTTCATTTATAATGGCATCTTCTGTAGATGTAAATGGCTCATGTGCAGTAAGCAGTAAGCCATATGAATTATAGATTAATGTATAACCAGCAATGCCTGTAGTTTTTTGATAAGGTTTAGAAAGTCCTCCATCAATTATTAATAATTTTCCGTTTGCTTTTATTGGACTTTCACCATCTTTCAATTTAACCGGCATATGTCCTCCAATAATTCTTCCTTCTTCTTCATTTATTCCAAATTCTCTTAATATATATTTACATACATTTTCATCTTGTGCAAATTTATAAAATGGATTCTTTATTTCTTTCCTTAAATTTTTATCTTCTAAAAAATATCTTTCAAATGTTTTCATTGCATTTTTACAAAATATTGGTGAATATTTACCACACCATAAATACCACAGAAAATCCATAGCATTTGTTTTTTCTTCACTTTCATCTAAATAAAATGCTTTACGTGCAATTTCATCTATATAATCTAAATATTCTTTACCTTTTAGCTTTTTATTTTCAAATTTTATTTCTACTAATTCTCCTAAATCATTCATTGGAATACAGCCATGAATTAACAAATTTTGATTATATATTTTATAAATACTACCTTTAGTATATAAAAAGTTTATATGTTTTTGTAATTTTTCACTATTTTTAAAACTTTTAATTAATTTTTCTACAACCTCTTTTTCTTCTACTGATAATTCATATGGAGAGTCTTTATCTATTGTCGGAAAATCTGTATCTAGCAACTTATAAGTATATCCATTAATATTTATAGTTCCTTCTTCAAAATTTATTTTGTCTAGTAATAGTCTATCTTCCATTTCATATTCTGGATGTCTCTTAATTATTTCTGCTTCTAACTTAAACTGCATAATTGCTGCTGCTTTTTCCATTTTACCCATAAGTTCTATATCTAGACCTTCTTCAAATTCTTCTGTATGTGAATGAAAAACACTTGGAACTCTATTAGTATATTGTTCTTTCGCAAACTCAGTCATTTTCCTAATATTTATTCCATATCCCTCTTCTAAAATTGATACAGTTCCATATCTTGCACAAATTCTTATAACATTCATTATACATGCTGGATTTCCACATGCTGCTCCCATCCAAACAATATCATGATTTCCCCATTCTATATCTATTGAATGATATTTCATAAGTTTATCAATTATAATATCTGGACCAGGTCCTCTATCATAAATATCTCCTATAATATGAAGATGATCTATTGATAATTGTTGTATTAATTTTGATATCTCGATTATAAAAGCCTCTGCTCTTCCTAATTTTATTATTGATTCTATTATTTGCGCATAATATGTTTCCTTATCTTGTAATTCCATACTACCATGTAATAACTCATCAATAATATATTCATATCCTTTTGGCATTGCTTTTCTTACTTTTGATCTACTATATTTTGATGCTACCACTTTGCATAATTTTATTAACCTATATAAAGTAATTTTATAGTATTCATTTAAATTATCTTTATTTTCTTCTTTTAGTAATTTTAATTTTTCTTCTGGATAATAAATCAATGTTGCAAATTTTCTTCTTTCACTATTGGTCATAGTATATTCAAAAACTTCATCAATTTTTGTTTTTATTACTCCAGAAGCATTCTTTAATATGTGTAAAAAAGATTCATATTCACCATGTAAGTCACTTAAGAAATGTTCTGTACTTTTTGGTAAATTTCGAATTGCTTTTAAATTTATTATTTCTGTACATACCTCTTGTATGTTAGGAAACTTTTCCGATAGTAATTTTAAATATTTTAATTCTTGTTGTTCCATATTAATTCACCTAATTCTTTTATATTACTTTACTCAATTCTTTATCTAAATAATCTTTAGCAAAATTATATACCTTACATAAACTTTCTTATTAAACCTCCTCCAAACAGTACTTTCACACCGTATTTGGCATGATTCACACTATCTTTATCCATAAAATATTATATATTCTTATTTGTTCAAATCTTCCTATATCATGTAAAAGCCCAATTAATTCAGTAAGATCTGTATCTTCTTTTTTTGTCAATTGAGGCTATAAAACAAATTAAGCGAACCATTATAAGTTCGCTTAACCATCTTCCATTTCTTCCGAAGTAATTGTTGTTTCGTACTCAAATGGTCTTTTTACTTTTACTATTTTTTCTTTTTTTGTATTTACTTTTTCTTCTTTATTTGTGCATTTGTTTATTAAATTATTAGCCTTTTCCATTATATCTGGAACATAATCTAATAATTTATCAACTGATGAAGAATGTTCTATAGGTAATAATTTTACACTTTCATTTTGTACTACTAAAAATGCTATTGGACTTATATTAACTGCAGCACCACTACCTCCTCCAAATGGTAATTTATATTCTATAGATTCTTCTTTTTCTTTCTTATTATAATTATCTATAGTCTCACTATTAAATTCACTACCTCCTGATGCAAATCCAAAGGTTACCTTTGACAATGGAATAATTATTCCATTTTTTGTTTCTATTGGTCTGCCTACAATAGTATTAACATCCACCATATCCTTAATACTATTCATTGTTGTATTCATAAGTCCTTCTATAGGATTTTCTTGCATTTTTATCAGCTCTCTTTCTTTTCAAAATTTCACACATTACACTTATAATATGTATAATTTTTAAATTTATTATACTATTTAGATAAATTTCATATGCTGTATTATTGGCATATTTCATGCTTATTCCATATTTTCCTTCATCTTTATCTAACATATTTTTTGCAAATATAATTGATAAAATAGTTGATAATATAACTGTTACAAATGTCATGAAAAATATATTTTCACTTTGTAGATTTATCTTTACATATAGTTCTTCTACTTTTGTTATTCCAAGAATTTGTTTTAATTCATTTTTATATATTTTAATTTTCGATTTATCTATATTTTTTTCTAAATTTTCCAAAGTCATCTGTTTTTTTATGAATTTACTATCTAGTAAATTTAATTCTAAATATGGTATTATATTTAATAATTTTAGTACTATTTTTATTTCTCCTTCTTTTTTTTGATTGTCTCTTATATATAAATTGTTTATTTGTAATTGAATTGTAGTGGCTGCTAGTAATATTATTAAACTACCTAATATTATTAATACAATAAAAAAAAATACTAGCATATTTCCACCTCTGCTAGTATTTTTTCCAAATTTTATTTATTTATACAATTTTTTTCTTTTTCTCTACTATTATATCTTTAAATAAATCTTCTTGAGTTGTATTTACTTTATCTCTTTTTGACATTTCTAGCAAACCACTAAAAGCTGTTACTACTTCTTGTTTATTATGTTCTTTTATAGAAAATAATTTATTAAATACAAATTTATTATTTTTAATTAATGCTTTAAACATTTCTTTTACTTTACTTGTTACTGTATAGTTATCTGTTATTGCAATTTTTTCTATGTTTTCTGCATTTTTATTAATTTTTTCTTCGTTTTTTTGTAAAAGTGATTTATATAGATTCGGAATTAAATCTTTTTCATATTCTTTTTCGATTTCTTGTTTTGGTAATTCTATATTTTCTCTTGTTCCTAAATAAATCTTTGAATTTTCTTCGTAATTTACTTTTAATTTCTTTATAATTTCTTTATATTTTTTATATTCTATAATTCTTTGTATAAGTTCTTCTTCAGTTAGTTCTTCTTCTTCCACATCTTGTTTTGGAAGTAAACTCTTAGATTTTAAATAAATTAATGTTGATGCCATTATTACAAATTCACTTGCTATATCTAAATTCATTTCTTCCATATGATTTAGATATTCTATATATTGATCTGCTATTTCATTTATTTTTATATCATAAATATCCATTTTATTTTTGTCAATTAAATGACATAATAAATCTAATGGTCCTTCAAAATTATCTATTTTTATTGCATATTTATTTGTCTCTAACATCAACATATTTGCCATAATTACTCCTCTATTTTTATATTGTCTTTTTTATATCCTTTTCTTAATAAATAATTTATTATATCTTCTTTTTCCGTATTATTTATTTTTTTGTTTATAATGTTTTGAGCAGATTGTTTTTCGTATTCTTCTAATTCATCTATATGTTCACTTATATAATCTTCTAATACCTCTCTTTTAATTCCCTTTGAATATAATTTATAAATTATTTCTTTTATAGACATATTTTTTAAATTTCTGAATTCTGCAACTGCTCTTTCTATATAATTTTTATCATTTATATATCCTGCTTCTTTTAAATATTCTATACTATCTTCTAAGAGGTCTTCATCTATATCTTTAAATTTTGTTCTTATTTCATTTTCTGTTCTTTTTTTATACATAATATATTTTAAAATTTTAGTTTTTGCTTTGTCAAATTCTTCTATACTATACATTTTTATTCCTTATTTTTTATTTTTTCTTTGGTTTTGCTTCTTCGTCTTCTACTAATACTACTACGTCATCATCATCATTATTTTCTTCTTCATCGCCTAAGCTTTTTTCAAAAGCTTTTTCAAAATTATCTCTTACTTTCTTTTCTACTTCTGCCATTATATCTGGGTTTTCTGCTAAATATTTTTTAACATTTTCCCTTCCTTGTCCAATTCTATTTCCAGCATAACTAAACCAAGAACCACTTTTTTCGATTATGTCTAGGTTTACTGCCATATCTAAAATATTTCCTTCTTTAGAAATACCTTTACCATATACTATATCAAATTCTGCTTCTCTAAATGGTGGTGCAACTTTATTTTTTACTACTTTTACTCTTGCTCTACTTCCTGTTATTTCACCATCTTGTTTTATGTTTTCTATTTTTCTAATATCCATTCTAACTGATGCATAGAATTTTAAAGCTCTACCTCCAGTTGTTGTTTCTGGATTTCCAAACATAACACCAATTTTTTCTCTTAATTGATTTATGAATATTAATACTGTTTTTGATTTATTTATTGCTCCTGCCAATTTTCGTAATGCTTGTGACATTAATCTTGCTTGTAGACCCATATGAGAATCTCCCATATCTCCATCAATTTCTGCCTTTGGAACTAATGCTGCTACAGAGTCTACTACAACTACATCTAATGCACCACTTCTTACTAATGCTTCTGTTATTTCTAATGCTTGTTCTCCTGTATCTGGTTGTGATACTAATAAATTATCTATATCTACACCTAAATGTTTTGCATATACTGGATCTAATGCATGTTCTGCATCTATAAAAGCTGCTTCACCATTTTGTTTTTGTGCTTCTGCAATTATATGTAATGCTAATGTTGTCTTACCAGATGATTCTGGACCATATATTTCTATTATTCTTCCTCTTGGAACTCCTCCAATTCCTAATGCTATATCTAGACTTAAGGCTCCTGTTGGTATAGCTTCTACTTCCATTGCTTTAAATTCTCCTAATTTCATTACTGAACCTTTTCCAAATTGTTTTTCTATTTGACTCATTGCCATTTCTAACGCTTTTTTTCTTTCTATATTTTCTTCACTCATTATTTTTCCTCCTATGAACGTATGTTTGTTTTATTATATACTAATTTATTTTTTTGTCAATAGTTTTTTTATCTTCTATACCAATTTTCTATTCCATAAAAAATATTATATTGATTTGGTTTTATATCACCCACTAGACTTGTACTATAAATTACATTTACTTTATTAAAATATAAACTGATATATGGTGCATCATCTCTATAAATTTGAATTAACCTATTTGTATGTTCTTTTATCTTATTTTCATCTGTTAAACTTAATAATTCATTTAATAAATTATTTGCTTCTTCATTTTGATAATTAGCTAAATTTCCTGATCCAAAATAAGTAACCAAACTAGGTGATAACGAACTATTAGTTCCTGTAATTATCATTCCATAGTTTCTATTGTTTAATGCTGTATTAAATCTTTCCGTATTTAATTTAGATACATTTACATGGATTCCTATATTTTCTAAACTTGTTTTTATTAAATCTGCAACTGCAACTTGTGAGCTATTATCTGCATTTACCGTAAGATTTATATTTAGTCTTATTGTTCTATAATTTTCAGTTTTTTGCCAACTTCCATATTTATATGACCAGCCACCATCAATTAGCACTTGCTTAGCTTGATCTGGATTATATCCTGCACTAGTACTAGTTTGGTCAAATGTCCAATTACCATAATCTAATGGATTATCTGCTGTATAATATTTTCCTCCAAATACACTTGTTACTATACCACTTTTATCTATAGCATATGATATTGCTTTTCTTACTTCCCACCTACTTAAGAAACTATCTGCAGTATTTAATGCAATAAAATCATGTCTTCTTCCATAATATTCTTTTTTGTTATATCCAATTGTTCCAATATTATCTTCTATATTTATATTTTCAGTTGTTAATATATCTATATTTCCTAATTTAAATGCATTGTATGCTTCTCCCATAGATGAATATTTATTTACATTTATAGTTTCCACCTTTGCATTTTTTTCTGATATGTTCCACCAACTTGTATTCTTTTTTAATACTACTGTATTTTCTGAATTTGATTCTATTTTGTACATTCCTGTACCAATTGGAGTATTATTTTTATCTGTATTTTGTATATCTTGTCCTGAAAAATATGTGCTTGAAACTATTGGAAATATTAAATTATATTCAAAAAATGGTATTATTGTATCCAAATTTATTCTTACACTATAATTGTCAATTATATCAACACTTGTAATATGTTGAACATTATAGTTATATATTGAATTTATTTGTTTTAATGTTTCTATTGTATATTTTACATCTTGTGCTGTAAATGCTGTTCCATCTTGCCATTTTACATTATTTCTTAACTTTATTATATAAGAAGTATCTCCTGATTTTGCCCATTCTGTAGCTAAACAAGCTTGTAATTTATAATTTTCATCTAGTTGTATTAATGGCTCGAATATTAACTTAGTTATCTCCTGCACATTCCTATTACTACTTAGTAGTGGATTTATAGTATCATAACTTACTATTTCCATTCTTAAATCTGTAATAGTTTGACTTGTTTGAGCAGTTGTTTTATTTTCTGTATTTTCTGAACTTGACTTATTTTCTTCATAAATCATATAAACTGCTATACCAATAATTATAATTACAGCTATAAAAAAAATATATTTCATAAAATTTGATTTCATTTTTCTCTCCATTTACATTTGTATTTTACTTCTCTATAATATATTAATTTTGTATTTTTTTCAAGATATTTTTATATGTGTATATACAAAAATGAGGACTTAAATAAGCCCCCATTGTAATTTATTTTCTTGATTCTATTATTAACTTCATACCAGTCCTATCTTCTCCTTCTACTTGAACTTCTGCAAATGCAGGTATACAAACTAAATCTACTCCTGATGGTGCTACAAATCCTCTTGCTATTGCTACTGCTTTTACAGCTTGATTTAATGCTCCAGCACCTATTGCTTGCATTTCTGCCTTATTATTTTCCTTTACCAAACCTGCAATTGCTCCTGCAACTGAATTTGGATTTGATTTTGATGAGATTTTTAAAACTTCCATTTTTTGCCTCCTATAATTTATTTTTTAGTTCATCTTGTGACTGATATATTTATATTATATTTGGAAAATAATGTAAAGAGTTTTTTCCATTTTTTAGGAGGTTTGCATCGCGTGTTTTAACACTTTTCGACATTTATCTAGCATTTATTCTAATTATCTCTTCTGTTCGATTTGTTTCATCATTAATTTTAAAAACACATCCATTTAGCATTGCCTCGCTATCTGCTAATTTATATCTTTCTGGAAGTGATGTTACAAATCTTTTAAAAGAAACTCCTACGTCCATTCCTATAACTGATTTCTTTGGTCCTGTCATTCCAATATCAGTTATATATGCTGTTCCTTTTTCTAATATTTGATCATCAGCAGTTTGAACATGTGTATGTGTTCCATATACTATAGTATATTTTCCGTCCATATAATATCCCATAGCAATTTTTTCTGCTGTAGCCTCTGCATGGAAGTCCAAAATTAAAATATCCACTTGTTTTTTTAATTTATTATATATATCATTTGCAACTATAAATGGGTTTTCGGATAATATTCCCATTGATGTTCTTCCTATTAAATTTATAACTGCAATTTTCTTATTATTTTTATTAAATATACTATAATCATTACCAGGTAATCCTTTTGTATAATTTGCTGGCCTAACAATTCTTTTATCGTCTATAAATGAAAATATATCTTTCTTTCCCCATGTATGGTTCCCCATTGTTATTACATCTGCTCCAGCATTTATTATAGAATCAAAAATCTTTTTAGTTATCCCCATTCCTCCTGCTGAATTTTCACCATTTATTATGCAAAAATCTATATTATATTTTTCTTTAAGTTTAGGTAATTCTTTTACTACTTTTTTTACTCCTATTTCTCCTACAATATCACCTATTGTTAAAATATTCATAATCTACCTTCTTTCTAAATTCTGTTATATTATATAGTAGCTGCTTTATTATTTCAAGTTTTAAACAAATTAAACTGTAAGCAAAATCTCTGATTTTAATTTGACAAATAAAAAACAGGAAAAATAAATTTTTCCTTTAAGAGTTGCTAACGCAACTCTTTT